>JALZJL010000186.1 GCA_030859785.1 Acidobacteriota bacterium
GCCCGCCGTCTCGACGTTGTACCGGCGGGCAGAAGCAAAGCCTCTAAACGGGCGCACGCAATTGCAAATCGCTATCAATGCCGAGATTTGTTTGCCATTCGTCTCGAAAGCTGTAGAATGCGCGCGTCAACAATTATTGGCGCGCTCAGTTTATTTCCTTACTCGAATCCGTGATCTCTCCGGCGCGCTGACGGCTCTTCACACGTCGTCGAAAATTCTCTTCGTGCGGTAACCGTATCAACAATCTCACCATGCCGTGCTGATAGCCCCTTTGGTCAACGCGGGAAATTGGAGCATCGCCTTGCTTTCTCACTCAAGGCTGAGGGTCATCCTCACACTTTGCGCCGCTGCATTCTTCGGACTGTGCGTAGTCGCCGACACCATTCACGCGCAGACATTGACGCCGCGACGAATTACCAACACGTCTGAAGTCAGCCTCAATCTCAATCCATCGCTCAGCGGTGATGGTCGTCACCTCGTCTTTGAATCGACGGCGGGCGTCTTCGGCACCGGCGGGTCGGCAGGAGTGCGCGCGATTAGGATTGATTTGAGCGGCGGCACATCTTCATTCGCGCAACTCGCTGCGTCGCGGGCGCCGGCGGCGGCCATATCACAGGATGCTTCGCGCGTCGCCTTTGCCAGCACGAACGACCCGCTCGGATCGAACGCGGATGGAAACTCGGAACTGTTTTTGTTTGACGGCGGAAGCTTGCGACAGATGACCGACACGACGCCCGGCGATGCTTCACAGCGCACACGCGACGGTAGCTTCCAGCCTTCAATCTCAGACGACGGGCGCTTGATTGCGTTCGCTTCAAACCGTGACCTCACTAATCAAAACGCCGACGGCAACTTCGAGATTTTCATTCACGACTCAGCGACGCAATCCTTCACGCAGGTGACGAACACGCACGGCGTGATCGGCTCGACCGACGCGAAGATCAGCGGCGACGGTTCGCGTGTCGCTTTCATCAACGACGCCGCACCGGCGGGGCAAGTCGCTTCCGCCCGCCGTGATTTAATGTTGATTGCCATCCGCGCTAACCCACTAAGCGTCGACGCCAATGCCGCGCCGCGCGTCGTTGTGGCGGGCGTCGATCAACTCGCATTTACTCCGGGCCGCGCGATCAGTGACGATGGCAAACGAGTCATCTACTCGGCCACAAACTCTGCCGGGGCGCATCAGGTTTTTCTTTTTGACGGGCGGAATAATCTTCTTCGTCAGATCACCGCGCTCAGCAGGCGTGTGGCGGACGTGCCGCTTCATCCAACCATCAGCGGTGACGGCTCGCGAATCGCTTTCGCGACGCGGCGTAACGTCAACGGCGGCAATACTGATGGAAGCGTCGAACTTTACGTCCACGACATTCCGACCGATACGACGACGCGCGTCACCGACGCTCCGGCTGCCGCGACAGCCGAAGTTGTGGCCGCGCTCGACGACGATGGCGGCATCGTCGCTTTCAACTTTCCGCGCACGTTAACCGACTCCGTTTCATCAAACGAGTTCGCCAACAACGCCGAGATTTACGTGGCGACGATTCCAGAGCGCACGTTGTTCTCGACTGACTTGCAGATATTGAACGCCGCCTCTCTCGGCAGAGAGCCGGCGACCGAAAAAGCATTCGCGTCGGACTCCATCGCCATCTTAAAAGGCGCGAGATTGGCTCTGACGAGCGTCGAAGCTCAACGGCAAAGTGACGGCTCGTTTCCTTTGACGCTGGCGAACACGAGCGT
Source organism: Acidobacteriota bacterium (assembly GCA_030859785.1). Classification (GTDB taxonomy): domain Bacteria; phylum Acidobacteriota; class Blastocatellia; order Pyrinomonadales; family Pyrinomonadaceae; genus JACDEG01. The sequence continues at coordinate 1,738 of JALZJL010000186.1, forward strand.
CACCGTCGACGGGCGATCAGCGCAGCTTTTTTTCGTCTCGCCCGCGCAGATTAACTTTCACATTCCCGCCGACACGCCACACGGCGTCGCACAACTCGTGGTGCGAAATCCTGACGGCTTCGAAACGCGCGCTTCTATCGTCATCGCGCCCGCCGCGCCCGGCATCTTCACCAGAAGCGCGAACGGCATCGGCGAAGCCATCGCCCTCGATGCCGCGACGTTCCGGCCAGGCCCGTTCACCGTGACGGACTCAGAAGGTAGTCCGCGTCGCCTGATTTTATTCGGCACCGGTGTGACGCCCGGCGGCGACGTGACGGTCACGTTTGACAATCAATCTGTACCTGTCGAAGCGGTTGTGCGTTCGCGTGATCTCCCCGGCCTGTGCGAGATTCACGTCGCCCTTCCGCTGCGTTTCAGAGATGCCGGAAGCACTTCAATCATTGTCCGCATCGGCGACCGCGCGAGTAATCGGACGACCGTCAATATATCCGACGGCGGCGCACCTCCCCGCCCGTCGAGCATCAGTCTGACGGCGACCACGGACACGATTCCGTTCGGCGCTACGTTGCAGATTCGCGCCACAGTCCGCGACGCGCTCGGCGATGAAATCATTGACGCACCCGTCGCTTATACATCGAGCAACACGAGTATTGTGACCATCAACGAAACCGGACTCGCCGTCGCTTCCACGACGCAGACAGGCACGGCGATCATCAAGGCCGCTGCGTCCGCCGACGTTTCGGCGACATACGAATTGAAGGTGGTCGCGCGCACGCTCGTCATTAACGAAATATTGGCTGACCCTCCCGACAACGCGGCGGGCGACGCTAACCGCGACGGCCAACGCAGCGGCAGCGACGACGAGTTCGTTGAACTTGTTAACGGGTCTGACGCGACACTTGACATCAGCCGATGGTCGCTGCGGACGCGCCAGTTGAGCGGTTCGGCGGAGACGACGCGCCACATCTTCGCGGTCAACACGGTGCTGCCCGTCAATGACGGCATCGTGATTTTTGGGGGCGGCGCTTTTGATCCGAACAATTCTATCTTCGGCGGCGCCGCCGTCACGGACGCGTCGTCGGGAACGCTTTCGCTCACCAACGCCGGCCTCACGCTGATTATACGAGACGCCGATGGCAACCTCGTCACACAATTTACATACGGCTCGACGGGTGACGACCTTGCCGGCGATTCCGTCAACCAATCGATCACGCGTGCGCCTGATGTGATGGGTGGCTTCGTGCGCCACACGCTCGCAACGGGCGGCGCGGCGCGAAGATTTTCGCCGGGGACAAATCTCGATGGGTCGCTCTTCGTCGCGCGGACAGGGCGACTCACCCGACTCGACCTTGAAGCAGCGGCCACGACCGTGATTGAAGGTCAAACAACGCAACTCACGGCGCGTGCTTTCGATCAATTCAACCGTCCGTTCTCCACATCAGTCGTCACGTTCACATCGAGCGATGCAAGTATCCTGACCGTCGATTCCGTCAATCATCAGAGTGTTGGGGTGACGACGGCTTCGGTCACCGGACGGCGAGTCGGTTCAGTGCAAATCAGCGCGGCGGCGATTGACGGGGCGGTGACGTTTGTCAGCAACACGATCACATTCGCCATCGCGCCCGCGCCGCCGCAGGTCTCACGTATCGAGGTCACGCCCGCACTTGCCACGATCAATCGCGGAGCGACGCAACTGTATTCCGCGACGGCTTACGATGCGGCAAACCGAATTGTGACCGGCGCATTCTTCACGTGGGAATCGCGCAGTCCGTTCGTCGCGAGCGTCGATGCAATCGGCCTCGCGCGCGGCGTCGGAGTCGGGACGACCATCATCAACGTCACCACCGATGATGGCCGCGGCGGAACGATCTCGGCTGAGACGAGCCTCTCTATTCAACTGCCGCTCAGCATCAACGAGATTCTGGCCGACCCGCCGGGTAGCGCCGCGCCTGACTTGCAGGGTGACGCCAACCGCGATGGAAGGCGCGACGGCTCCGAAGACGAGTTCATCGAAATAGTGAACACGTCGGATCAAACCGTCGACATTTCCGGTCTCGTCATTTCCGACTCGACGCAGAATCGTCACACGTTCGCCGACAACACACGATTGGCGGCGGGAGCAGGCATCGTGGTGTTCGGTGGGGGCGCGCCGCCATTCGACGATCCAGTCTTCGGCGGGGCCGTCGTCGTGACCGCAAGTTCCCCGTCGCTCGGATTGAACAACACCGATGATGTCGTGACGCTTAAATTGCGCGTCGGCGCTTCCGATGTCGTCATCGCGTCGCAAGCATACGGCGGCGCGAGTGGGACGAGTGCGGTCACAGATCAATCATTGACGCGCGTGCCCGACGCGCGCGTCGGACAGCCGGGCGGGAATTTCTTTGCGCACTCCACTGCCCCGCATGCAGCCAGTCGACGGTTCTCGCCGGGTACGCGAATCGACGGTACGCCATTCTATTCGCCGACGATTACACGTATCGCCATCACCCCGTCGACGGCCATGATCGAAACCAACGTGGCGCAGACGTTTCGTGCCAGCGCGTTCGGCATCTTCAACGGCGCCGAAGTCGAAATTGCGAACGTCTCTCTCATCTGGGAGTCAAGCAATCCTCTGACGGCGATGCTCAGCACATTGACCGGTGCGAGCACAATCGCCTCTGGCCTCGCGCCGGGTATTAGCACCGTCCGCGCCCGCGCCGGTGGCATCGAAGGCATCGCTTCGCTCACCGTCAACGCACCTGTGCCGCCCGTCGCGCGCATCACCATCACGCCGACTTCGACCTCGGTCGGTGCCGGTCAGACACAACAGTTCAACGCGCGGGCATTTGATGTGAGCGATCAGGAATTATCCGGCGTCAGTTTCGCGTGGTCGTCGAACAACACGGCGGTGGCGACGGTCAATCCGACGGGCCTCGCCGTTGGCGTCGGCGCGGGCAATGCGAACATTACGGCGATGGCGAACAGCGTCACGAGTAACGTCGCCACGCTTGCAGTCTCGCCGCCACCGGTTGCCACCACCGGTCAGGTCATTATCAACGAAGCGGTCATCGCGGTTGATTCCGGCAACGCGCAGGCGCGCGACTTTGTCGAGCTATACAACGTCTCGGATCGCACGCTCGACATCAGCGGACTTGTCATTTCGTTTCGTCAGAGCGGCGCCGGCACCGGCGTGTTGACCGTCGCCCTTCCCGGCGCGGTCGGCAGTCGAACCACGTTGATCGGGCCGCGTTCCTTTTATCTGATTGCCAACGGCGCGCAAGCTTACGGTGTGACGGCTGACTTTGACGCCGGACTGACGAACGCGCCGAATGGATTCAACCTCAACAACACGACGGGCGGCATCAAGATCGAGATCAGCGGTATCAAGCTCGACGGACTCACGTACCAGGGCGGCTCGTCCGCGCCGCCTACCGTGTTCGTCACGTTCGGTGAAGGCGCGTCGATGCTGTTCACCGGCGGGACGACCAACGACCTGATCCGCACACCCAACGCCGCCGACACCAACGACAACGCGCGCGACTTTCGCCGCAACGGGACGACAGCCAACATCACGCCGCGAGCCGCCAACCCAACCCTCCCTTGATAAAGACGAAAGCCGGTCAGTGATTACCGACCGGCTTCACGTACTCTGAATTTCTCAGCCGTGACAGGTGACAAGATGATTGCGGATTGCGGATTGCGGATTGAAGAGTCACGCAGGCGTCGATTTCATTTGATCGCGCCGGACAGCGGACTTGACGCGCTGGCATAGAGTCGCTTCGGCATGCGCCCGGCGATGTAGGCGAGGCGTCCGGCTTCGATGGCGTGACGCATCGCCGCGGCCATCATGTCAGGGTGCGGCGACTCGGCTATCGCGGTGTTCATCAAAATCGCGTCGGCCCCCAACTCCATCGCCACCGCCGCGTCGCTCGCCGTTCCCACTCCCGCGTCAATGATGATCGTCGCATCGGGCAGTTGCTCACGCATGATGCGCAAGTTCGCCGGATTCTGGACGCCGAGTCCCGATCCAATCGGCGCGGCGAGCGGCATCACCGCCGGGCAGCCGACATCTAACAACTTCTTCGCCATAATCAAATCATCCGAGAAGTACGGCAACACCGTGAAGCCTTCGCCGACGAGGACGCGCGCCGCTTCGAGCGTCTGTTCGTTGTCGGGGAACAGCGTCGTTTGATCGCCGATCACTTCAAGTTTGATCCAGTCGGTGCCGAGCGCCTCGCGCGCCAAACGCGCGGTGCGGATCGCATCCTCCGCCGTGTAGCAGCCGGCGGTATTCGGCAGAATCATTAACTTTGGGTCGAGGTGGTCGAGGAAGGACTCAGTGCTGCGGTCGAGCGGCACACGACGCACCGCGACTGTCACCATCTCGGCCCCGGAAGCGCGGTGCGCGGCCTTCATCTCGTCGAACGAGCGATACTTACCGGTTCCGACAATCAGACGTGAGTCGAAGGTGCGGTTTCCGATTCTGAATGCGTTAGGCGTCGGCGAGGTTGGTATGGACATCTGCGTTCACAGTCGAAGGAGATTACGTTTTGAAGAGAATCCGGGAAAGTAACAAAGTTTCGTGACGATCACATCACCACCACCGACGAAATGCACGACTTCAACCCGGTCGCCTTCGTTGAGCGTCGTTTCTCGCCAGTCAGCACGGCGCACGACTTGGCGATTCAACTCAACGGCCAAACGCTCCGGGGCGAGACTCAAGTGCTGAACTAATTCTTCGAGGCTGATGCGGTCAGTAACATCGCGCGCTTCGCCGTTGACCTCAATGCGCAACAGTAACTCCTCTTCAGGATTGATGAATAACGCGACGCAGTTCCGCTTCTTGTCCTTTGACGACCGCGCGGATCAACACCGCGGAGCGCCCCGACGAGAAACGCGGCAGCAACGCGCGGACGACGGCCATCCCGTCTTTGTCCGAAACGGCTGAGAGAATCATCGGACTGAAAGCCGTCCCCAAAATCTTGACCGTGATGGCCGCGTCGAAGATCGGGCGCGCGCCATCACTGTCCCAGCCGACGAACACTCTAATCATCATCAGTTTACCCGCCCGAAACTCACCGTCATCCAGCAGTTTCAAATAAATTTCGCCGCCTTCCGCATCTCCATCTTCCTCAAGAGAAAGCGGGTCATCATCAAGTGATTGATTATCGACATTTGGCGTCGGGTTCGGTAGCGCGGTGGATGACGGCGGAGTGGCAGATTGAAGCGTCACTATGGGCAGTGGCTCCGGAATTTCCAGCGGCAGGAGAGAGTCGGTAGTAGCCTTGATCTTTTTGCCGCGAGGCGCTTTTTTGTCGAGTGCTTGGGGACGAACCTCTTCAGGCTGTGTGTTCGACACGCCATCGAGTCGGCGACTGACACGCTGCGTCCGGGGATGAACCTCTTTAGGGTACGTGTTCGACGCGACCGGCGGGGGGGCCTCTGGCGGCGTCATGTCAGGCGGCGTGATGATGGCAACCTGCTCGACCGCTGGTGCGCGGCGAGCGTTTGAGCCGCGCTCAGTCAAGCTTATCAGATCATTCAGGCGGCCAGAATGAATCGCAGCACAAATCAGTTTGTGCTGCCGCTGGAGTCGCTCCGTTAATGTGTCGACGTCAAACCCGGCCTCAATCAAATCTGTGTACGGCGTGCGCCTACTGGCGAGAATCGTTCCGCCCGCGTAAACGAGCGAAAGAATCAACGGCGTGTCGATCCCCTTGTCCTCAGTTTGGACATGATAGGTGATGCCGTTGTAGTCGATGTCGGTGTTGAATCCGGTAATCACGAACTTTACAGATGGCTTCCAGGCATGGGTGTTTGAAGAAGATTTGAATACCCGTGCCGACCCTTCAGCGCAAAGTAACACATGCTTTCTGAGGTGGTCAATCTCCTTGCAAATTAAGCTTTTGTGCCGCCGGAGAGTTTGCTTGACAGCCCACTTATCATCTACTAGGATGAGTTTGTGCCATCATTCTCAATCTATCAAATACCAGCTTTTACTGCCGTGAAAGCTGCATGGAGGCGTGTATGTTCGAGCTAAATGCTTACCTGCCGATTCTACTGATGTTCGTCGTCGCCATCGGGTTCGCGGTCGGCAATGTCGCGCTTTCGCAAGTGGTTGGTCAGCGTAAGCAGACGCGCACCAAACTGATGCCTTACGAGTGCGGCAAAGACCCGGTTGGCTCGGCCCGCGAGCGATTCTCGGTTAAGTTCTACCTGATTGCGATGATCTTTATTTTGTTCGATATCGAGTTAATTTTCCTGATGCCGTGGGCGGTGGTCTTCCGCACTCTGGTGAAGAACGGACTGGGGACGCTTGTCTACGTCGAAATGATGTTGTTCGTCGCGCTGCTGCTGGTCGGTTACGTCTACGTGCTGAAGAAGGGCTTGTTCAACTGGAGCGAAAGCGCGCGCCGCGAAGCTGTCGCCGAAGGGCGGGTTCTCGCTGAGATGGATTCACGCCGTCAAGCGCCACGCGCACCGGCGACGCGCGCCGCCTGATGTCTGCGGCAGGAGATTCATTATGGGTTTAGAAAATGTTATCGCCGAAGCGCTGCCGGAAGTTCTGACGACGCGGCTCGATTCGTTGGTTAACTGGGCGCGCAAGTCCAGTCTGTGGCCGGCGACGTTCGGCCTCGCCTGTTGCGCCATCGAAATGATGAACGCCACTTCTTCACGCAACGACTTGGCGCGCTTCGGTTCAGAGGTCTTCCGCGCCAGCCCACGCCAGGCGGACGTGATGATCGTATCGGGGCGCGTGTCGCGCAAAATGGCGCCGGTGTTGCGGCGCATCTATGACCAGATGCCGGAACCGAAGTGGGTCATCTCGATGGGCGCGTGCGCGACTTCGGGCGGCGTTTTTGACAACTACGCGATTGTGCAAGGCGTCGATAAGATCGTGCCGGTTGATGTCTACATTCCCGGCTGCCCGCCGCGACCGGAAATGTTGATCCACGCGGTGATGATGCTTCAGGACAAAATCTCGAAAGAGTCTCTGCGTGATCGCCGGGATGTGAACGTCGAGGACGCGCGGGAAGCGGTGCCGCCGGGGACGCTCCCCGCGACCGGAATTTCGGCGACGAACGATGCTGCGTCCCAGGCAGAAGTTTCGCGCCCGTACACGATTGCCTCGCGTCACGAGCGCCGCCGGTCTTACTAGAATTTAATTTCATCAAGTGTGACACAGGACGTCGCCGGTCAGATGCGCCGATCCTGTCTCTGTGAATTACTGACCTACAGTTGACGTCTGCCAGGTTTTCTTATATGTCACAAGACATCGATCGCGAAAAGCAGATCACCGAAGCGGCTTTAACCACGACCGATGCGGGCCGCGCGCCGGCGTTGCTGGTCGATATGCTGCGGCGCGAGCACCCGGAGTGGCTCGGCGAAGTGACGGTTGCATTCGGCGAAGTCACGGTCGTTGTGCCGCGCGAGCAGATCGTCCACCTCTGCACACACCTGAAGGTTGCTGCGGGTCTTGAATTCAACATGCTCTCGGACATCTGCGGCGCCGACCGCGGTGTGGAGGAAGAACCGCGCTTCGAGGTTAACTACCATCTGTTTTCGACGACGAAATATCACCGTCTGCGCCTGAAAGTTTTATTGAACGAAGAGGACACACACGTGCCGACAGTGACCGGTGTGTGGCGCACCGCGAACTGGCACGAGCGCGAAACTTTCGACCACTTCGGCGTGATCTTCGACGGGCACCCGGATCTGCGCCGTATCCTGCTGCCGGATGATTGGCAGGGCCATTCGTTGCGCAAGGATTTTCCGCTTCGTGGCTATGAACCGTACAGCTTAACTTAGTCGAGAGTCTGCAGTTCGGAGTCGAGACGTTAAAAGCTCTGGACTTCGGACTTCGGACTTCAGACTCTGAAGCACTCCAAACTTTTATGAGCGTTTCCACCACCAACCTACCGCCGCAATTTGAGGTCGTTGATCGTCCGCTCGACACGCAGATGACCATCTCGATGGGGCCACAGCATCCTTCGACGCATGGCGTGCTGCGTCTCGAATTGGTGCTCGACGGCGAGATGATCGTCAAATGCACGCCCGACATTGGCTACCTTCATACGGGCATGGAGAAGCTGTTCGAGTACAAAAAGTATCAGCAGGGGATCGTCATCACCGACCGGATGGACTACCTCAATCCGCTCGGCAACAACCTGGCGTATGTGATGGCGGTCGAGAAACTTCTCGGCTTAGAGATTCCCGAACGCGCGCAGACGATTCGTGTGTTGATGTGCGAGATGCAGCGCATCGCGTCGCACCTGGTGTGGCTTGGCACGCACGCGCTCGACATCGGCGCGATGACCGTCTTCTTCTACTGCTTCCGCGAGCGCGAAAAGATTCTGAACATGATCGAGGCGGCGTCGGGCGGGCGTCTGACACCTTCTTACTTCCGCATCGGCGGCTTGATGATGGACTTGCCCGCCGGGTTTGAGCGGCGCGTCAAACAATTTACGGACAACTTCCCTGCCGCGCTCGACGAGTTTCATACGCTGCTGTCGGGCAACAGAATCTTTCAGAATCGCACGAAGGGCGTCGGCATCATCTCTGCCGAAGACGCCATCGATTGGGGCATCACCGGCCCGAGTCTGCGCGGGAGCGGCGTCGCGCTCGACATCCGGCGCTCGAATCCGTATTCGGGCTATGAGAATTACGACTTCGATATTCCCATCGAACGTGGTTGCGACGTGTGGGCGCGCTACATGGTCAGGATGCGCGAGATGGCCGAGTCGCTGAAGATCGTCAAACAGGCTGCGTCTCGACTTGCGCCCGGTCCGGTTAAAGCCGACGCGCCGAAGGTCGTGCTGCCAGACCGCGAAGCGATGAAGACGCACATGGACGCGCTGATTCATCACTTCCTGATCGTCGCTGAAGGCTTCAATGTTCCGGCGGGCGAGGTCTATCACGCGATTGAAGGCTCGAAGGGTGAACTCGGCGTCTACGTTCGATCAGAGGGCGGCCCAAAACCGTCACGGGTTCATGTGCGCGGGCCGAGTTTCGTCAATCTATCGGCACTGCCGCACATGGTTAACGGCGAGATGGTCGCCGATGTCGTCGCCATCATCGGCTCGATTGACATCGTGCTCGGAGAAATAGACAGGTAGTAAACAGTTATCAGTTTTTCAGTTTTGAGTTTTAAGAACTGAAAACTGATAACTAAAAACTGAAAACTATGTCTCAGCAATTCACCCCAAATAATCCTCTGCCACAAGGAGCCAAGGTGCCGTTGGAGATGGCCGTGTTTTCCCCCGCTGTCGAGGCGGAGATTGACAGGCATTTGGCGAAGTATCCGGTCAAGCGCTCGGCGATTCTGCCGTTGATGTTTATAGTGCAGCGCGAGCGCGGTGGTTACCTGGACCCGCCGGGCGTGGCATACCTGGCTGACCGCCTCGGCGTCCGTATCACAGATATCTGGGAAGTCGCTACCTTCTATTCGATGATTAACACTGAGCCGGTCGGCACGTATCACATACAGGTCTGCCGCACGCTGTCATGCAAGATTCTCGGCGCGGGTAAGATCACCGAACAGTGTTCCAAACGACTCGGCATTAAGCCCGGCGAAACAACGCCGAACGGAAAGTTTTCGCTTTCTGAGGTCGAGTGTCTCGGCTCGTGCGGCACCGCGCCGGTGCTTCAAATCGGCTTCGATTTTCACGAGAATCTGACCGCCGAGAAGTTGGATAAAATCCTCGACACCTGCGAGCGGGGCGAGTACGTTTTCACCGTCAAGGGTTAACGTGAACCAAAAATCAGGCGCGCGGGTTTCAGGCGTCGGCATTAAACCACACTCAATTTAAGATTATGTTTATCGGAGCCATCGGTTGTGAGCCGCTTCAGCTTAAGCGCGTCGGGTTGGAGAATTCCCGCACGCTCGATGTTTACCGCAAGCGCGGCGGTTATGAAGCGCTGAAGAAAGTGCTCGACGGGATGTCGCCGGATGTTGTCATCGGCGAGGTCAAGAAGTCGGCACTGCGCGGTCGCGGCGGCGCGGGATTCCCGACCGGGATGAAGTGGAGTTTCGTTCCGAAAGATTCGCCGAAGCCGAAGTACGTCGTCTGCAACGCCGACGAGTCGGAGCCGGGCACATTCAAAGACCGTTTCCTGATGGAGCGCGACCCGCACATGCTGATCGAAGGCATGCTGATCGCCGCCTACGCACTCGGCTCGCGCACGACTTACATCTACACGCGCGGCGAGTATCGTTACGTCATCGACATCCTCGATGCCGCGATTCAGGAAGCACGCGAGGCCGGTCTGGTCGGCGACAAGATTATGGGCACGGAGTTTTCGTGCGAGGTCTTTACGCACACCGGCGCGGGCGCGTATATCTGCGGCGAAGAGACGGCGCTTCTGAACTCGCTCGAAGGCTTGCGCGGCCACCCGCGAATGAAGCCGCCGTTTCCCGCAATCGCCGGACTCTATGGCTGCCCGACCGTCGTCAACAACGTCGAGACGCTGACCGCCGTCCCCGACATCATCAAGATGGGCGGCGAGGCGTATCAAAAACTCGGCACCGAAAAGAGCGGCGGCACGAAGGTTTGGTCGGTCTCCGGCCACGTCAATCGTCCGGGTGTGTACGAACTTCCGATGGGCTACGAGGACATGGAAAAGTTCATCATGGAAGATTGCGGTGGGATGCTCGGCGGGAAGCAGTTAAAGGCGGTGATTCCCGGCGGGTCGAGCGTCTACATCATGCCCGCCATCGATATCGTCGGTAAAAAAGTGAAGATGGATTACGAAGGACTCGTCGCCGCCGGTTCGATGGTTGGCTCCGGCGGATTCATCGTGATGGACGAGACGGTCGATGTGTTCGAATCGACGAAGAATCTGACTGAGTTCTACAAGCATGAGTCGTGCGGCTGGTGTACGCCCTGCCGCGAAGGCACGGACTGGCTGGTCAAAGTTTTCAAACGCATTGCCAAAGGCGAGGGTCGCCCCGAAGACGCGCAATTGCTGTTGGATTTATGCGACAACATCGAAGGCAAATCATTTTGCCCGCTCGGCGACGCAGCGGCGTGGCCGATTCAATCAGCGATCAAAAAGTTTCCCGAAGATTTCCGACGTCACTTGATGCCGCTTGTGGAGCGCGGCGACCAGGTTACCGAATCGGCGGTAGCACTTCAAACCTTGTGAGAGTGAAGTAGAACATCAAGTTGAGTTTTCTCAAACTTAAGCAATTTTAATATGGCAGATTTAATCAAGCTCACGATCAACGGTCAGGAGTTCCAAGTCCAAAAGGGCGCGCCGCTAATCGATGTGTGTCGCGAAAACGGTTTCGCGATTCCCTCTTTTTGCTACTACGCTGACCTCGCGCTTCAAGCGTCATGTCGGATGTGTCTGGTGCGCATTGAGAAGATGCCGAAGCTTCAGACTTCATGCACGATCACCTGCACGGACGGGATGATCGTCACCACCCAGAGCGAAGAAATCGAGAAGGCGCAACGCGGGATGGTCGAATTCCTGCTCGCGAATCACCCGCTCGACTGCCCGGTGTGTGACCGGGGCGGCGAGTGCGAGTTGCAGGAGATGGTCTTCGACTGGGGCGGACTCGAAGAACGCTTCACCGAGCGCAAGAATTACTATCCGGAAAAATTCCTGTCGCCGATTGTCGCCAACGACTCGCAACGCTGCATCCTCTGCAAGCGATGCACGCGCGTCTGCGACGAGTGGATGGGCGAAGACGCCATCGAAGCGGGCGGGCGCGGCGCGAACACCGTGATCGGCACGTTCGGCGGCTGGCTCAACTGCTCGCAGTGTGGCAACTGCATCGAGGTCTGCCCGACGGGTACGCTGCTTGACGCGACCTATCGCCATCAGACGCGTCCGTGGGAACTTGAACGCACCGTCTCGACATGCACATTCTGCTCGGACGGTTGCCAAATGTCTCTCGGCTCGCGCGCCGGCGAGTTGATGCGTGTCGTCGCGCGCGACCGCTACGTGGATGGCATCAACGGCGAGTTCCTGTGCATCAAGGGGCGGTTCGCGCATCCATTCGTTAATCATGAAGAGCGTCTGCGAACGCCGCTGATTCGCTATCGAAAAGGCGGCAAGCTGATTCCCGCGACGTGGGACGAAGCGATTCATTTCACTGCCGCGAAGTTGCAGGAAATCAAAGACGCACACGGTGCCAATTCCATCGGTGTCGTCGGCAGTCCGCGTCTGACGAACGAAGCGAATTACGTATTGCTCAAGTTCGCCCGCGAGGTGGTCGGCACCGAGCACTACACTGCATCGGAGGCGTTTTCGCTCGCTCCCTTCTTCAAGAACATGACGGCGCCGCTTGCGACGCACAAGGACATTCGTCACGCGAAGACCATTGTGCTGATCGGCGGCGAGCCGGAAGAGTTGCAGCCTCTGACCGCCAAGCAGATTCGGCAGGCGGTGCGTAATGGCGGCGCGAAACTTGTCATCATTAACAGCGTCTCGATCCGCCTCAAGCAACAGGCGACACAGTTTCTGCACGTCCGACCTGGAACCGAGGATGCGTTGGTGCTGGCGCTCGCGGGTCAGACCGACGACGCGATGGTCGCCCGCAAGATGGGCGTCGAGGTCAAAGAGATTGAATCCCTGTGGCGCGTGATCGACGAGACGCAGGGCGACGTAGTTCTGATGTTCGGCGGAGAGCTAAGCACCGAGGCGCAGACGATTCTCGCGCAGTTGCCCGGCTCTATCGGCGACAAAGAGAATCGTCGTTTTCTCTTCCACCCGCTGCCGCTCTTTAACAACAGCTTCGGCGTCCATGATGTCGGGTTGATGGATGGAAAACTGAACGCGACCGGCTTACTGGACGCCGCGGGTGAGACCGTCCGCGCGTTATACATTGCAGGCGGCCTGTTGCCGGAGCATTTAGAGGGGCGCGCGCAGGCACTTCAGAATCTGGATTTCCTTGTCGTGCAGGAACTATTCGCCACCGACACGACGGCACACGCTGATGTCGTGTTGCCGGCGGCGTCGTTCGCCGAGATCGATGGAACTTATACAAACAATGATGGGTTGGTGCAGCGTGTCCGCCAGTCAATCCCGCCAGTCCATCAGGCAAAGCCCGACTGGGTAATTACGTCGCTGTTGGCCGACGCGCTCGGCATCGACTTCGATTATCAGATGTCGGCGAGCGCCGTGTTCCGCGAGATCGGCGAGCACGTCACGGCTTATCAGGGATTGCGTTATCCGCTGCTGAAGGATGAATCGAAGCCGGTGCAAGCGAAGTACCAACTCGCCGGACAGCGCGCGGAGACTGCCGAAGTGCTAGCCGAATTGCAGCGGCGCGTCGAGCGCATGACTGAGGCGGGCGACAAGATTATGGAGACGCCGGAGGTCGGTCACGAGCTTTTCAAGATCGGCACACTGACTGACAAGGTGCCGCAGTTTCACCTGCTCGCCGCCGGCAACCCGGAGCCGCCCGACGTGCTGGTGTCGCCTCTCTATCAAATCACCATCGACTCCGGTCTGCGCCGCGATACGGCAATGGCGGAGAGTAGTTAGATTTTCGATTGCCGATTGCAGATTGCAGATTTGAAATCAAAAACAAGGAACTACATACGCCGCCGGTTCAAGATCGCAAATCGGCAATCGAAAATCAAAAATTCTTATGAATTGGAATAGCCCTTTGGTTCAGGCCGGACTGACGATGCTCGGCATCAACATCGCGTTCGTGGTGGTGCTGATGATCGTCGCGTACACGGTGTTGGCGGAGCGCCGCATCCTCGCACTTATTCAGGGGCGGCTGGGGCCGAATCGCGTCGGCTACGGCGGCGTCTTGCAGCCGTTCGCCGATCTGTTGAAGTTTATCCTTAAAGAGGAAGTCATTCCCGATCAAGCGTCGAAGTTCTTTTATCTGCTCGCCCCCATTATCGCGATCACGGCGGCGCTGATGACGATCATCGTCTATCCGTTCGGGCCGACGGTGAATCTGCCATTCTTCGGGCCGGTCAAGCTGGTTATCGCGCAGTTCGACATCGCACTGCTGTACGTTCTCGGTATTACGTCGGTCGGCGTCTACGGCATCATGCTCGCGGGATGGGCGTCGAACAGCAAGTATAGTTTGATGGGCGGATTGCGCGCGTCGGCGCAGATGATTTCCTACGAGTTGTCGCTGGGTCTGTCGCTCGTCGGCGTCGTGCTGATGTCGGGGACGCTCGATCTCTACAGTGTCGTCGAGCAACAGTCCGGATTCTTCGGCCTGCACTGGAACATCATCTATCAGCCGCTCGGCTTCATCATCTATCTGATCTCCGCCATTGCGGAGACGAATCGCGTGCCGTTCGACTTGCCGGAAGCGGAGACGGAACTCGTCGCCGGCTTTCACACTGAATACTCGGCGCTCAAGTTTGCGCTCTTTTTCATGGCCGAATACGTCAACATGTTTACCGTCTCGGTGCTGGCGACGACGCTGTTTCTCGGCGGGTGGAACGGCCCCGGCGTGGCGACGTTCCCGGTGCTCGGCGTGTTCTACTTTCTCGGAAAGATAATTTTCTTCCTCTTCCTGTACATCTGGCTGCGGGGCACGCTGCCGCGCTTCCGCTTTGATCAGTTGATGAATTTCGGTTGGACGTTCTTACTGCCCGCTGCGATTTTGAACATCGTTTTGACAGCGACTGTGGCGTACTTCTTTTATTAACGAAGGATGCGCGGAGATTGCCACCCTTCTTTCTCGGTCTATGCTTGAATACACTTCAACTTTCCTCTTCATGTTGTTCGGCGGGATGGCCGTCGGGTGCGCACTTTCAATGATCGTGCAGCGCAATCCGCTGTACAGTGCGATTTCGCTGGTCGGAGTTTTCGTTTCGCTGGCCTGCTTGTACGTGACGCTCGCCGCTCCGTTCATCGCTGCCGTGCAGGTCATCGTCTACGCCGGAGCGATTATGGTGCTCGTCGTCTTCGTCATCATGCTGCTTAACGTCGAGACGGAGGTGCGCCGACCATTGCGCCTGCGCTATCTGATTCCCGTCGCCGCCGGGCTATCGTTCGTGCTGATTGTGCAAGTCTTCTTTATGCTTTTCTTCGTCGGCCCGGTCAGTTCTGCGCCGTCTAACGTCGGACTGACGGCTTCTATCGGCGCTGGGCTGTTCACCGAATACATCCTGCCGTTTGAAATCACGTCGGTGCTGATTCTGATGGCTATCGTCGGTGCGATGACACTCGCCCGGCGCGCCGCCGATATTCCGTTGGCGGCTCGCTCCGCTGATTCGTCCGGTGCAGCGGGGCCGTCTTTCACCGCCTCAACAAACGATTCGCGCATCTCCGGGTCACGGCCCGGTCTGACAGAGACTGCCGGGCGCGAGATGGCCGCACGCGCCATTGAACGCCTCGAATCGCGCACTGCCGACCGGGGAGAGGGAGAAGAGAGATGATCCCTCTGTCATGGTATCTCGCGCTGTCGGCGGTGCTGTTCACGATTGGCGCGGCCGGCGTCATCATCAAGCGCAACGCGATTTCGATGTTCATGTGCATTGAGCTGATGCTGAACGCCGTTAACCTGACGTTCGTCGCGTTTTCGAGTTACTTCAATGATGTGACCGGCCAACTCTTCGTCTTCATCGTGATGGCGGTCGCGGCGTCCGAGGCGGCGGTCGGGCTCGGCATCATCATCGCCATCTTCCGCAATCGCGAATCACTCGATGTCGATGAAGCGAACATTCTGAAACTCTGAAACCTACCTTCATGACTAACCATTGGCTCTCGGTCGTCGTCTTCGCGCCGCTTGTCGGGGCGACCATCAACTGGCTGATCGGGCGGCGCGTCCACAGCGAAGCATTCATCGGCGCGGTCGCGTGCGGGTCGGTCGGTATCTCGACCGTGATCGCATTCATGATCGCGTTCACCGACGCGGGTGGTGCGGCGCTGACGAACGAGGCGGCCACGCCCGTAATGAGTCATCTCTGGACATGGATGCAGGTCGGGGCTTTCCGCGCCGACTTCGGTTTCGCGATGGATCGACTGAGCGGCATCTACGCCTGTTTCATCACGTTCGTGGCGCTTTTGATTCACGTCTTCGCGACCGGCTACATGCACGGAGACCGTGGGTTCTATCGTTTTTTCGCCTATCTTAATCTGTTCATGTTTATGATGCTGACGCTCGTTCTGGCCGATAACATTCTGCTGATGTTCGTCGGTTGGGAAGGCGTCGGCCTCTGCTCGTATCTGCTGATCGGCTATTACTTCAATCGACGCGAGGCAGGCGACGCGGCGAAGAAGGCGTTCGTCGCCAACCGTGTCGGCGACTGGGGCGTGATCTTAGGCATCATGCTGATTTTCTTTTTGACCGGGTCGATTAGCTTCTTCGACAAGCCCGCGATGGAAGGCGTCGGCGCGTTGCAGAGCTTCCTGACGGTAGCGGGTGGGATGCCGGTCGAGTCTTTCACGTGGGGGGCAATTTTTGCCGGTGGCTTGACTTCCGCCGCAGTCCTGCTGTTTATCGGCGCGACGGGTAAGAGCGCGCAGATTCCCCTGTTTGTGTGGCTGCCGGACGCGATGGCCGGGCCGACGCCGGTCTCCGCTTTGATCCATGCGGCGACGATGGTTACGGCGGGCGTCTACATGATCGTTCGCTGCTCGCAGGTCTATGTCCACGCGCCGACCGCGATGTTTATCATCGCCATCATCGGCGCGGCGACCGCGATTTTTGCGGCGACCATCGGACTCGCGCAGAACGACATTAAGAAAGTTCTTGCCTATTCGACCGTTTCACAACTCGGTTACATGATGCTGGCGTGCGGTGTCGGTGCGTTCGGCGCCGCGATTTTCCACGTCATGACGCACGCTTTCTTCAAGGCTCTGCTGTTCCTCGGCTCCGGCTCGGTGATTCACGGCATGCATCACGAGCAGGACATGCGCCGCATGGGTGGCCTCAGGAAGTACATGCCAATCACCTTTGCGACGATGCTGACGGGATGGCTCGCCATCAGCGGCATTCCCATCTTCGCCGGCTTCTTCTCGAAGGACGAAATTCTGTGGAAGACATGGAGCACAGCATCTCTCGGCACCGCTAACGCGGGACAGATTCTGTGGTTGATCGGCGCGGTGACGGCGCTGCTGACCGCCGTCTACATGACGCGGATGATGGTGATGACATTCTGGGGCGGAGAGCGTTTCCGCGAGGTCGCGGCGGGTGAGCAGGCCGACGAAGCGCACGCCCACGCATATGACGAAGGCTTGAAGCCGCACGCCGCCCGTTTCGATTCGGCGGGCGACCGTCCGCGTCACGAAACCGGCGCGCATGTCGGCGACGCTCACCACGGAAGCGCGCACGACGACGAAGCGAGCGACTTACTTATTGATGACAACGAGGACGAACACGCCGCACACCACGGCCCGTTCACACCGCACGAATCGCCGTGGGTGATGACCGTCCCGCTGATCGTGCTCGCCATTTTTTCGACCGTCAGCGGACTCGTCGGCGTACCTTACGCGCTCAGTTCGCTCGTCGGTTTGGGTGACATCAACTACTTTGAGCACATGCTTGAACCCGCCATCGCGCACGCGCCTGAACGGGGTGAGCACGGCGCGGCGGCAAACGAAGGTGGCACGCATCAGACTCCTTCCGCGTCAAATCCCGAATGGCTCTCGACACCACCGCAGGCGCACGACGGAGCGTCGCCATTGTCTGTCGGTGATGGCAGCCACGGCGACCCGGCGCGCGCGCATGACCCGCACGAGGTCAGCATGGAACGTCTGTTCACCGGCATCTCCGTCGTCATCGCACTCGTCGGCATCGGCATCGGCTGGTTGATGTTCCAAAAGCGCCCGCTGCTTGCGATGCCGCGGTTGCTGGAAAACAAATACTACGTCGACGAGGTTTATAACGCTTCGATTATCAATCCGCTGAAGACCGGTTCGCGCAGTGTGCTGTGGAAGTTCTTCGATGTCGGTGTGGTCGATGGCATCGTTAACGGCGTCGGGCGTGGGACGCGCGAGATCGGTTCGGTGCTGCGTCATTTGCAGCCCGGCTTCGTCCGCAGTTATGCCGCGATTATCCTGCTCGGCGCGCTCGCGGTGATCGGCTACTTCGCGTTCAGCGCGTATCAGGTTACTCCCTTCACACGGTAGACACTTCCTATGCAGCAATATCTGCTTACCATACTGATTCTGCTGCCGGTCGCGGGCGCCATCGCGCTCGCCGCGCACGGACTCGTCGCGCCCTACCGACGCGAATCGCACTACCGCTGGATCGCGCTCGGCTTCACCGTCGCGACTTTCGCACTGTCGCTGTTGCTGCTCGGCGGCGGTATCGGTGAAGACGCTATTGGTGCGTTTAAGTTCGTGCAGAATGAGTCATGGATTGGGGCGGTCGGCGCGCGCTATCATGTCGGCGTCGACGGCATCAGTTTATGGCTGGTGCTGCTCACGACGTTGCTGATGCCGATTGCGATTCTTTCCAGTTGGAACGCGGTCGAGAAGCGGTCGCTCGCATATTACGCTTCCCTGTTGATACTTGAAGGCGCGATGATAGGCGTCTTTGTGGCACTCGACCTGCTGGTGTTCTATCTCTTCTTCGAAGCGTCGCTGGTGCCGATGTTCTTTCTGATCGGGGTATGGGGCGGTCAGAATCGCGTCTACGCGGCGGTCAAATTTTTTATTTATACGGCGGTCGGCAGTCTCCTGATGTTGGCCGGCATCATCGCGCTCTACTTTATCCACGCGGAGCAGGTCGGCTTCGGGACGTTCGATTATGTCACGCTATTCGAGGCGTTGCGCGAAGGGCGGATGACCATCGGGGCGCGGGCAGAGTTCTGGCTGTTCCTCGCCTTCGCCATTGCCTTCGCGATTAAGGTCCCGCTCTTCCCGTTCCACACGTGGCTGCCCGACGCGCACACCGAAGCCCCGACCGCCGGCTCCGTAATTCTCGCGGGCGTGCTGCTGAAGATGGGGACTTACGGACTGCTGAGATTCAACTTCGCGCTCTTCCCCGGTATGTCTCGCTACTTCGCGCCGCTGATGATTACGCTGGCCGTCATCGGCATCATCTATGGCGCGCTTGTCGCGATGGTGCAGCCGGATGTGAAAAGGCTCGTCGCTTATTCGTCCGTCAGTCACATGGGCTTTGTGATGCTCGGCCTGTTTTCATTTACCGAACAAGGAATGCAGGGCGCGCTGTACCAGATGCTGAACCACGGCGTTTCAACCGGCGCGCTGTTCCTGCTCGTCGGCATGATCTACGAACGACGCCACA
The DNA here is from genome assembly GCA_030859785.1 of Acidobacteriota bacterium. Taxonomy (GTDB): domain Bacteria; phylum Acidobacteriota; class Blastocatellia; order Pyrinomonadales; family Pyrinomonadaceae; genus JACDEG01. Next base: position 20,897 of record JALZJL010000186.1, read on the forward strand.
CGCGAATGATCGCCGACTTCGGAGGCCTGGCAAAGCCGATGCCGTTGTTTGCAACATTCATCGTGTTCGCGTCGCTCTCGTCGGTTGGGCTGCCGCTCTTGAACGGTTTCGTCGGCGAGTTTTTAATCATGCTGGGGATGTGGAATTCCGGCTTCGACTATGCCTGGATTGCGACGATGCTCGCGGCGACCGGCGTCATCTGGGCGGCGGTATACATGCTGTGGATGTTGCAGCGCGTGCTGTTCGGCCGCTTAACGAACGCGCATAACGCGCGACTGCCGGACTTGAACGCGCGCGAGATCGGACTGCTGGTGCCGTTGCTGACACTGATGCTGTTAATGGGAGCATACCCGCAACCGTTCCTCAACCGCTCGCGCGGTAGCGTCGAACAAGTGCGCGTGCGGGTCGCCGCGCCGCACACCGGCGGCACATTCACTGCGGAGGTTGATAAGTAGGAACGTGTCTACCTCAGCCGCGTAGCGGCATTTGACTTTAGTCATGCATTTTAATGCACGGTCGGAAACCCGAAGAGTCTCGGCGTCGCGTCAGCGACGGTTGAAGGCTTCAGGCGTCACTGACGCGACGCGTAATACACCTTGCCGCGCGAATCGTGCCCTCAGGGACGCGGCTAAATTTAAGTGACCGCTAACGCGGTGAAAGACGCTGAGTAGTTACGTAGAAACTTAACTTGTTGAGCGACGGGGTTGATATCTATGAAGATAATAGGAACGAGCAAAATCCGTCGGGTGCTGGTGTTCGTGATGTCGGTCGCTGGGATCGTCGCCGCTGGTTCGTCGACCTTTGGTCAGCCGCAGGGCGGGTCGAATGCAACGACACACGGCGCGGATTCCGGTCCGACTTCTTCAAATACTACACCGACTGCGCCTGACACATCGGTTAAATTAAAGGGCGTCGACGGCAAGATGTATGACCTCGCGAAGATGCGCGGAGAGGTTGTGATGCTTTCGTTTGGCGCGACGTGGTGTGTGCCGTGCGCGTGGGAGTTGACCGCGATTGAGGAGTTGAAGGAAGAGTTCAAAGACCGGCCCGTCAGATTTCTGTGGGCCAGCATCGAGACGAAAGACGAAGCATCCGATGCTCTGCTGCGTCACTACGCGAAACAACGGCGGGTGACGATTCCCGTGCTGCGTGACCCGCAGCAGACGGCGTTCGCCAAGTTCGCCGACCGCGTCAAGCTGCCGCTCGTCGTCCTGTTCGACAAGGAAGGGCGCTTCACCCCGCCGGTGCATCGTGGGATGTCTTCGGAGCCGATTCAATACAAGAACGCGATGCGCACCAGGTTGGTCGCGCTGCTGGCCGCAGAACCCGGCTCGCCCATTAAAGAAGTAAGCAGTTTTTGATTTTTCAGTGTTCAGTGTTCAGCTCAAAACTGAAAACTCAAAACTGTTTCCTTTTCCCTAACCACCCAGCACAGATTGGAATCGATGAATCTTTCACTAGCATTTCAGATGATGACCCAGCCTGACGTGAATTTCGCGTTGATCCTTCCGGAGGTGATTGTCAGCGTCGCCGGTGTTTTGGTGATGATGGTTGACGCATTTTCGCGCCGCGCCAATCAGCGTTGGGCGACCGGCGGATTATCTCTGGCCGGACTGCTCGGCGCTGCCGGCGCGTGCCTTTGGCTGTGGTCGGGTGGTGCGGGCGAGCGCGTCACGGCGTTCAACGGGATGATCGTACTTGACCGTCTGCGTCTTTCGTTCACACTCGTCTTCATCGTCGTTTCGGCGCTGACGGTGCTGATCTCGATGATCTGGGTCGAGCGCGAACGACTTCCGGCGGGCGAGTTCCATTCGCTGCTGCTGTTTGCGACGGCAGGGATGATGCTGATGGCTTCGGGTGGCGACCTGGTAATCGTCTTCCTCGGTCTCGAAGTCCTCTCCATCGCCACCTACGTGATGGCCGGGTTCCGCCGCACCGACACCCGTTCGAATGAATCGTCGCTCAAGTATTTCATTCTCGGCTCATTCTCGTCGGCGTTCCTGCTTTACGGCATCGCGCTGGTCTACGGCGGGACAGCGGTCAACACGCCCGGCGGAATCAGTGCCGGCACAACTAACATCAGCGAAATCGCCGCGCGGCTCGATGACGGCATGTACCCGCCGCTGATTTTCGCCGGTGCGGCGATGATGCTGGTCGGCTTCGGCTTCAAGATCGCGACCGCACCGTTCCACGTGTGGACGCCGGACGTTTACGAAGGCGCGCCGACGCCGGTCACAGCATTCATGGCCGCCGGGCCGAAGGCCGCCGGCTTCGCGGCGTTTATGCGCGTGTTTCTCTTCGCCTTTCCGTTCGCCGTCGCCGCTGCTGGAACGGCCACCTCCGCGCAGATTCATGCCGCGTGGCTCGGCGCGCTGTCGGTGATCGCGATATTGACGATGACGGTTGGAAATGTCGTCGCGTTGGTGCAGCGGAACGTCAAGCGGATGCTCGCATATTCGTCTATCGCCCACGCGGGATATGCGCTGGTCGGGTTTGTCGCGGCAGGCGCGACCGGCGACGCCACGCAGCAAAACGACGCGGTGGCAGCGGTCGTCTTTTATCTGCTCGCATATGCGTTAATGAACCTCGGTGCGTTCGCGGTCGTGACGATGATCGCGCGCGGCGGCGACCGGCGCACAGAGATTGAAGATTATTACGGCATCGGCTTCCGCGCGCCCGTCCTCTCCTTCGCACTCTCTATTTTCCTGCTGAGCCTGCTCGGTGTTCCACTGACGGCGGGGTTCATGGGCAAGGTTGTGGTCTTCCGCGAGGCGCTCAGTCAGGGGTTCGCGAGCGGCAACCAACTGCTCGTCGCGCTCGTCGTCATCGGGGTGCTTAACACAGCCGTCTCGGTCTATTACTATCTGGGTTTGATCGTCGCGATGTTCTTCCGTGAACGGACGACGGAGTGGAGAGCGCCGCGCATCCCGGCGAGCATCAGCGTGACGCTCGCGCTGACAGTGATTGGAGTTTTCTATCTCGGCATCTTCCCCGGACAGGTGATTGATGCATTCCGCAGCGTGCAGACGACGGCAGTCACTCGTTTGAAATAAAGGTTCGATGAAATCACACGGCGGAGCAGCGAAGACGGGCGCGGCAACCGCCGGAGGGGGTGGCGCCGATTCTGTTAGCGATGGCCCCGCGCCGCCGCTACGTGCGAGGCGTGCCTCCTCATCCGACGCTACCGTTGCGGAAATCAGCGAGGCGCTCGCCGAAATATGGCTGCCGCGCATTTATCGCGAGCGCGTCATGACGTTGCGCACACGCTCGCACCGCGTCCTGCCGGCGACTCGCGGCGCGACGGTCGAAATCCTCCACACTTTACTCGGCGTCGAATTGAAAGTTGGTCGCCGCCGCATGCTGTGCCCGGACTTGGCGACGGCGCGTTACCTCGCCGTGTTCGCGCGCGTTGGGTGCAGCGAAGTGGCGGTGCCGTATGACATCACAAAAATCTCCCGCCTCGCCGACGATCTCGAATCCGCTTGGCAGAGGATGCTGCTACTGGCCGGGCACTTCGCCGAAGGACGCGGCCCGGCGTTTCATTCTCGCATTCGGGCCGCTATAATCGCTGAGGTGCGACGCGAGGTCGCAGAGGCCGGCGCCGGTTCCGCCATTCCGCAGTTTAACCAGAACACGAAACAGCGTTCGCGGCGCTCGTGAATCACTCAAGCGCCGCTTTCATTATTTGTGATGACCCAAGAATTAATCGAACAGACCCGACCCGACCAAGCGGAACCGCTGCCGTTCCCTTTCAACCAGAGAACATTCTGCCGCTATGAGCCGATTGAAAAGAGCATCGACGCGGTGCGCGTGCTGATCGTCAACGATCTGCTGCGTGATGAACGCGACATCTCCGATGTTGCACGCCGCGAGTGGGGCACTGGGGCCGCCGCCCTTTTGTCACGCGAACGCTCGATCTCCACGCTTGCCATCGAGAACATCGTCAACAACGTGAAGCGCCTTGTGCGCCGGCCCGAAACGAAAGTCGCCCACCTTTCGGAAGTCTCCGAAGCGGTCGAATCTTTCCGCCCGCAGGCGATTGTGCTGAGTGGCACGCTGAGTGACTTTGACTTTTACAACCCCGCGATGATCGAAGACTTCACGCGCTTCATACGCACCACCGAGACGCCAGTGCTCGGCATCTGTGGCGGGCACCAACTGATCGGCATGTGTTTCGGCGCGCGCGTCCTGACGCTCGACAATCTCGATCCGCACGAGCGCCGCGCCGGACGTTCATTTGAATACCAGTATCGATTCATCAGGATTACTGCGCCGGACGACCCGATCTTCTCCGGCATACAAGACCGCAACTCCGGCGTGTGGCAAGACTACACCACCGAGGCGCGCATCCTCCGCGTGTGGCAGAACCACGGTTTACAACTCGACCGCATTCCAAAAGGGTTCCATCTGCTCGCTACCGCGTACCTCTGCCGTAACCAGATGATGGTGCGCCGCGATGCGGGCCAAATGATTTACGCCGTGCAGTATCATCTCGAAAAATCCTTCGAGGATTGGCACAAGAACCGCACCCGTTGGGAGCACCCGAACGAATCGCGCGATGGCCGCCTCATTTTCGAAAACTTCCTCCGCGAAGCACTCAAACACCAGACCCAGTGAGACGCCGCACCGAACTATAAGCGTCCCACCCCATCACCACTCTGATATCGAGTGCGGCGGCCACGCGCCACTTTTCCCCACTTGCATTAAGTTGAAATTGAATGAAGACCTCTCATCTTTCGTTGAGAGGCTTTTCTCGTGACCGCCTTCGGTGCCCGTTAACGGTTTGGCGAAGCTTAACAATGACGGCTATGATGTTGACCTGATTACTCAAAAGTGACAGGTGGAGGGTGACAAGAAAGAGTTAAGGCACGTGAGTGTTTTCGAACGAATGAGACGCCCGAAGGCAAGTTAGCCATCAACCGCGTCAGACGCGAGTCAAAGTCAAACACGGAGACTATTTCATGAATACGCAACTCAGAATTCTTTTTCTCGGTCTGATCGCAGCGTCATTACTTACGCTGGCAGCTTGCGCAAGCGAGTCCGCGAATAACGACCAGTCGGTGACGACGCGGAGCAGCAGCAGCGGCAGCATGACCACAACCGCGCCGCCGGCGAAGGAGGCCGAACAGCGCGGACAGGCGCTGGTGCGGTTGATTCATGCCGCGCCCGGCGTCGCGGCCCTCGACGGGTTCGCGAACGACAGCAAAGTGTTCACCGATGTGACGTACAAAAACATTACGGCTTATCGAGAAGTGCCCGGCGCCGACCAGACCTTACGTTTGCGTTTCGCTGGTCAGGACTCGGCGCAACCACTGGCCGAAGATGCAGAGAGTTTCGTGAAGGGCCGGCACTACACGGTGCTCGCGGTTCCAAGTAGTGCGACCGCCATCATCACCAGAGACGGCGGGCAGCGCGTCGACCTGGTTTTTATAGACGACCAACTCGCGGCTCCGGCTGCCGGTAAAGCCCGGCTGCGCGTGATTCACGGCTCGCCGGATTTGGGTGACATTGACATCTACGCGCCGGGCCGTGCGGAAGCCATCGCTCAAGCCGTCAGTTTCGGCTCAGCAACCAAGTACGTCGATATCGACCCAACGAGCAGCGCGCTTGAGGTGCGCCGCAAGGGCGAGAACATCACTACACTCAGCGTGCCGAGCACCAACTACCAGGCCGGCAAACTCTACACGATCATCGTCGTCGGGCAAACGAAGGGAACCTCGAAGCTCGAATCCGTCGTCGTCACGGACGAGTTCGGCGCGGCGTCGACAACGGCCTCTCCAGGCACCACGACCACTCCGAGCATGACACAAACTCCGAGCGCGACTGAGACTCCAGGCACGATGCCAACTCCGGCCACCACGTCGACTCCGAATGCAGAACCGGCGACGAGTCCGACGCCATAGGTTTTAAGTAATAGATCTCTTGCAAAAGAAAAAAATCCGTTCGGTTAGATGCGGGCTCCGCCCGCCATTGCCCGTTACGTTTAACCGTGCGCAGGCGGGCGGAGCCCGCACCTAAACTTGGCAATTGATTTTTGCAAGAGGTCAAATTATTCCAGGTCAATGTTATCCATCTAAATGGAACGCCGATCAAGCGTCATCCAGAAGCGCGTGTTTCATCGAGCGCCGCGATGAGGCGGGCGATGTCGTCTTCGTTGTTGAAGAAGTGTGTCGCGGCGCGGAAGCCTTCGGGCTTGATAGTGACGGCGACGCCGCGCGACGAGAGGTGACTGACCGTCTGCTTCGGATGTTCGACGACGACCAGCGTCTCAGCCGAGCGCGCGTCTTCATTTTTGAGCGGCGACAGAATATTCCAGCCGCGCTCGATCAAGCGCGCCGTCAGATGTCGATTTAATTCCAGCGCGCGGCGCTCGACGTTTTCCGCTCCGATGGATAAGTGATAGCGCGCCGCTTCGCCGAGCGCGAAGATACTGGCAAATGGCGGGCACCCACTCTCGGCCCGCGCGCCGGCTTCTGTTCGCAGACGGAACTCGTCGTTTTTCATCGCGAACGGGTCTTCAACGCTCAGCCAACTAATCGCACGCGGGCGCGTTCGCTGCAATAACTCGCGGCTGAGATAGACGAAGCCGGAGCCGTAACCACCGAGCATCCACTTGTGCCCGGTCGCGCACAGCGCATCGACGCGCATCCGCTTGACATCGATGGGTAGCACGCCCGCCGACTGACTCGCGTTAAGGACGAATGCGTGTCGACCCTTGATCTCGCCAACCTCCGCCGGGTTCAGGCGAAAGCCGTTTGAGTATTGAACGTGGCTCATACAAATGACGCCGGTCTTCTCCGTCATCGCGCTCGCCACTTCCTCCGCCCGCACTTCACCATCGACGGCTTTCAGGAGATGGACTTTGATGCTGCGGTGCATCCATGTGATCGTCGAGACGGGAAATTCCAAGTCGCACGAAATCACTTCGCCGCTTCTTTCGAGTGCGTCGATAATCAAGTTCATCCCCGATGAAGTATTGGTCGTGAACGCGATTTCATCCGGCTCGGCGTTAATCATCTCAGCGAGTCGGGTCCGACCCCGCTCACGTTGCGCGATCCACTCGGACCAGCGCGCGTCGCCGCGCTCCATCAAATCCTGATAGTAATCTGTCGCCGCCGAAGCGACTCTGCGCGGCACCGGCCCGGCACCGGCGCTGTTCAGGTAAGCCAACGTTTGCGTCACCGGAAAGTCTTCGCGGATGCGCCGCCAATCGACTTCGCCATCCATCATCACAACGTCTTCACTGTCGCCGCGATGCTCTCTGAGACCTTTGAACATTTCTGTCTATTTTCCTCCGCTACAAACCTAAGGCGCTTCCCCACACCCCACTAAGAGAGAACGACTGTCGCTGCTCCGTGCCCCATTCATCTCTCATCTCTCATCTCTCATCCCTCATCCCTTATCTTGCTCGCTTGACGCTCAATGCCTGGCAGATTATCTTCGCTCAAACAATCAAGCGGCACTGCCATCGTTCACCACAAGGAGCTTTACCATATGTCATCTTCGCTTGTCGCCTCGGCTCCGGCCTGGACGATTCCGGGCTATTTGGAGACGCGCGACGGTCATTTACAAATCAGCGGGGTCGATGCTCTGTCGCTCGCCGCGGAGTACGAAACGCCGCTGTTCGTGTTCTCCGAGCCGCGCATCCGCTGGAACATCGAACGCCTCACACAAGCCGCTCGCACCATCGAGCGACCGGTCAAATTTTGCTACGCTTCAAAGGCCAACTCAAACATGGCAGTGCTCGCCGCGGTGCGCGATGCCGGTATCGACCTCGAAGTAAACAGCGGCGGCGAATTGTTCAAGGCGCTCAAGATCGGCTTCCGCCCTGACCAAATCATTTTTAACGGCACTAGCAAAAGCGACGCGGAGATAGATGAAGCGGTCGGCGCCGGCATCTATTCGATCAACGTCGATTCCGTCTATGAAATCGAATTGATTGAGGCCTCCGCCCGCCGCGTCGGGAAACGGGCGCGCATCGCTCTACGCCTCGTCCCCGAAATCGGCACGCGCTCGCATCTCGGTTTACAAACCGCGTTGCTGACATCGAAGTTCGGCATCACGTCGTCCGAAGTGATGGACGCCTTTCGCCGCGCACTGCGCTCGCCGGAACTGATCTACGTGAGCGGCATACACATTCATATCGGCTCGCAGACGCCCGATGTCAAGCCGTTCGCGGAGGCGTTCCGCGCGATGTGGGAGCACCTCGTGTTGATTCAGCGCGAGACCGGTCACACGCTCGAACACATCAATCTCGGCGGCGGCATTCCGGTCAATTATCTGCGCGACCGCTCGCAGGCTGACCAGATACCGGAACACGAGCGCGAGATGCTGGGCGCCGACCTTGAACCGAGCGCGGTGCTCACCGGAGCGATGCGGTCGGCGCGCGAATCGGCACGCGCCGCCGGTGCCGAACATCTGCTCGACCAAGTGACGATCCTGCTCGAACCGGGCCGCAGTGTAATCGCAGACGCGGGCCTTGTGCTGACCACGGTTCGCAACACCAAGCGGAGGCCGGAGACGGGCGACGCCTGGCTGCTGACCGACGCGGGCTACAATCTGCTGCTGTCGATGAATAATTACAAATGGTACTACCATCTGATTTCCGCCGCCCGCGCTGACGATTCGCACGCGACCGATTACAAAGTCGCGGGGCCACTGTGCGATTCCGGCGATGTGTATTTCGACATCGAGCGCGGCGGTCGCCTGCCGGACTATCGCCGACTCCCCGCCGACGTGCGCCCCGGCGAAGTGCTCGCGCTGCTCAACAGCGGCGCGTATTCGCTGGCGCAGATGTTCCCCTACAACGGTCGCCCGCTACCCGCCGCCGTGATGGTGCGCGACGGCGGGCGCGTCCGTATCATCCGCCGCCGAGATTCTTACCAAGACCTGATCACAAGTGACCTATGGTGAGGACGAGGATGCGCGGTGATATAGATTTTAAGAAAAACAGTTCGATCACGAATGACACGAATGACATGAATCAATTCATTGGCAGCAAGTCATGCGAGCAACGAGAGCAATGATACTGTGATATGCCCCCGTTCAGATATTTCAGTTTTCAGCCATGAACTGAAAACGCGGATTCAAGTTGTAAGTGCAACTTTGAGACTTAGTGGTTAGCAGGCCAGTTGCGGTAGCATCAGTGCTGTTCTAACCACCACGTCAAAGCAGCACTAATGATGAACTACACGCAACTGAC
>JALZJL010000381.1 GCA_030859785.1 Acidobacteriota bacterium
TTGCGATGCAGTTGGAAGATATGCTCGGCCGCGCTCGACTGCTTGAGGGTCGCGAAGGTGCGAGCCTGGCCGCCTTTGCGCGGCCCGTTGTTGATGATCGCGACGCGGGGCCGAAGCGCGGTGACGAGCGCCGGGTGGTTGCTGGTGTCCAGCCCGTGATGGTTGACTTGAAACACATCGACCGCGCCGGCAAGGTTCTTCGGGCACGTCAGCTTGTGCTCCATGTTCCAGGTCAAATCGCCGCCGTCGAAAAATTTGAAACCGCCGTAGGACAGCAGAAAGACGATGCTGCGCGCGTTGTCTGAGGCGTCCTCTTTCTCCGGCTTGAAATCGGGGCCGCACGGAACGATCTGCGGCGCGCCGGGTTTTTCGCCAAGCACCGCGCCGCCCGCCGCAATCACGCGCAGACGTATGGGCGCGCCTGATTGTTTGGCGAACTTGATTTCGTCGCCTGCCTTCACCACGCGCGACTTGCCGCCTGAAGCCTTTCGGTAAGCATCCATCAACTCTTTGTTCACGTCCGGTGGAAGCGGGTCGAGGAATCCGTGGTCGTAATAATTTCTAACCGGGACCAATTGCGAGAGCCGAGAGATGCCGCCGACGTGGTCGCTGTGCCAGTGTGTGGTGATGTAATGGTCGATCTGCCGCAGGCCCGCGATTTCCCGTACGACGCGCTCGATCCGACCGGCGTCGCGCTCGCCGGGGTTGCCGGAGTCAATTAACATCGACTCGCCGGCGGTGGTCACAATCAGCGTCGCCGCGCCCCCTTCGGTGTCGATGAAATAAATGTCGAGCGTCTTCGGCGCGGCCTGAATCGCGCCGAGGCACAGCGCTTGGAGCAGCGACGCGCACATCACAAACAGGAAGCATCTTTTGACAAGCATCAGTTTCCAACTCCGTTCGATTGAATGAGACTTTCGCGCTCGCAATAACACACACCGCGTCCGGCGTGAGACGTTCACAGAGGACGCACCCAGATATTGCGGAAGCGAACCGGGTTGCCGTGATCCTGTATGCTGATCGGCTGTTTCGGCGCATGCCTGGTATACTTCGGCTCGCCCTCGTGCGTTGTCGTGCCTCTCACTTCGACGTGATCCTGCACCAGGACGCCGTTGTGCATCACGGTGATCGTCGCGCGCTTGATGACGTTTCCCTGATCGTCGAACGACGGCGCACGGAAAATAATGTCGTATGTCTGCCACTCGCCCGGCTTGCGCGTCGCGTTGACAAGGGGCGGGTGCTGTTTATAGACGCTGCCGGCCTGCCCGTGGAAGTACGTTTTATTGTTGTGGGAGTCCAGTACTTGCACTTCGTAGCGGCCCTGTAGATAAATGCCGCTGTTGCCGCGCCCTTGTCCCTCGCCTTTAATCTCGGCTGGCGACGCCCACTCGACATGCAGTTGAACGTCGCCAAACTCCTGCTTCGAGGTGATGCTGCCAGATCCGTTAACGGTGGCGATGCCATCTTTGACGATCCACTTCGCTTCACCTTTCGTGCCGCGCCACTGCGACAGGTCTTTACCGTCGAAGAGAACAATGGCGTCCGACGGCGGCGTGCCGTTCGTGCCTGGAGTGATGACTTTCGGTTCTGTCATCGGCGGAACCTGTTCCTGCGCGCGGGTGAACGTTACCCCGCATACCAGGAGGAAGCAGATGACGCACGCGGCGCGCACGGCTAACTTCAAAGACGAGGACATCAAAGGCATGTTGATTCTCCTATTATGTTGACTTGAGGTGATTGTCATTCGAACTTGGACAGCCGGACAATAACCCTGAAGGCTTCGATACGTCAATAAACATTTCCCGCTCACTGAACCAAAAAGCATAATCGGGCGAGAGTCGAAAACGCCGACTGAAAGATTGAGTAAAACCGAGTTAACTGATAAAAGAATCACCTTCTCAACCTCGCCCGCGTTCGCGTCAAATCGAGGAGTTATTGTTATGAGCAAGACAGCCACCCTGGTTCTGGAACTTGTCGATGTCAGCGGAAAGAATCTGCGCGAGAAAGTGGACATCTCGCTCCGCAACCAAACCTTGAGCGGCAGCATTATGTATCGCGGCGTCAGCGCCTCTAAGAAGATAAGAATCACCGACCTGCACGGGACACCGCACGGCCTGTATCGCGTCCAGATTGACCCGCCGGCATATCTACCAGTCGGCAGCTTCGTTAACCTGAAGGCGAGCGGCGAGACAGTGCTGCGGCTCACATTCCCCATCGACCCGTCGAAGGTGACGAGCGTCGTGTTTCCGAAGTTCGCTGAGTTGCCGGCGGACGGGCGGCAGTTACTCGAAAACAGCGACCAGGTTTTTTCGTTCGGTGGAATGAAAGGGGAAAAGTTATACGATGCGCTCGATAATGTGCGCAAGGCCGGGCTGATGAACATCGTCGCGAAAGCGAGGGCGACGCCGCTCAGCAACGGGCGGACGGTGCTGCCGTACATCCAGAAGTTAAGCGAAGTGCGCGGGGATCGGTTCTTCGCCGTCGTGTCGAGGGAACTGCGCGAAGAGATCAAGAACAGTGTCGCCGAAGAGCTGTTCCACCAGGTTGACGGCTCGCTGCACCACCCGCCCGCCGGTTTCGATCACGCCGGCAGCTTCAAGACCGAAGACCGTTACGGCAATCTGCAAGTGACGTTCTTCATTGACGGCGAACGGTGCGTCGCGGACGTGGACATCGACGACGCCTCCGGCCTGCAACATATCTTTCAGGTACTGCGCAATATGCTGCCCGGAAGATCGACGCACCCTTACGACATTCAGCAGCTTCTCGTCTACCACCAGAAACTTGATCCGGGATACAGCGTCAACGTCTGAGCCGGCGGGAGAAAGCGAGACGCGATGCAGTCCGAAACGCCGGAGCCGAATGAAAGCAGCATTCTAAAATTCGACGAGAGCTTTGGTGAAGCCTACCGGTGATTCGAGCCAACGGGGGAACATCTCGATCATCTCGGCGCCGGAAACGCGGTGCGACACCCAGGACGCAACTTCGACACGACCGGCTTCCAAGAGCGAGATGACGCGCTCGAAGTCAGCGCGAGTCGCGTTGCGGCTGCTCATCAAAGTTAGTTCGCGGCGATGAAAATTCGGGTCGTGGAAAGTTATCTCGCTCTGACACAACCCAACGAAGATGATGCGCCCGCCGTGCGCTGCATACTCGAAGGAGCTTTCCATAGAACGCGGGTTGCCCGTGGCATCGAAGACGACAACCGGCAAATCTCCATCTGTCAGGGATTCAAGTTCGCGGACAACTTCAATTCGATCGGCAGCGATTGACACGACGGAGATTGACTCAACCCCAAACACGCGACGGCAGAAATCGAGCCGCGTATCATTCAAATCCAACACCAACACCCGCGCGCCCGCAAGTTGTGCGAACTGCGTCACGGCGAGTCCGATGGGGCCGGTCCCAATCACGAGCGCGGTCTCTCCCGGCACTACATTGGCGCGAGCGACCGCATGCGCACCGATACTAAGCGGCTCGACCAGCGCCAGTTGATCGAGCGTGAGAATCGACGAGCGGTGCAGTTTCTCGTGTGGCACCGCGAACTCCGCGCGCATCCCGCCGTCGACATGCACGCCGATGACATTCAACCGCACGCAGCAATTCGAACGACCGTGCCGGCACGCGACACAGCGTCCACAATTCAGATACGGCTCGACCGCGCACATGTCGCCGGGTCTAAGGTCGGTCTGATCTCCGGCGACAGCGACGACCTCGACGCCCAACTCGTGACCGAGGATACGCGGGTAGGTGAAGAATGGTTGGTCGCCGACGAAGGCGTGAAGGTCGGTTCCGCAGACACCGACGCGGCGCGTGCGAACAATGACTTCGCCCGGCTCTGGCAGATTCGGTGAAGGAACTTCGACGGCCCTGAATGTTCCGGGCGCTTCAAGGACAATGGCGTTCATAAGCTACTCGTCGCCGGCTTCGTAGAGCGATGGCGCGTGCCAATTCCGGTTTCATTGACTGCTTCATTCCACAAGCGCTCGGCGAGGGAGCGCATCACCTTCGCCTGCTCCCAGCGGTTCGACATCTCCTGCCCATCAAGTACCAGAATCGAGTAGTTCGGTGGCCCCAACTCAACGCGGAACACAAACATATCACCGGGCTTCGCGCTCTTCAGCCAATAGATCATCGCGCGCTTCCACAACTCGGCGTGGTTCTTCGCATGCGGTGTGTCGCCGCTGGCTCCGATGTCGACCTGAACCTGTTCGCCATTCGACACGCGACCATCGAGCATCGCGGCGCGTCGCAGCAACACATCGAATGCTTGGTCGGCCTGCGGCGAAAGCTTGCCGCCAATCTCGCCCGCGACGAAATAATGCGACAGATCGAGGCAGAACCTGAGATCAGGTATCGTCTCGGCGTAATTGATGGCGCGGAAAAGGTCTTGCGTGACGCGCCCGCGGTGCGTCTGCACCATCATTGCCACACCAGCGCGCTTCGCTTCTACGGACATCGTGCGCAGAAGTTCGGCGGCTTCCTTCTCCGGCGTGAAGTAATTGCCGACGTGGACATCGACATACGGCGATTTGCGTCGCTTCGCCGTCGCGATAGCCGCTGCGAACTGATCGATGCTGTCAATCGCGACGTGATAGCCGGCCTGTAGCTCGTATTTGTTGAGAGCGGCGAGCAACTGCTTTTCCTGCGGCGTCGCTTCCAATGTGCCTTTGTCAAACTGGTCGGCGGCGTCGAAGCCGGCCTCTTTAATCATCCGCACCTTGTCTTCGAGCGACCACTCTTTGTCCTTCGACGGCAGATTAATCATGCCCCACATTGCTTGCACCAGCAGCAGGCGCGGCGGCTCTTTCGTGCCGTCGTTGGCGTTCAATGTCTGCGCCCCGGCGTTTATCAACAGTGAGATGGACAAGAACGCGACAGCCGAAATTCTGCGAATCATCAGCGGAGATTCCTTTCGTGTGATAACCGAAGACGGATGGATGAGATGGTCAAGATGTGGTAGAGGCTGAGAAGCGGGAAACATCTTCCTTCGCGACCTTTGCGGCTCTCTTGGCGACCTTGGCGGTTAGATTCAGAATTTTAACCGCCCAGAGCGCAAAGGAAAGCCGCAGAGAGTGCCAAGAATCTTTCCACAGTTAGAGCCACTAACCCAAAAGAAAAACTACGGCCTAACTTCCGATGTCCTGCTGTTGCTATCGGCGACGGTTGACGACTTCGGCACGATTCTCAGTTTGATTGGCGGGGCGGCGTACTCGGCGCGCGTCGGGGTGTTCGTTTCAATCGACCCGGTGACGTAGATCAATTGTTCGCCCGTCGACGCGCGCGGGTCAGCCTCAATTTTGAAAGTGCGGCTCGTTTCGCTCTCGGTAATCAACACGCCGTTTAGTCCGACCTTGACGGTTGTGGCGCGTGGCAGATTGCGGACGGAGACGGGCACGCGCCCTTCGAAGCCGTTGACGCGCGTCACCGTGACCGTCACCTTCGCTTCGCCGCCGGGTTCAATCACCAACTCACGCGGCTCGACGGCGACAGTCAATTCAGGCATCGACAAAATAGAGACGACATTGACCGGATCATCGAACTCAGCGACGCGCGTTACCTCCTGACCATTGACGGCGGCCTTTCCGATGACACGCCACGGTGCGCCGGAAGTTGACGCCGCGTCCTTTGACACGGCGGCGCTCGTGATGCTGAGGACGGTCGTGTGGTGTCCGGGAAGAATCGTGCCCGCCGTCGCCGTCAAGCCCGCCGGCAATCCTTCCAGTGTGACGTTGATGGGGCCGTCGAAGCCATCGATGCGATGGGCGGTGACGGTCACGGGGACGCTGCCACCGAGCGGTACATTCGGGCTGGCAGGGTTCGCCGTCAAATTGTAGTCAGGCGTCGACCCGGCGATAGTCAGCCGGTAAGCGAAGGTGTCACTGCCGAAGTCGCGGACATCCTTCAAGCGTAAGTAATACTCGCCGTCCTCCGGCACGATAAAGCTGATGTAAGAATCTTTGCCGTACATCAGACCGCCGTCGTCGTTGCGGTAGGTGAGGGTGATCGGCTTCGCGCCGCCGCCCGGTAGTTCCTCGCCCGGCTGGTAAAGCGCAACTTTGTAAACCGGCGTATCAAGGGCGTGTCCGGTCGGCGAAGTGCCTTCGTATGCCATCCGCTGACCCATGAAGTTGTAGACGCTCGTGTCAGAGTCGGGGTCGGGCGGAAGCGACGCGACTCTCACCAGTTCGCCATCAATTAACAAGTAGTCGTCAACCGTGATGCCCGTGGCGGAAGCGAGGCGGATGCCGGCGCCGGACGAGTCGTGATCGCGCAGCGTCGTGTATGTTTCAAGCAGCGGACGCACGACGGCGCGCGGCACCACCTGGCCCCGCGCGTCGAGAATTTCGATGAACGAGTCAAGCGCCGATCCGAGACGTTGCGCCGCGACGCTGATTGAAAGACGCTGCCCCTTTTTCGCCGACCACTTGAATACATCTTGATCCGCGCCGCCAGACTTGCTGGTCTTTTCAGAGACGACGCCGTTGATTGTCACCGGCCACGACAACTTCTGCGCGCCGGCAAGATCATCGTTCCCCTCCGCCTCGAATGCCTCCGGCGTGGTTCCGATGGCCGCGCGGATGCGATTCCACAGTTCACCTTTCGACAGCTTGATCTCGATTGGCACGCGCGCCCCCCACAATGCCGAGTCAGGCGCCAGGAATTTATACTTATCAAGGCCGCCGAGATTATGTCCGCGCAGTTGCAGATCGGATGTCGTGCCCCGCTGTCCGCCGAGCGGGAAGAAGCCAGTGATGATTGGTAGCTCGCCGATGTTGAGTAGATAGAAGCCGTTCTTTTTATCGCCGGTCAGGGCCTCGCTGACGCGAATGAAATACTTGCCCGGTGCGGTGAATTTATGCGCCAGCAGCGAGTCGAGACGGTTGTTGTAATCTTCGTTGACAGCGACGACACGGCCCCCGGAATCGAGCAGTGTCAGCGTCGAGTCGTGCGGCGATTGCAGCGTGGCCGCCATCACTTCGAAAACCAACTCTTGTCCGGCCTTCGCCTCAAACTCGTAGATGTCCGCGTCGCCAATCGCGTCGATCATCCCGTTGGCCGTGAGCGGTAGAGAAATTTTCTGCGCTCCGGGGAGGTCGTTATTCGGCTCTTGCTCATGCGCGATGGAGAGACTGCTGACCGCCAGTGCGCGCGATGTCGAAGCGCCGAGCGGCGTGCCGAGCCGGAACGAATGGCGACCAACCGGCGTGTCGTGCGCGACTTCAACTTCGACCGTCACGGCGTGCTTATTGGCAAGGTCCTTAATCGGCGGGGCGGTCGAGCCGGGTGATCGTTCACGTTTCTCCGGCCCCAAATCTTTCACCGCGACGACTTTGCCCTTCAGTCCAAGATGGCTGAAATATACCCTGTCGGCGTCGCGCAGATTCGTTCCCTCAATGGTCAGCGTCGCCTTCTTGCCACGCTCGATGCCGACCGGAGTGACGGAAGCCAGCGTCGGCGGCGCGATCTGCGCGTGTGCCACGAACGGAGTGAGAATGAACACGACAAGCATCATCGTCAGTCCCAGCTTGAGCGATGATGCTAATGATAATGGGACATCACTTCGATACTCTCTCATCGGCATTCTCCTTATATATGATGGCGTACTGACTCACCGCCTCGTTGTTACGTCACACATTAGAACGGATTCCGATTGTGTTTACGGGATAAAATCCGAGTGCCGTTTAGAGGCGGGCTGTGCCCGCC
>JALZJL010000187.1 GCA_030859785.1 Acidobacteriota bacterium
GTCTCCAGTTGCACCGGCGGGCGGATCCCGCCTCTAAACGTGCGTTGAAGAAGTCGCATCCAATTACCCATCGCTATAAACTTTCTGACCAGACTCTCAGGTCACGATTCCAGGCCGATTACGTCCCGAACAGTCCACTCGGTTGATAACATCATCCGTCTGCCGACGGCTCCGACAACGCATTCACCGAGCCGGTGTTGTAGTATAAATTTAGACGCCGCGTGTTCGGTGTACGGAAATGTTCAGTCACGACGCGGAATGCATTATGCCTGACCGCTCCTCACTTGAAATACGACTTCCCTTATCCATTGAACAACTTAAACTCACCGACGATATCCCGGCTGTGGTACATGAACGCCGATTGTGAATCCGAGCTTGCCGCTCCGGAAGGTCGTTATCGCCGTACACGTTCGTTCACCAAAATTAATTGGCGACTGACCGCACACTTGCTCTGGCTGGCGAAGCCGGGCGACGCTCTGTTGATGGAGCGACCCTGGCCGAATGATGTTGTCGCGCGAGCGGGCGAACGAGGCGTCACCCTCCTCGACCTCGACACTGAGAATATTCACACGACGCGCGTTTTCACACCCTGGGGATGGACATCTTCGGCGTTGGCGCTCGGCGAAAGGCTCGGCGCAATCGTCGACGCTGTGCCGATTGATGTTGTCCGGCGCGTCAACTCGAAACTGTGGAGTCACGCCCTTGAAGTCGAAGCGGGCATCGCCCTCGACAAAGCGGAGACGGCCTCAGATTTTGACGGACTTAAACACGCAGTCGCCGCCGCGTGTCCCGGCGATAACGACAAATGGGTGATTAAGAGTCCGCACGGATTCGCGGCGCGTGAGCGGGTGCTGGGGCGCGGCCCGTGCCTCGCGGGGCCACCGGCAAAGTGGTGCGAGCGCCGGTTCGCGCGCGGTGAAACACTTCTCTTTCAGCCGTGGCTTGATGTCATCAGAGAGTACGGCGTTGTTTTGGGAGTCGGGCGCGATGGAAAAATCGCCCTCCACGGCATCAGCGATTTGCAAACCAACGGGGCGGGCACCGGAATCGGCTATGTCTTGGGTCGCGCTGTCGAGCCACATCGTCGCGCCGAGTTATACGATATGGCGATCTGGGTCGGCGAACGTCTGTGGCGTGAAGGATATTTTGGGCCAGCCGGCATCGACGCCCTCGAACACGCCGGCGGCCTTCACCCTCTGCTCGAAGTCAACGCCCGCTTCACAATGGGCTTCGTGGCGCTGGCCGTCGAGCGGACGCTTTTACCCTCCGCACCTATCTTCTGGAGCACACATAAGCAGGAAGGCAAAAGTAAACAGTTTTGAGTTCTCAGCTCAAAACTGAAAACTCAAAACTCAAAACTGTTTCTGCCGAGATCGAAGCTATCGTCGCTCGTCTTAGTGCATCTAAATCCGGCGACGATTTACATCTACTTTTATTTTTATCCAGGAAGTTTCTCAACAAGGTTAGGAATCATCATGATTAACACAAGCGGAAGAGTGCAACGGGTTCGTTTGGGTGACGACGTGGTTTCACGTTGCGGTCGGTGCAAAGATGAACGCAATCATCAGATCGAGGCTCTCGACTCCGGCGGGAACATTGAGCGCGTCACTTGCAAGACATGCCGGAGCACACATCTTCATAGGGGCCAGCGCGCCGAGGCAAAGAAATCCACCACCGCGAAGCGACAGTCAACATCTCCCGTCCAGTCGGCGGCTGCTCGCATCGTGCGCCCGCCGCGCACTTATTCACCGGGTGAAACATTTACTGTCGGCGACGTGATCGACCACTCCAAGTTCGGTTTCGGCGAGGTGATAGATGTGCGGTCAGGGAAGATTGAGGTAAGTTTCGGCGGCGAGCGGCGGACGCTGATTCACAAGCATTGATCGGTCGAGTGTCAGCCGTCACCATGTGATATATCTAAGCTCTCTGGCATTCATTCACGCTTATCAAAAAGTCTGAGCTTGCGCTGGAGTGTGTCTTCGAGTTTATCGAGGAAGGCATCACGGCTGATGACCCGCGCGCCGAGCGTTTCCATGTGCGGCGTCGTCACTTGAATGTCGAGCCAATCCAGTCCCCGCGCCGCGAGGTGTTCAATCAGGTGAAGCAGCGCCAACTTGGAAGCATTCGGGCGCGTGAAGTACATGCTTTCACCTGCGAACGCTCCACCCGCGTCGACGCCGTACATCCCGCCCACCAATTCGCCGTTCTCCCATGCTTCGACGCTGTGCGCATGTCCCGCTCGGTGCATCTCGGTGTACGCTCGAATCATCTCCGCATTGATCCATGTACCGTCCTCGTTCGGGCGTGCGGCATCGGCACAACCTCGAATCACTCCGCTGAAATCTTGATCGATGGTGAAAGTGAATGGCGCGCCCTTGCGGAATCTCGTGAGGCGGCGCGGGATGTGCAAATCTTTGAACTCAAGCACCGCTCGTTCGGGAGGACAGAACCACGGCAACGGCCACCCTTCAATCGGCCACGGAAAGATTCCCTGCTGGTATGCGTTGAGCAGATTCGCCGTTGTCGGCCTGCCGCCAATCGCAACGATGCCTTCAGGCGAAGCGAGTCGAGGGTCTGGGAAACGGAGCAGCGTCATGCTTCTGAAAGATTGCCATACATTACATCGTCACACCGGCGTGATGCTGAGTTAGTGACAAATCGGAATTTTAAGCTACGGCAAACTCTGTATATTTTCGCAACTCAGGTGATTTGAAACCTAAAATAATCTTGTCCTTCGAAATCCCATGTTCGACTAATTCATTAGCGATTCCATGTTCCGTACCATCACGCTGAATCCACATTTTGCCATCGATTAAATCTACATGAACTAAACATCCATGAACCCTGCGACCGTTCTCCCGCCCGATAATCATCAACAAATAACGGTCTGACTCGCGATCAAAAACAGGTTCAATCTGAACTTCTCCATGAGCATAAGGTATTCGCGCATGTTCAGTGAGTATGCTCTGAATGACGTGGCGGTAGCGCTCTAAGGTATCCATTTAATAATCTCCTCCGTATCCGAATCAAATACGACGAGCGGCACACGATAGTCCTCTATCAAAAGGCTACCAAGCGGCTCATCAAACACATCTCGAAATACCTCTCTGTGAACAGCAAGGTATAAGGTTCGATCCGGCTCCGTTCGGAACATTACAGAACGATAAACAAAGTACTGGCCCATCGCATTTTCAAGGTCACGCAACTCAGACGCACCAACAAAGCTCTTAATCTCCACAGCTATCTTTCGCCCAGCCTTTTCCGCTGTCACAAGTTGCTACGCGCCAAGATCAACATACATGTCTTTGACACCCCACTTCAATCGCAAGGGATCGTGAGTGATAATCCACCCATCTTTGATAAGCGCGTTCTTGAGCCTGTCATGATAAATGTCTTTAGCTGGCATGTGATCGCTGTGTGATGACGCGGCGCGTACACTCACACATATTCACCTTGTCACGCGAGAGCAATTTGAGAAGTAAGTTCGTCGTTTATGTGGTTGGGATAGACCAGCACCAACTCGCCGTCCTGCTCATCAACCAGCACTTCGCCACCGGTGATTGTTTCTCCGAACAGCAGCACCTCGGCGAGTGGTTCCTTGATCTTCGTCTGAATCAGCCGGCTCATCGGTCGCGCGCCGTAGAGACGGTCGAAGCCGTTTCTGGCGAGCCACTTCTCCGCGCCCGGCGTGAGCCGCACCGTCACCTGCTTTTCAATGAGTTGGGCATTCAGCTCGCCAATAAACTTGCCCACAACGCGCTCGATAATCTCCAGGCTGAGCGACTCGAAGGCAATCCACGCATCGAGCCGGTTGCGAAACTCAGGGCTGAAGGTGCGCTCAATCGCGCCGCGCCCTTTACCTTTGCCGGTGCTGCTCTGGAAGCCGATGCCGCCCTCGCTGAGCGCCTGTGCGCCGGCGTTCGTCGTCATAATTAGAATCACGTTGCGGAAGTCGGCCTTCTTACCGTTGTTGTCGGTCAGCGTTGCGTGATCCATCACTTGCAGCAGGATGTTGAAAAGATTCGGGTGTGCCTTTTCGATTTCGTCGAGCACCAGCACCGCGTACGGCGTGCGTGTAATCGCGTCAGTCAACAGTCCGCCCTGGTCAAAGCCGACGTATCCGGGGGGCGCACCAATCAAACGCGAAACGGTGTGCGCTTCGGCGTACTCGCTCATATCGAAGCGGATGAACTCGACGCCGAGCGAGAGTGCGAGTTGCTTCGCCAACTCGGTTTTGCCGACACCCGTCGGCCCGGAAAACAAAAATGACCCGACTGGCTTTTCCGGGTGGCCGAGTCCGGAGCGCGCCAGTTTGATCGCGCGCACAACTTGCGAAATCGCTTGATCCTGTCCGAAGATGACCGCTCGCAATTCGCCGTCAAGTTTACGCAGTCGATCTTTCTCGGAACTCGCGACCGTCTTCGGTGGAATCTTCACCATCCGCGCCACGACCCGCTCGACTTCTTCAATTCCGACGGCTGCCGGACGCGTTTCTTTCGGCAACAACTTCAAGGCGGCTCCGGCCTCGTCCATCACGTCAATCGCTTTGTCCGGCAGAAACCGGTCGTGCATATATTTGGCCGCTAATTCCGCCGCGAGTTTCAGCGCCTCGACGGTGTAGACGATGCCGTGGTGCTCTTCGTAATAGCCCTTCAGCCCGTTCAGGATTTCAATTGTTTCGGGGACGCTCGGCTCGCCGACTTCAATCTTCTGAAAGCGTCGCGCCAACGCACGGTCACGTTCGAACGCGCTCTTGTACTCGGCATATGTGGTCGAGCCGATGCAGCGCAGACGCCCTGAAGCGAGCGCCGGCTTAATAATGTTCGAGGCATCCATCGAGCCGCCGCTGACCGCGCCCGCGCCGACGATGGTATGAATCTCGTCGATGAACAGAATCGCGTCGGGCAGTTTCTGAAGCGCCGCGATGATTGCTTTGAAGCGTTGCTCGAACTCTCCGCGGTACTTCGTCCCGGCCAGCACCGCGCCCATGTCGAGCGCGTAGACCTGCGCCTTAACGAGCACTTCGGGCACTTCTCCGAGATGAATCTTGAGTGCCAATCCTTCAGCAATCGCGGTCTTTCCGACCCCCGGCTCGCCGACGTAGATCGGATTATTTTTGCGTCGTCGACAGAGCACCTGAATCGTGCGCTCGACTTCCGGGGTGCGCCCGATCAGCGGGTCGATCTGCCCGTCGCGGGCGCGTTCGTTGAGGTTGACGGTGTACGCCTGCAGAGGGTCACGCGCCGTTTGTGTGGCGTCACCGTCCGACTCCGCATCCTGGCCGCGACTTGTGTCCGACACGGATTCGTCGCCTGTAACTTTTGAAATCCCGTGTGCGATGTAGTTCAGCACGTCAAGTCGCGTGATGCCTTGCTTCTTCAGCAGGTAGATGGCGTGCGAGCGTTCCGCATGAAAAAGCGCGGCTAGGATGTTGCCGCCGTTAATCTCTTTCTGCCCGCTGCCCTCAGCTTGCAACAGCGCGTACTGTAGGACGCGCTGGAACATATCGGTCTGTTCCGGCACCTCATCCACTTGATCTTCATCGAGCTGTTCCATGTGTTCGGTGAAGAACTTTGACAACTCGCGACTCATGACTTCGATGTTGCCGCCGCACTGGCGGATGACATTGCTTGCGGTGCGGTCGTAGAGCAGCGCGAACAACAAATGTTCCAGCGTAACGTATTCGTGCCGCCGCCGGATCGACTCGTTAACGGCGATGGTCAGTGTCGCTTGCAGTTCCTTCGTAATCATACTTGTCTTCACTAACTCCGAGATGCGGGCGATGCCACGTTCAGGACTGGTTCTTACTTTTGCCTTCTTACTAGTTCTCTTCCATCGTACACAACAGCGGATACTCGCTGGCGCGTGCGAGGCTCGCCACCTTCGCTACTTTTGTTTCGGCGATTTCGTGCGTATAGACACCGGCGACGGCAAGGCCCTCGGTGTGTACTTTCAGCATTAGATGCACCGCGTCACCCTCGCTACGCCCGAACACAGTTTGGAGAACGTAGATGACGAACTCCATCGTCGTAAAGTCGTCATTGTGCAACAGCACTTTATAGAGCGGCGGTTCTTTTAACCGTGTCTCGCTCTCGGTGACGACCGCATCTTCGGATTCGAAATCTTGTCGTGCCATGACGATTCGCGGATTCAAGTTGTAAGTGCAACTTTGAGACTTAGTGGTTAGCAGGCCAGTTGCGGTAGCATCAGTGCTGTTCTAACCACCACGTCAAAGCAGCACTAATGATGAACTACACGCAACTGAC
>JALZJL010000188.1 GCA_030859785.1 Acidobacteriota bacterium
GTCAGTTGCGTGTAGTTCATCATTAGTGCTGCTTTGACGTGGTGGTTAGAACAGCACTGATGCTACCGCAACTGGCCTGCTAACCACTAAGTCTCAAAGTTGCACTTACAACTTGAATCCGCGAATCACTGAAACAACGGATTACACAGATTACACAGATAGCAGACAATCAATCCGTGTCATCTGTGTAATCCGTTGTTCCTTTTCTGCTTTTTTGCGTCCGCCCGGGACGATGATTGATTGAGATAAGCGAGCGGCTCGACGCAAAAGGAATTTGTTAGATATGAAGCGAGATACCTTAGAAATGGATGTTGTCTTCGTCGGCGCGGGGCCGGCAAACTTGAGCGGCGCGCTGCATCTGTCGCGGCTCGTCAGACAGCATAATGAGGCGGTCGCCGAAGGCCGAAGTCAGGGCCGCCCGCTCGGCGAGATTGAGATCGGCGTCATCGAAAAAGGGGCCAGCGTTGGTGCGCACATCCTCTCCGGCGCGGTGATGGACCCGCGCGCGCTGTCGGAATTGATGCCGGACTTCATCGAGAAAGGGGCACCGCTTGAATCTCCCGTGAACGAAGATGAGTTCGTTTATCTCACGAAGCAGCGCGCGATTAAATCACCGATCACGCCGCCGCCGCTGAAGAACCACGGATACTTCGTCGTGTCGCTGAACCGGTTGACGGCGTGGCTCGGCGAGAAGTGCGAAGAGTCGGGTGTCAATATCTTCCCGGAGTTCCCCGGCGCGGAGATGCTGTACGACGAGCGCGACTGCGTGATTGGCGTTCGAACCGGCGACAAAGGTATTGACCGCGAAGGGAAGCGCCGGGCGAACTTCGAGCCGGGCGTCGACCTGCTGGCAAAAGTCACCGTGCTCGGCGAGGGGCCGCGCGGCTCGCTCGTCAAACAGCTTTCGCAGCGGCTGAACTTAAATGAGGGGCGCGAGCCGCAGGTCTACAGCCTCGGCTTGAAAGAGTTATGGGAATTGCCGGACGGACGCTATCCGGCGGGGCGAGTCACACACACACTCGGCTACCCGTCGGATGCCAAGACATACGGCGGCGGGTGGATTTACGGAATGCAGAACCGCATCCTGAATATCGGCTATGTGACCGGGCTTGATTACCGAGACCCTCTGCTCGACCCGCACGCCGAGTTTCAGCGCTTCAAGCAGCACCCGTTCGTCGCGCGTTTGCTGGAAGGCGGAAAGATGATTCGATACGGCGCGAAGGCCATCGCTGCCGGCGGCTTTTATGCGATGCCGCAACTCTACTCGGACGGAGTGTTGCTGGTCGGCGACTGCGCGGGATTCCTCAACTCGCAACGCTTGAAAGGTATTCACACCGCGATCAAAAGCGGCATGCTGGCGGCGGAAACTATTTTTGAAGCATTGTTAGCCGGCGACTTTTCCGCGCAACAGTTACGGCGCTACGAGCAACTCGTCGAAGAGAGTTGGATCATGCCGGAGTTGCGCCGGGTCAGAAACTTTCACGCGGGATTCAAGCGCGGACGCTGGCTCGGGTTGGCGAACGCCGGGCTGCAATTCGTCACGCGCGGACGCCACTGGGGATTGTTTGAACGCAGCGGCGCTGAACCCGGCCACCTCGCGTTAAAGAAGTTGGCGGATTATGGCTACCACGGTGATGACATCAAGCAGCGTTACGGCGATTTGCGATTTGATGGCAAGCTGACATTCAACAAAGTTACGGACGTCTATCACGCGGCGGTCGCGCACGACGAAGACCAGCCCGCGCACCTCCACGTGCTCGACACGGACATTTGCGCGACGCGCTGCGCCGAAGAGTTCGGCAACCCATGTCAACGCTTCTGCCCGGCGGCGGTTTACGAAATGGTTGACGACGGAGCAGACGGCAAGCGGCGTTTGCAAATCAACTTTTCCAACTGCGTGCATTGCAAAACTTGCGACATCATGGACCCGTATCAGATCATCAACTGGGTGACGCCGGAAGGCGGCGGCGGGCCTGGCTACAAAAATATGTGACAGGTGACAAGAGAAGACAACCAGCATCGCACTGCTGCGGTCATACTCTCCTTGCCGTGCCACACGAGTGAACCAGTTGCTGAAAATGACTGCGCCACCCGACATGAACATTGATTTTCCTATCACCTATCACCATTTACCTGTCACTTTTTGTATTTTGGTTGCAGTCATTATTGTCGCCCCGTCTGTGTAGCCTATGAAACTCGCGGCGGAGTCTCATCAACACATCGAAACATTTCTCCGCGCGCACCTCGATGCGCCGTCTCTGCAACTGCCTCGCATCATCATCCATATCGGAGTCTTCGCCGGCTTCATCACGACGGCGCTCAAGATCGGGGCGATGACCGTCGGGCGACACGTCCTGCTCGCGCCGAGATTGGTGCGACGTGATGCCGCAGGCCGTCCGATTGTGCCCGGTTGGTTAATCGTCCACGAGGCCGTCCATGTCGTGCAGTATCGGCAACAGGGAATGACGCGGTTTCTGTTCAGTTACGTTGGCGGGTACTGGCGGGCGTTGCGGCAATGCGGCAGGATGGATGCGGCGGCGCGTCTCGCGGCGTATCTCGCCATCGACGAAGAATCCGCAGCGCGCGAAGCCGAGGTCGCCTATCAACTCTGGCGCGCAAACATTAAAGAGTCGGACGAAGGGCACGAGCGGCAGGCAGCCACTAAGGAATAGATGTGAGATGTTGGATGCCGGATGTTAGTCCATGACCTCGGCAGATGTACTGTCCAATATCTCACATCCGACATCTGACATATCAACTACTCGCTGTCGATGATCGAAAAGCTCACCTTGCCATGCTGTACTTCATCGAGTGCGATGCGCGTCGGCTTGTGGCGTGCGATGTCCATTTCGACTCGCGGTCGTGCGCCGCGCTGAAGCTGTTTGCTGCGCTGCGCGGCGATGATAATCATGCGGTACTTCGAGTCGATCTCCAGTACTACTGTGTGCTTGGTTGTGACGGTGTCCGTTTGAAGAATGATGTTCGATGCGACTGCTTTAGCCATTGTGTTTTCAACCTCGGCGATGGGCCGATCTCCTGTGTGAATGTGGAATTAAAACTGATTTTGAATTGAGTGCCGGGGGATATTCAAACATAAGGTGGAGCTTCGGGGAAAGTCGCGAGCACACGTCGCGCCAACCACTCCTGGCGCGTGCGCCGCGCCCGTTCGGCATATACGATGGCGGCCAGTTGGTTCGCGGCGCGGTCGACCTCGTCGTTCAGCACGACATAATCGAACTCCGTGTAGCGCGCGACCTCGCCACGCGCGTTGCTTAAACGTAGCGCCAGTGTTTCCGGCGCATCTGTCCGGCGCGCCAGCAGGCGATCCCGTAAGGCTTCAAACGATGGCGGCAGAATCATCACGCCGACGGCCTCCTGCATCAACTGTCGCACCGCCGCCGCGCCCTGCACGTCTATCTCCAGCACGATGTCTCGACCCGCTGCCAACTCTTTTTCCACGACCTCGCGCGAAGTCCCGTAGAGGTTGCCATGAACCATCGCCCATTCGAGAAACTCGTCCCGGTCGCGCCGCTGCTCGAAATCCGGTTCGGTGGTGAAGTAGTAACTGACCCCATCCGTCTCGTCGGGCCGCGGCGGGCGCGTCGTCCACGAGACGGAGTAGGCGAGGCCCGGTACAGACTTCAACACACGCCGGATCAACGTCCCTTTGCCACCGCCCGACGGTGCGCAGATGATGAAAAATATGCCCGG
>JALZJL010000389.1 GCA_030859785.1 Acidobacteriota bacterium
TAGCGGGCGAGGTATGTGTCGGCGGTGGCGGCGTGAGCCGCGGCTACCTGGGTCGTGAAGAGTTGACGGGGCAGAAGTTCGTCACGAATCCGTACCGAACAGAAGAGCGGCTGTACCGGTCGGGCGACCTGGCGCGGCAGCTCAGAAACGGCGAGATGGTGTACCTGGGACGGATCGACGACCAGGTGCAGATCAGGGGGTTTCGGGTGGAGTTGGGCGAGGTGCGGAGTCGGTTGCTGGAGCACCGGAGTGTGGCGCAGGCGGAGGTGGTGGCGCGGCAGCTACAGACGAGTGCGCAGGAGTTGGTGGCCTACATCGTGGGGGCGGGCGAGGTGAGCGTGACGGCGCTGCGGAATCATGTGGGAGAGACGTTGCCGTACTACATGGTGCCGACGGTGTTTGTAATGCTGAAGGCGCTACCGCTGACGGCGAACGGGAAGGTGGATCGGCGGGCGTTGCCGGCGGTGGAGGAGGGACGGCTCGATGTGGAGACGCGGTATGTGGCGCCACGCACCGCGGTCGAAGAGGCGCTGGTCGGCATCTGGCAGGAGGTGCTGGGAGTGGAGCGGGTGGGAGTAGATGACAATTTCTTCGAGTTGGGGGGGCATTCGTTGCTGGCGACGCAGGTGATTTCGCGAGTGAGAGAAGCGCTGCAGGTGGAGGTGCCGCTCCGCATGCTGTTTGAACAACTCACTGTTGCCGGGCTGGCGTTGGCAGTCTCGCAGAAGCAGAACGAGCGAAAAGATGTTGGAATCAGTCCAATCAAAAGAACTGTTCGAGGAAATGCGGAACAGCTATTAGGAAAACTCGATCAACTTTCGAATGACGAAGTGAACGCACTACTCAATAATGTATTGGCGGGCAAGGAGCTTAACGGATGAGCACGACGACGGATAATATTGATCTATCCTTAGAAGAGAAGCGCGCTCTGTTGGCGCAGCTACTTCAGGAAAAGGCTACCAAATCTAATACTTTCCCGCTCTCGTTTGCGCAGCAGCGGCTGTGGTTTCTCGATCAATTGGAGCCGGGCAGTTCCTTTTATAATGTCGCGCAGGCACTCCGGATGAGCGGCGCTCTTAATCTACCGGCGCTGCAAAAATCGCTTGAAACAATCGTCGCTCGCCACGAATCCTTACGCACCACATTTACGATGGCCGACGGAAGCCCCGTGCAGGTCGTCGCACCAAATCTGAAAATGGCGCTGCCGGTGATTGATCTTAGTGAGTTGCCGGAAGCGGAGCGCGAGGTTGAGTCGCGGCGGCTCTCTACTGAGGAAGCGCGGCAACCCTTCGACTTGGAGCGCGGCCCGTTGATACGAGCCGGTTTGCTGCGACTCGACGCGGAAGATCATGTGCTGCTGCTGAACATGCACCACATCATCAGTGATGGATGGTCGACGGGAGTGTTCGTGCGTGAGTTGACGGCGCTGTATGAGGCATTCTCTCAGGGTCGACCGTCGCCGCTACCGGAACTTCCCATTCAGTACGCTGACTTCGCCGTGTGGCAGAGAGACTGGCTGTCCGGTGAAGTGCTGGAGCGACAACTCTCGTACTGGAAGGGGCAACTCACGGGCGCGCCGGCGGTCATAGATTTGCCGACGGATCGTCCACGCCCGGCAGTGCAGAGTTATCGCGGAGCGCATCAGTCGATGAAGCTGTCGCGAGAGTTGACAGAGAAGCTGAAGGAGCTAAGTCAGCGTGAAGGTGCGACGCTGTTCATGACTTTGTTGGCGGCTTTCCAGACATTGCTGATGCGCTATACGAGTCAGGAAGATATTGTAATTGGCTCGCCCATCGCCGGACGTAACCGCGCCGAGACCGAGAATCTGATCGGGTTCTTCATCAACACGCTGGTGCTTCGCACTGATCTGTCAGGTGATCCGACCTTCAGAGAGTTGCTAGGGCGAGTCAGAGAGTTGACGTTTGGAGCCTATGAGCATCAGGACGTGCCGTTTGAGAAGCTGGTCGAAGAGTTGCAGCCGGAACGGAGCCTCAGCCGCAATCCACTCTTCCAGGTGATGTTCACGCTGCTGAATGCGCCGGGGCAGAGTTTGGAGTTACCAGGTCTGACGCTGCGCCCACTACCGGCAGATAGTGGGACGTCACAGTTCGATGTGGCCCTCGCCATGTACGATGGCGAGGAAGGGTTGCGGGGGGCATTCGGGTACGTCACTGACCTGTTCGATGCGACCACGGTGGCTCGGATGGTCAGGCATTTCCATACGCTGCTCGAAAGTATCGTCGCCAATCCCGATCAGCATCTTTCGGCATTGCCGATGTTAGCCGAGGCCGAACGCCAGCAGCTATTGGTGGAGTGGAATGACACTCAGGCGGATTATCCAAAAGGGCGATGTATTCATGATTTGTTTGAATCACAGGTGGAGAGCACGCCCGACGCCATGGCCATAGTCTTTGAAGGCGAGCAACTGAGCTATCGGGAACTGAACCGACGGGCGAATCTGTTGGCGCACCATCTACAAAAGTTGGGCGTCGGTCCAGAGGTGCGGGTCGGCATCATGTTGGAGCGCTCGCTTGAGATGTTGGTTGGGCTGCTCGGCGTTCTGAAAGCGGGCGGGGCATATGTGCCGTTAGACCCGGCGTATCCTCAAGAGCGAATCTCCTTCATGCTGGAAGATGCGGAGGTGCCGGTGCTGCTGACGCAAGCGCGTCTGACGGGAAGCTTGCCGCCGCACGGTGCCGCAGTGGTGCGCCTCGACGCGGACTGGGACATGATTGCCCGCGGGAGCGCAGAGAATCCGGTGAGTGATGTTCAGGCGGAGAATCTCGCGTATGTGATTTACACATCGGGTTCGACCGGCCAGCCCAAAGGCGTGATGATCCCACACCGGGCCTTAGTCAGCCACTGTACTGTGGCCGTGAAGCATTACGCTCTTCAGTCACATGATCGCATCCTACAGTTTGCCTCGATTAGCTTCGACGTTGCCGCCGAAGAGATATTTCCGTATTGGTTGACTGGCGCGGCAGTCGTCGTCCGGCCTGATGAGGTGGCAGCTTCGATCACGGATTTCCTTGAGTTCGTCGAGAAAGAAAAGGTGAGCGTCATTGACCTACCCGCCGCCTTCTGGCATCAGTGGGTCAGTGAACTGAGTGGCACAGAAGCGCCTCTGCCTTCTAGTCTTCGTCTGGTGATTGTGGGTAACGAGAAAGTTATACCGGAACGATTGGCGACATGGCAAAAGATATTTGGGAATCGCGTTCGATGGATCAACGCTTACGGCCCAACCGAGGCGACGGTCACGACGACGACCTATGAACCAGTGGATTGGCGAGAAAATCAAACGGGTAGCTCCGTACCGATTGGCCGTCCGCTGGCGAACAAGCAGGTCTACATTTTAGATCGACATTTGCAGCCGGTGCCCATCGGCGTCTCCGGCGAAATCTATATCGGTGGCGACACACTGGCACGGGGTTATCTCAACCGTCCGGAACTGACGGCTGAGCGGTTTATTC
>JALZJL010000403.1 GCA_030859785.1 Acidobacteriota bacterium
GCGAAGACGCGCCCCGCGTAGCGGTCGTCGGTGCGCTGCATGATGATCGTCTGCTGCGCCGTCCACCAGATCGCAAAGTTCATCTCGCGCGCCACCAACACCGCCGCCGCACCCCACAAATTGGGAATCAGACTGAAGGTGAACAGGCCGACCCCGTCGAACATCATCGAGCGACCCATCCGCGCGCCGAGGCTCGCGCCCGCACCCCGGCTGAAACGGCGCGCGACCGGCGCACCCAACATGCCGCCCAATCCCATCGCGACGAACAGCACCGAGATGCCAAAGTCAGCCGGGCGCGCCACCCATCCAAACGCTGCCGACTCGCCGAGCCGCGCCCCGAAGATACTGTAGAGCGCGCGGGCCGCGCCATTGCCGAGGCCCCACCCAGCGGCGGCGGCGAAGATCAGAGTCAGCGTGAAGTCATTCCGCACGTACCGCCAGCCTTCGCCGAAATCGCCCGCCGCACGACGGACAAAATAAAATGCTGTGGTCGGATAGCGAAACGCTGAAGGTATGTCGCGTCCGGCGTTCAGAAGTTTTGCGCGCCCTTCGCCTTCCATCTCCGACGAGCGTTTCTCCATATTCTGTTGTGACATGCGCGCGTGGATGCGGCGGATGATGACGGCGGAGAGCAGAAACGTTAGTGAGTTGAGGCCGAAGACGAGGTCGCGGGCGATGAAGGTCGCGATCAGCCCGCCAAGCGCCGAGCCGATGGCGATGGTCGCGGCAGTGGTCGAAGCAGAAAGCGAATTGGCATTCAGCAGTTCCTCGGTGCCGTGCACAATATTGGGGATGGCAGCACGCTTCGCGGCGTTGAAGAACGCGGCGACAGCGAACATCGCCGCGCCGACCGTATACAGCAGTGTCAGCGACTGCCACATGTTGGCGAGCAGGAAACCAAGCGCGAGCGCGGCCCGCACCACGTCCGCCGCGATCATCACGCGACGACGGTCGATACGGTCGACGACGACGCCCGCGATTGGCCCGAACATGAACAACGGCAGATGACGAGCTATCGCATAAAGCGCAATCGCGCGCCCCGTCTGCCCTGGCCCCGCCAGTTCAAGGGTGAGCGCGAACACGGCGATATTATTCAGCCAGTCGCCGATCTCCGAAACGACCTGGCCCGACCAGAGCAGGCGGAAGTCTCGGTTGCCCGCGAGCAGTTGTTGGTACGTCACCGGCGTGCCTCGTAGCGCGCGAGAATGTTCGAGACGTAGGCGCGCGTCGAAGCGATGTCGATGCGAGCGATGAACTGTTTGGTGGTGAGTGGCGGCGCGCCGGGTGGCGTCCGGTTCCATTCGACCGCGCGGCTTGGCCCGGCGTTGTAGCCGGCGACCATCCGCGCTTCGGGGTCGGGCAAGTCACGGTAATCCTTCGAAATTTTTTCGAGATACCAGCATCCGACCTGGATATTGCGCTCCGGGTCACTCAGCACCGCGACGGGGTCTTCGGCCATCTGCCGTTCGAGTTCGCGCATCCCGGTCTCAGCAGCCCACTCGCGCCCAACCATCGGCGTCACCTGCATCAATCCGACTTCGCGTGCTTCTCCGATCTTCCACGGACTGAAATATGTCTCTTCATAGATGACGCTCCACACCAAGTCGGGGTCGAGCCGATAGACACTCGCCTGGCGCGCGATTAAAGCGTCGAAACGATGAATCCAATAGCGGTTGAACAGGTAGCTACTAGCGGCGATGAAAACAAGGAGGGCGAGGCCGAAGAAGGCAAAGCGTTTCATCATGGGAGAGCGGTCAGAGGATGGGGTTTGAATGTTGGCGAGAAGATAAGTTTTTGTTCTAAAGCACCTCGCGCAAAAGTTTCTGGGTACGAAGGATGAATGAAGTAGATGCTGGATGCTGGATGCTAGTCGAGACATGCCAGTGGCGTTGCCAATATCTGACATCCAGCATCCAGCATCTTCCCTCTGTTTTAATTTCTCCGCTTCAGGCCCGACCACAAATCAGCCAACGAATGGGAGCGGTCAGTACCTTCGTAGCGTGAGAGCATGGCACGCTGGTCGAGCACGTGCCCCTGAAGCCACACCTCTGCGGCGAGCGTCGCGCCGGCGACCAGTTTCGCCCCGCGCAACGCGCGACGGTTAATCAGCACTTCGAGCTTGTGACTGTCGAGGTCGAGGTAAACCCAGTACAGTTCGCTTCCCGACAGAGGGTTGCGCAACGGCTTGAACGAGATGACGCGCCCGCACAGGCTCCAATCGTTTTCGTGAGCCGCGCGCGACGGGGCGGCTTCTTCAAGCGGCTGCCACCGGACGCGCTCTTCTTTCGCGCACACGCGCGCGCGGTACGCGAGACCACACAGGCCGACGTGAAGCTCCTGCGCGCGGAAGCCTTCGGGCCCGACCTCTGTTAAGTTTTGCAACTCGAAGAGCACTTCGATCTCCGTCCCATCGCAGTAGCCGTGAACGATGGCTTCACCGTCCTCGTCATACTCGGTGAGCGCCCACGGGCTGATGCGTTGCGCGTAACGGGCGCGGAAGCCGGGGCGACAGTCGGCGTAAAACACGTCGCCGGTTCCCGACTCGTAGAGTACTGTCCAAACCTCCAGCCCTTCGCCCAGTTTCCAGCAGCGCCCGTGCAGTACAGCACCTCGCCGCAAGAGTTGCGTTGCCTCACCCTGGTCGCCCGCGCGCTCGGCCAAGTGATTGAAATCTTTCTCACTTGGCACTTCCAACCCGATGGCTTCGAATGTTTCGTCCATAACTTCAATCTGAAAGTCGGAGCTTAAGAGGTCGGACGTGGGTGAACACGAACCAACCGTCCCAACATCTCCGTGTTCACCGGGTCGCACGCTTTCGCGGCTTCGGCGGTGAAGTAACTTTCGGTTCCTCTGCATTGGCGCGTGGTGCGCGGCTACGGATGCCACGGACGTTGCGCTCCGGGCCGTGACTGGGGCGTTGGCCGGAGCGCGTCATCTCGACGAACAACTCGATGTCGTAATCGGCTTCACGTGACATCTCTTCGCGTATCCTGTGAAGCGCTTCTAAGAATCTTGGTTTGCGATACATGTCCGGTGAATAGTAAATGGTCGATGGCGAATCGTAAATGGCGCAAAGTGATTTTCACACGCGCGCTTCGCGGTTGACATTTCACCATTCGCCGACGAGAAATTCCGGCGTCACAATCATCGGCACGAAAAACCCTGCCGCGGTGTTGAAGAGCCGAATGCGCGCCTGCCGCTGCACGTTTGCGAGGTGCCCGAAGTTCCACGTCACGAGGTAATCTATTTTGTGGAACGACGCGACCGCGACGTGCAACGCGTCGGCGAGATACTTGCGATGAAAGATGCCGCGCGAAACATAGCCCTCGGCGAGAATCGCCGCTTCGTCTGTCAACTCCACCTGTTCGAGCGGCGCGACCAGTTTTAGATAGCCGGTGCGATGTGGTTCAGGCACACGCTCAAGCTCGCGCTCGACGAGGCGCGAGACGACCGCACGATACTCCGACATCTCGTGCTCCCACCAGCGAATCGTCAAATCGCGACGAAACGGCTCGCCATTATCAAGGTAGGCGCCGATCACCGAAGTTTCCAGATAGATGCTCTTCTTCATGATTGCTTCATAACTGCCACACATCCTCTTGAACGAGTGCTTCAGTTTTGTGGGGCGATGCTGGGCACAGACTTGGCGCTGCCCTGAGCGGGTGCGGCGGCGGCGGTGCCGAGTGGGTCGAGACGCACGGTGGCACGCTGGAAGTCGAAGGTGACACGGAAGTGGCGCAGCACGTTGCCACCGATGATGCCGGTCTGCTCGAACCCGGATGTCTCGTTGATCGGTTCAAGGTCGAGCACCGCTACGGGCACGTTGGCGCGCGCGTGGGCGCCGAGTGTGACGCGCGGCAGCAGCAACATCTGAACATTTTCTGCGACGCCAGCCGCGCCATATACCTTCAAGCGCGAGGCCTGTGCAAAGCGTGACATCTCTTCCCGCTCGGCGAGCGCTGCGGAAACGACCGAGATGCTGGCGCCTGTGTCCATGATGAAGTTGAGCGTCTTGTCGATTCCGGTGACCTGAATCTCGCCGCTCCAAAAGCCGCTCGTCGTGGTTCGCATCGGCACCTCGACACCCGCCGGCGTGACGGCTGAGTTGAAGATGGGGCGCGCATCATCGCGCATCAGCGTCATCGTCCGCGTTTGGTAATCAACCACTGAGAGATACTTCGATAGCACCGAGAGGCCGATGTACCCATCGATGGGTTCCTGCGTGTTGAAGAACGGGCGGATGTAAATAGGGACGTTATCGACCCGCGCGTCGCCGAGATGCAGGGAATGTAAGAAACCGTAGACGATGTCGAAGCGGCCCTCGCCGCCGACCGCGCGCGCATTGCCTCCGCGCGCCACGTGCTTGATACCTAATCGTCGCGCTGTCGCGTCAGAGACGACGCACATCCCGGCGCCGGTATCGACGACAAACCTCAGCGACTCTTTCGAGCCGTTGATATGAATTTGAATGATCGGACGATTGTTGATGAGCTCGAAAGGAATCGCCGCGCGGGCCGCGCCGGCGGTTTGCAGCAGGCCACGTTGCGTGCCGAGGTAACGAAGAAAATCGATCAGGCCGAGGATGCGTGCGCGCCGGTCAATGTCAGTGCGCGGCGCGATGCGCAGGAACCGTTCGTAAGAGTCGGCGGCTTCAGCGTAACGCTCGGAGCGCGCGGCGACCTGCCCGAGGCTGAAGTGATAGTCAGGCTCGTTTGGGTCGAGGTAGGCCGCGCGGCGCAGCCCGGCGAGACTCTGACTGACGCGGTTCTCGTAGAAGTCCACCATCGCTAAGCCGGCAATCGCCAACGCCTCGTCGTCTTTGAAAGTAAGCGCGGTGCGAAACTCTTCAACCGACAGACGGAAATCGCCGGCGGCGAGCAGTGCCGCACCGAGTAAGGCGCGCGCGCGAGCAGAAGTCGGCTCGACCGACAGGACGCGCGCCGCGGCGTCGAATGCGTCCTGGATTTTGCGTCGCTTCAGCAGCGCGAAGCTCAGACCGAGGCGCGCGTCCATGTCACCTTTCTTCTTCGCCACCATCTCTCGGTACAAATTTTCAGCCGTCTCAAACTCGCCTTCGCGCAGCGCTCGCGCCGCTCGGTCGCGCGGCTTGTCGTCTTTGACAGACGACGCCGCTGCCAGCACCCCATCACCACTACTCAACCCGACGCAGATAGCAACGGCGGTGACGATCTCGACCGCCGTCCGGTGTAAGCTCTTCATGGTACAACTCCGTAATCTACTTCAAATGCAGAATTCCGATTTGCGTCGGTGATGGTGGCGCGAGTTTCGGCAACTTCTTCCGGTCGCAAATCGCGAATCAAAACCCTGAAACACTACTTCAGTATTTCACCTGTCTTCATCGACCACAGCACAAGGTCAAGCTCGTCAAAGTTGATGCGCACGTCACGCGCGAACTTTCGCAGGCGTTCTTCGGTGGCGAGGTACTTGGCGCGCGTCGCCGGCGGTTGCGGCGATTCGATGACGTCGAGTTCGGCGAGGCTTCGCAGAATGTGTTTGTCGAGGATCGCATATCCGCGAAACCCCACGTTGCGCAGAAAGTGACTGGCCTCTTTGTAACCGAGGCCCTTGATGCGCCGCTCGCGCGCCAACCAGTCGCGGCGGGCGAGCGGGTCAGAGAAACCTTCGAGTCGCTCGCGCAGGCGCATCCGACAATCCTCCGCGAGATAGTTGCGCGTGACAACGATGTAGCCGGAGCGCGCGTTCGGGTAACGATGGACTTTAACGAGGGCGTTCGTCAACTCTTCGTGCGCCCCACTCATTAAAAGCGGGCGAACCGCATCAATTGCCCGCAGGCCCATCCGCGCCGACGCCCCCGCTGTGAAGATGCAGAAGACAAGTTCCTCCCATAAGCGTTCGTCCGAACCCGCCTCCCACACCCCCCGAAATTCGGCGAGCCGCGCGCGGATGTCACGCGCCCGCGCGCGATGCGTGGCGCGAATATTTTCAATGGTCACAAGCGGCTGGTGTTTTCGGTGCAAAGCGGTTTGGCAACGCGGCGTTTTTCCGCTTCGATATTAGGAGCGCGCTCGCGGCGTTGTCAACGCAATTGTTCGAGCACGAGTAATCCATCAATGACGGACGGCGGAAAAGAGTAGCACAGACTTCAGTCTGTGATATTTGCGGCATCCACAGACCGCAAGTCTGTGCTACTTCCTCCGGTCACAGAGGCATTATGCGCATGACGACTAAACACTGCATAAGTGAAACAGCCACACTGGTTTGCTGAACGGTGCGACATAATCGCTCGCAACGGAAGGCCTGGACGCGCGTCTCAAGAAAGACATCTCGCACGTGCGGTCGGGGCATCAAAAGCTCGCCGTTCAAGCCGCTTCATCTCGGCCATTGAAAAGATAAACGTGGGGCTATCGGCGCTGTGTTAGGATGAATTGCCTGTTCAGGCTGCTTGAGAGTACAGATCAGAATGCACAAAACTAAACCGAATCACTTCATGTTCGCCGTCGGCTTGCTGCTCATGCTGACACTTGCGCTGACCGGCAACGGTATAGCACAACAGAAGTCGCCCGCTCCGTCGGCGGCCCGTCCGACAATTCAGTTACCGACTCCGTCACTCTCTTCAGAGCTTCCGTCGCCACCACCTACGCAGCCTCCGCCACACTTCCCAACACAGACTCTGGTCGATGAGTTACCAGTCAGCATCGAAGAGGTCGTCACTCAACTTTCGGTTGAGAAGCCGGCGCTGTTGCGACAGGGCGTGTTGATTGAAACCCTTGCCGGCGAAGTGTTGATGAATGAGAACGCGGATCAAGCATTCAACCCAGCCTCGGCGATCAAACTGGCGACGGCGCTCTCGGCGCTACGTGGCTTCGGCCCGCATCACCGTTTCACCACTGCGGTCTGGACTGACGGCACGTTTGACCGCGCCACCGGCACGATTACCGGCGACCTGATTATCTCAGGCCGCGATCCTTCATTTCACTACGAGCACGCGGTGATGCTGGCCCGCAAGTTGAATCTGCTTGGCATTCGCACCGTGACCGGCGACCTGATTGTCGCGCCACGCTTCACGATGAATTTCAACTCATCGTCGCTGCGTTCCGGCGAGCGTTTGTACGACACGCTCGACGCGACGCGGAGGCCGGCGGCGGCAACGCGGTTGTGGGCCGAGTCTCGACAGGCCGCCGGTGTCAGTGAAAGTTTGCAGAGCGAGCCGAGCGTCGCCGTGATGGGCGCGGTCTATGTCGAGGCCGTCCCGCCCCGCGCCCGCATGCTGTTGACGCATCGTTCGAGCCAACTCGTCGACGTGTTGAAAGTTCTCCTCTGTTACTCGAACAACTTTATGGCTGATCGACTCGGCGATGCGCTCGGCGGAGCGCCAGGCCTCCAAAGATTTCTAATCACTGAACTCGGCATCCCCGCAGCCGAGGTTCGTCTGGCGTCAACCAGCGGGCTGGGTGTCAATCGTCTGACGCCGCGCGCGATGATGCGCGTCTATCGCGAATTGGTCGCTGAGTTGGCGAAGCACCGCCTGACGCCAGCGGACATCCTGCCGGTTGCCGGGGTTGATCCCGGCACGTTGCAGCGGCGCTTCGAAGCGACCCCGGCGCGTGGCAGCATCATCGCTAAAACCGGCACGCTCAACCGAACCGATGGTGGCGCCAGCGCGCTCGTCGGGCAGATGAGTACGCAAAGCGGCGAGACACTCTTCTTTGTCATCCTCAATCAACGCGGCAGCGTCCGCCGTTTCCGCGACGCGCAGGACACGCTCATCGCCGAGTTACAGCACGAGCGCGGTGGCCCGGCAGCGTTCGACTACTCGCCGCACGTCATGGCGATGCGACTTATCAACACAGAGTTTGACCGCACCAAGCAAGCCAATACCGATGAGTACGAATCAATCGACAATTAATTCATCAAGTGATGGGTGATCAGTCGATAGTGACAAGTGTGAACGCTCACCGCCTCTGTGCGGCCTTCCGCCTTCTGCATTCAATCAGGGTCTTGAAATCTCGTCCCCCTCTGATGTAGTAAACGGATGATTCAGTTGACACGCGCCCGCGCGCCTCGCTACCATCCGCATCGTTTTCTGTGTCCCGTCTAAACAATGCTTACCTCTTTCCTGGATTCAACTCAGCATGATGGCACCCGCGCGCGATGAAAACCGCTATCCAGCCGCATGACGTTGAGCACCCGGATATTCTCCTCGTCGAAGACAAAGACAGCCTGCGGCGGATGCTGCGTCTGACCTTAGAGAATGCGGGCTACACCGTCGCGGAGGCCGCCGATGCACGCGCCGCAGTGGCCGAGGTTGCGCGCAAGCCTTTCCATTTGATTCTGACCGACCTGCGGATGCCGCACGGCTCCGGCCTCGACGTGCTTCATGCCGCCCGCGCGGCGGACGCTTTCGTGCCCGTCGTGGTGATGACCGCTTACGGCTCGATTGACGAAGCGGTGCAGGCGATGAAAGACGGCGCGCACGACTTCCTGCAAAAGCCGGTCGACTCAAATCACTTGCTGCTGCTCGTCGAACGTGTGCTCGAACAGGCACGGCTCCGGACCGAGAATATCTTGCTGCGTGAGGAGTGGTCGCGCCGCTACGGGTTCCCGCGCATCATCGGTGAATCCGACGCCATCAAGCGCGCTGTTGCGGAAACGCAACGCGTCGCCGTCACCGAAGCCACCGTCCTTTTGCTCGGCGAGTCGGGCACCGGCAAAGAGCTTTTTGCGCGCGCCGTTCATCACTTGTCGGCGCGCCGCGATAAACCTTTCGTTGCCATCAACTGCGCCGCGATTCCTGAAACACTGATCGAGTCGGAACTGTTCGGCCACGAACGCGGCTCGTTCACCGGTGCGACCGAACGACGTCCCGGCAAGTTCGAACTCGCCTCCGGCGGCACGGTCTTCCTCGACGAGATCGGCGAACTGTCACTCGGCGCGCAGAGCAAACTTTTACGCGTGATTGAGGAGAAGGTGGTTGACCGGATCGGCGGGCGGGCGCCCGTCCCCGTCGACGTGCGTATCGTCGCAGCAACGAATCGCGACCTTCAGGCGGCAGCCGAGAACGGAGAGTTTCGCCGCGACCTGTTCTTCCGGCTCGCGGTCTTCCCCGTTGAGATTCCGCCGCTTCGCGAGCGCGGGGATGATGTCGCTCTGCTCGCACACCACTTCGCCGCGCAATTTGGCAAGGAACTGCGGAAGCAGGAAGCCGTGTTGAGCGAAGGAGCACTCGTTGTGCTCCGCGCCCATCGGTGGCCGGGCAACGTCCGTGAGTTGGAGAACGCCATTGAGCGCGCATGCATTCTGGCCGACACGTCGATGCTGGAAGCTCGCGATTTCGGGATCGGCACAAACAGGAGCACGGCACGCCCGCCCGACGAGCCGGACGATCCGTTGTCGGCGCTCGATATTTCCGGCACGCTCGCACAGGCTGCCGAGCGGGTCGTCCGCGCCGTCGAACAGCGTAAAATCGCCGAGGCATTATTGGCGCACGGCGGCAATAAAACACGCGCCGCCGAAACGCTCGGCGTCAGCTATAAAACACTGCTCACCAAATCAAAAGACTACAACCTCTGAGCACACGCGAATGAACCGCACGCCTGATGGCGACATCGAGCACACGCCTGACGGCGACCCACGCGCCGTGGATTCACCCGACGAGCGTCGACACGCTAATCTGATCGCTGAGGCCGTGATCGAAAAGGCCGAGACGATTCAGGAAACCGGCGTCGAAACGGGCGGGGCGGTGACGCCGTCCGGGAGCACGGACGGAAGTGTTGATAGAGGTATTGACGAAAGTGCGACCGAGCAGTCAGTCATCGACCACTGCGGGTCGCTCGCCGGGTCGAGAGTGCAGACGGATCAAACTGCCACAGATCAGACTTCGCCGGTTCGTCCCGCCACGCCCCCGCCAATTGTTCTCTCGCCGAATGCGGCCCGCGAGCGACAGAGCGTCGCGCGCTCCGCCGGCATCGTGTCGCTGGCGGTGATGGGTTCGCGCGTGCTCGGCCTGGTGCGTGACCAACTGTTCGCTTACTTCTTCGGCGCGGGCTTTCTGAAGGACGCTTTCCTCGTCGGGTTTCGCATCCCGAACATGCTGCGCGACCTGTTCGCCGAAGGCGCTCTGTCGGCGGCGTTCGTCAAGACATTCACTGACTATACTGAGAAGCGGAGCGAAGCGGAGGCGTGGCGTTTGGCGAGCATGGTGATGAATGCGCTGGCGGTGGTGCTGAGCGTGATTACCATCATCGGCATCATCTTCTCAGCGCAGATTGTCGCTCTGATTGCGCCTGGCTTTTCGCCGGAGAAGGCGCGGCTGGCGGCGGCGCTGACACAGATCATGTTTCCGTTCATCCTACTGGTCGCGCTCGCGGCGGTCGCGATGGGCGTGCTCAACACCAAAGGGCGCTTTGGCATTCCGGCATCGGCCTCGACTCTTTTCAACGTCGGGTCAATCGTTGGCGGCCTCGCGTTCGCCTATTGGTTGAGCGGCGGCGGCTGGGCGAGAGTGACCGGCAAGAACATGGTGCCGGAGGCCGCGGCGCAGTGGGCGATTATGGGCATGGCTATCGGGACACTGCTCGGCGGTCTGTTGCAGTTTTTGATTCAAGTCCCGTCGCTGATCCGCGTCGGCTTTCGCTTTCTCCCGGTGCTCAGCTTCACTGATCCCGGCGTGCGCCAGGTGATGCGCCTAATGGCCCCGGCCATCGTCGGCACGTCGGCAACGCAGGTCAATGTTTTCATCAGCACGTTTTACGCTTCGAACATTGAGGCTGGCCCGTCGTGGCTCGACTTTTCATTCCGATTGATGCAGCTTCCCATCGGTATTTTCGGTGTCGCCATCGGCACGGCAACCACCCCGACCATCTCGCGCTTCGCGGCACGCGGCGACATCGGCAACTTCCGCTCGACCCTCTCTTCGTCTATCGGCCTCGTGTTTCTGTTGACGATCCCTTCGGCCTGCGGCCTGATCGTTCTCGGTCGGCCCATCGTCGCGTTGATCTTCCAGCGCGGCGCGTTCACTGCCATCGACACTGAAATGGTCGCCGCGGCGCTGATCGGTTATTCGGTTGGACTGGCCGGCTACGCGGCGATCAAAGTCCTTTCGCCGGCCTTCTATGCACTGGACGACGCACGCACGCCGATGATCGTCAGCCTGGTCTCAATCGGGGTCAATGGACTCGCCGGCTACTATTTGAGGAATTTCTTTTCCGGCATCGGCGTCACTGCCGAGACTCCCAACGGATACGGTCATGCCGGCTTGGCGCTTTCGACTTCGTGCGTCGCGCTGGTCAACTTCTGCGCGCTCATATTTTTCATGCGCCGGAAAATCAAACGACTCGAAGGCCGCCGCATCCTCGCCTCTTTCACACGTATCGCGCTGGCATCGGCGGCACTCTCGATGGCGAGTTATGTTACCTACGTATGGCTATTTAGACTTTTCGGCGGGCGAGGCTTTGGCGCGCGTCTGGCCGAGGCGATGATCCCGATGGCGGTGGGAGGAATTGTTTTTTTCGCCGCCGCACGGCTGCTGCGCGTTCAGGAACTGCAACAAGCGACCCAGGCCATCACCGGACGTTTCGCGCGCCGCCGAAAGACTTAACGGATAATTAAGCATTCCATTAGTCCGCAAGCCATTAAGCCATTCATCCGCACTGCCTTATCCTCACCTGTTGCAACCCCTACCAAATCTCAAATTTTGGCATTGAGTTTAAACCTCCTCAGGTTCCGAAAACTCTTTTTTTTGGAATCGGAAAAAAAGTTTCCAATTTTCTGAAAGCTTAGACTCATTGTCAGTTTTAGGTATAGGTTAAAACTCTCCCTGACAATTTGAGCGCACGTTGAAGCAGGCTGGAGGAGAGCTATTTTTCTCCCTGAGTCTAAAGTGAATCTGGTGACAGTGAATCTTGATTCGGCGTGCGGTGGTATTGCTCTTCCACATCAACATTGAGCATACGTTGTCACTCGCAAGAGTGGCAAAAGCGTTTCAAATTGAAACAGGGCTACAAACAGGGAACTATTCGGAGGGAAATGACCAACATGACTACACGTATTTCGGCGATGCTCAAAAACCTTGCATTAGGTATTTCAGCCGTCGCCTTTTTGACGCTCGCGTCAACTGCCGCGCAGGCAGAAGTCGTAACTTTTAACACAACCGGCTGTTTCGGCGCCGCTTGTGCTCCGGTGGCGGCGACGTCCACAACGAGTGGCGGCGCAACCGCGACTTTCGCCGCTCAATCAACTACAACCGTTAACACCAGCACACCGAGCGGCTTTACGGTCGCCGACTTGGGCACTATCACCCTTTCCGGGGCCGGCACTTTTGCTTCAACCCCGTTCACTCTGCAAATCAACCAGTCAGTACCGACCGTCGGCACGGGTATTTTCTCGGGGATTCTTTCCGGGACGATTCTTAGTGGCGGTTCTGGTAGCGACACACGCATTGTCTTCAGCAATACCACGCTCAACATCGGTGGCGTCAGCTACCAAATGGCTAACGTGTCGAATGGCAACACGGTGTTTTTGGATCCGAACGCGACCGGCGGTATCACGAGAATTTCGGCGCTGATTTCGGCTCCGAACGCGATTCCTGAGCCGGCGACGATGATTCTGCTTGGTACGGGTCTGGTCGGTGTCGCGGGTGCCGCCCGCCGCCGCTGGGCCGGGCGCGAATAGGTTCCACCTTTAGGACTGAGATTTATCGCAATGTGCCCCTTGCGAAGGTTCTCAGGTTCAGTGCCAAAAAGAAGGCCGGATCAGACATCATGCTGATCCGGCCTTTTTAATTCAAGCCACTTTTGCCCGCAATTCCATCGGTAACAAATTATTTTATCGAGGGCCAACATTTTTCTGAAGATGTAGCTTTATTGCGTATTTCATAGATTCATTACAAGACGGATGGCTTGACGAAGTGGCAGGCCAGAGCGAAAGGGCGCAGATAATGCGCCCGTTTTCATTTGTGCGGGCAGCAATAGCTTATCGGAGCCGCGCATTGGTCATTGGTTGACCGGTGCGCGGCTCCCTCTGTTATGATTCCGGCCATGCAGAAGGTTTTTTCGGCAGCCGCGATGCGCGAGATCGACCGCCTGACCACCGAGCGGTACGGAGTGCCGTCGCTGTTGCTGATGGAGGTCGCCGCAAATAACTCACTGAAGGTTATTGCCGCTCACTTTTCACACCATCTGCCCGGCAAATCGGCACTGATTCTCTGTGGCCCCGGCAATAACGGCGGCGACGGTGCCGCGCTCGCCCGCCTCTTGATGATGTCAGAAGCACACGCGGATATAGTGCTGTTCGGGCGCGTCGAAGCGACCAAGGGTGATGCCCGCATCAACTTCGAGATCGTGCGCTGTCTGGCCGATGATGCGGAAAAGTCGAGCGTTTCAATTGGTGATACCACCGTCATTACCCCGCCGGCATCGTCTTTTTATGAATGCGAAACAAATGAGGCGTGGGAAAAGATTGCTGACCGGGCCGGAAATCATGACTTGATTGTTGACGCGCTTTTCGGCACCGGTTTGACGCGCCCGCTCGCGGGAGTCTTCGCCCACGTCGTCGACCGTCTCGCGTCGCTGCGCGGAGCACGCGACCGAATGCAGCAGAAACGCCCGCTTTTTGTTTCACTCGACGTTCCTTCCGGCCTCAACGCCGACCTCGCCGAGCCAATCGGCCCCGCTGTCCACTCTGATTTAACAATAACTTTTACCGGCCCGAAGCTTGTCAACGTCCTGCCGCCCGCCGCGCATTTCAGCGGGCGTTTGGTGATCGCTGGCGTCGGCTCGCCGCAGACGCTGCTTGACGCAGACTCTTCGTCGCAGCTTTTCGTGACGGAAGACCGCGATGCGCGAACGTGGCTTGAGCAGACGCGCTACACGCC
This sequence comes from Acidobacteriota bacterium, assembly GCA_030859785.1. GTDB lineage: Bacteria > Acidobacteriota > Blastocatellia > Pyrinomonadales > Pyrinomonadaceae > JACDEG01. The sequence goes on from JALZJL010000403.1 coordinate 13,853, forward strand.
GGACTCCTACAAAAACACGCACGGTCACGCTTTAATCATCGCCGGCTCGCGTCGTATGACGGGTGCTGCCGTGTTAAGCGCGGGGGCGGCAATGCGCGCCGGGGCGGGGCTGGTCACGGTCGCCACTCCGCTGTCGGCGCTGTCATCCGTCGCTGCGCGGGTGACGCCGGAGGTGATGACCGTCGAACTGCCGGAGACGACCGGCGGCGCGATAAGCGCGGCAGCCATCGAGCAGGCATTGAAGCTGTCCGAGCGCGCCAACGTGGTCGCCATCGGCCCCGGCCTTTCTGCGGATGAAGAAGAGACGCGACGATTTGTCCGCGCTGTCGTGGAACAACGTATCACTCCCGTTGTAATTGACGCCGACGGCTTGAACGCCCTCTCGCCGTGGCCCGATGACCTTTCCGGCTCGGTTGCTGCGCCGCTCATTTTGACACCGCACGAAGGCGAGATGCGCCGGCTGATCGGCAGTTCCGACCGCGCATCACTGGGGAATCGCGTCGACGTGGTGCGCGAGTTCTCAGTCGAACATTCGGTCATTCTGGTTTTGAAGGGTACGCGAACGCTGATCGCCGCGCCCGACGGTCGCGTGATCGTTAACCCGACGGGCAACGCCGGACTCGGCACGGCGGGGGCTGGCGACACGCTCACCGGAATCATCACCGGATTTCTGGCGCAAGCCTACGGCACTTTGAAAGACAGGTCGGACGCGCTTGCAGCGACAGTCGCAGCGGTCTACGTCGGCGGACTCGCCGGAGACATCGCGGTGCGCGAACACGGCATGCGCGCCCTTGTCGCCTCGGATGTGCGCGAGTTTTTAAGCGCCGCCTTTCGCCAACTCGATCCGTTGGGAGAGCACCCGTGAGCGCTAACTCGCCGACTCCACAAGCGCTGACCGCCGGCGCATGGGTTTCCCATCGCCCGCAGGATACTTTCGAGCTTGGCGCGCATGTCGGCGAGCACCTGCGCGGTGGAGAAATTGTGTTGCTCCGCGGGGGCTTGGGCGCGGGCAAAACGCTTTTCGTGAAGGGCGTCGCGGGGGCGCTCGGCATTGACTCTGACGAAGTGACCAGTCCATCGTTCACGCTCGTCAATCGATATGATGGCGGGCGACTGACGCTGTATCACCTCGATCTTTACCGGCTGAGCGACGGCGCGTCGGCTGCTCATCATGTCGGGCTCGACGAGTTACTGGCCGACGAGCGCGCCGTGATCGTCATCGAGTGGGCTGAGAGGTTGAAAGATTACGCGCTGCCACAGTCAGAAATATGGAGAGTGTCAATCGCGGGCGACGGCGACGACCCACGGCGGATCGTGTTGAGCCGAGATTGAGACATGAGTTGGACTTTTGTTTGGATACTGACCGCAGTGTCGAAGCGTCTGTCCGGCGCGGGTGGCGTTTCGGCGATGTGGTAGAATTTCGCTCGTGTTTCAAAGAAACTTAGCCACAGGAATTCATTGAAGGAGAATTAAACAATGCCATATCCAGAAATGTTAATCGCTCCGATGCGCCAGGACTTAACGCGCATCGGCATTGAAGAGACGCGGACGCCTGAACAGGTTGATGAAGTGCTGACGAAGAACGAAGGCACGGTGATGGTCATCGTCAACTCGGTCTGCGGCTGCGCGGCGGGCAAGGCACGCCCCGGCATCGCGATGGCGATGCAACATCACGCACGACCCGACCGCGCGATCACCGTCTTTGCCGGGGCCGACATTGATGCTACCGAGAAGGCGCGCGGCTACTTCGCTCCATATCCGCCGTCGTCGCCGCAAATCGCTCTTTTCAAAAACGGTCAACTCGTATACATGATGGAGCGCCACCAAATCGAAGGCCGGTTCGCCGAACAGATTGCGCGGGAACTGACTCAGGCATTCGATCAACACTGCGCACCCGCGAACGCCGCCACCACCGCGTAAAAGCCAGACACGAGGGGTGACGGGTGAAGCAAGATTAAGATTCATCCGTCACCCCTCGTCCTTTTCTCGCGTAGCGGCTCAGTCGGGGAGACAATAACAGGTCGCGGAATGACGCGGACGAACGCGGATCAGAAAACCAATCGATTGAATCTGCGTTGAACCTCGGTTCATCCGCGGCTCATCTCCCAGCCTTGAGCTACTACCTTTTTCTCGATGTCGTACTTATTGTCGATGTCGCCCTTTTCCTGATGTCCTCCCTCACGCTTTCACTGCCGATTCTTGAACTGGCACAGCACGGCATTCCGCGCCTTGGGTTGCCGAGCGCGCGGCGTCTGGCGCTGGCGGTTGCCACCCTGACGGGGAAGCGCGACGCGAGCGAGGCGATGGTCGAAGACCTGCTCGGTTACTTGCCGATGCGCTACGAGGATCGCTCGAACCTGGCGCGGATCGCGGATTTGAGCGACGGTGTCGAGGCATCGCTGGAGCTTTACGTCCGCGTCGCGGGCGGCTTCCAGGTTGGCAAGAACCGCTCACCGAAAGCTCCGCCGCTGTTCATCTTCGAAATCACCGCGAGCGACCCGGAACGCACCGCCAAGCCGGTGGTGGTGTGGTGGTTCGTATCCGGGCGACAGGCGCAGCGAATCGTCACCTACAATCGTCAGCGGTTCGAGCGCGGCGCGCGCTTCGTCGCCTTCGGCAAGTGGGAGTGGGACGCGCGGCGCAATACATTCGCGCTCCGTCTGAATAAGCCCGACGAACTGGAGATGCTACCCGGCACATGGACACCGCCGGAGCACGCGCTGTTGCGCCTCGCCGATGACGATTACGGAGCGCCCAGTGAACCACTTCCGACGCCCGCCGAAACTCACCCGCCGGATGAAGACGCCGCGCTTGAGGTCGAAGACGCGGAACATGACGACGAAGAAATGAACGACCCGTCACTCGCCGCGATTCACGTCGGGCGGCGCGTCCCCGTCTACCGTAAGCTCGGCGAGTTTCAGACCAAACGCTTGCGTGAGATCATTCATGCGACGCTCGCACGCATCGATGACGCGACGGTAGAAGAAACGCTGCCCGCTGATTTATGCACCCGGCAGAATCTAATCGGGCGGGCTGAGTCACTGCGGCGCATCCACTTCCCGACCATCGACGTACCGCTGGTTGAATACGAACGTGCGCGCAGCCCCGCTCACCTCCGGCTCATCTTTGAAGAGTTCTTCTGGGTCGCGCTTGCCATCGCGATCCGCCGCGGCCAGCGTGTCAAAGAGGCGAAGGGCACGTTGATCGAAATCACCCACCAAGTGCGCGAGCGGATGCTATCGGTGCTGCCGTTTACGCTGACCGGCGCGCAGGAGCGGGCGCTGACGCGCATCCTCGACGACATGCAATCCGACGCGCCGATGAATCGTCTGTTGCAGGGCGATGTCGGCAGCGGCAAGACGGCGGTCGCGCTGCTGTCGATGCTGGCCGCGATGGAGAACGGCTATCAGGCGGCGCTGATGGTGCCGACTGAAATCCTCGCCGAGCAGCACGCGCATAACGTCAAGCGAATGCTGGCGTCGTCGCCGTATCGAGTCGAACTGCTGACCGGCTCGTTGCGCGCGGCGGAGAAGCGTCGTCTGCACGCGGCGCTGACAGAAGGCGAGATTCACGCCTGCATCGGCACGCACGCGCTGATTCAAGAGGCCGTCGCGTTTCACAAACTCGGTCTGGTAGTGATCGACGAACAACATCGTTTCGGCGTGCTGCAACGCGCGGCGCTACGCGAACGCGGGTACAACCCCGACGTGCTGGTGATGACCGCGACGCCGATTCCGCGTTCGCTGGCGATGACGGTGTACGGCGACCTCGACGTATCGGTGATCGACGAGTTGCCGCCCGGACGCACGCCGATTAAAACGGTCGTGGTCGGCGAAGACCAGCGCGCCGGCGTCTACAAAGGTGTCGAGCGCGAGGTGCGCGGCGGCCGCCAGGTCTATATCGTCTACCCGCTAGTCGAAGAGTCGGAGAAGGTTGATTTGAAGGACGCGACGCGGATGTACGAACACTTGCGCGACCGCGTCTTTCCACACTTCCGCATCGCGCTGCTGCACGGCAAGATGAAAACCGCGGACAAGGAGACGGTGATGCGTTCGTTCGTCTCCGGCGAGACGCAGATACTGGTCGCGACCACGGTCGTCGAAGTGGGCGTCGACGTATCGAACGCCTCGGTGATGGTCATCGAGCACGCCGAGCGCTTCGGACTGTCGCAACTCCACCAACTACGCGGGCGCGTCGGACGCGGAGCGGAGCAATCTTTCTGCGTGCTGCTCGCCTCCGACAAACAAACGACCATCGCGCGCCAGCGGCTCGGCATCATGGAAGAAACGAACGACGGTTTTCGCATCGCCGAGAAGGACCTGGAGATTCGCGGCCCCGGCGAAGTGATGGGCACCAGACAGTCCGGCATCCCTACCTTCCGCGTCGGCAACATTGTTCGCGACCTACACATCCTCGAAGAAGCGCGGCGCGAGGCTGATTATTATTTAACGGCGCGACAGCGTACCCGCGAGACTTCGCAATTAATCGAGCGCGTCCGCGCCGACGCGCGCTTCGGCCTCGCCGCCATCGGTTGAGACACATCATGCGGATCATCACCGGACAATATCGCGGACGGGTTTTGAAAAGCCCACCCTCGATGCAGATTCGACCGACCTCCGACCGCTTGCGCGAGACCCTGTTCAATGTGCTCGCGCCGCGCATCGAGGGGACGCGGTTCCTTGATTTGTGTGCAGGGTCGGGTGCCATTGGCATTGAGGCGTTGTCGCGCGGCGCGTCTTTCGTGACGTTCGTGGATCGCGCGCACAAGATGTGTGGCTTGGTCGAAGCGAACCTCGATCTGTGCGGTGTCGCCGAAGACGCGACCGAGGTCGTGAAGAGCGACGCCTCAGAATTTCTGCGCCACACGGTCAAAGGCGGTGGCGAGAGCTGGCGCGGCGGCAAAGGCCCGTGGGACGTGGTCTTCTTCGACCCGCCTTACGCCGACGATTACGCGCCTGTGATGGCGGCCTTCGGCGAACACACTCGCGCGCTGCTTTGCGATGGCGGCATCCTCATCGTCGAACACCATCATAAAAATAAATTACGCGATGAAGTCGGCAACATCCGCCGTTGGCGCGTGCTGAAGCAGGGCGATTCGGCGCTCAGTTTTTACGAACCGATATGATTCATCCTATCGGTTCGACCGAGCATATTTGCGGATGTAATTTCTCGTCGCCGAAAGGGTATCCCGAATCATCCACTCGACATCAAACGGGTATCGAGTCGTCTTCTAAAATTCGTAATTCAAAAAAGGTAGGAAGATCATGCGGGCAATCAAGGCTTTGGAGTTACAGGGTACGCCTCGCTTCTTCTCGCAATTAATCAAAGTAAGATTCTTCATCGCGGCGACAATTGTTGTTTCCGCTTTCTATGCAACTCAATCGCAGTTCCGAGTTTGCGTCTGCCGCTACTTGGGCGCGACAGTAAGCTGGAAAGTTTCGATTCATTCACGCGCGTGGATTACAACATCAACGCGACAAACCGACTGACAGTAAGCTTTTCACTCTTTCCGCAGAAGCGCGACTTCTTCAACCTCAACTCGTTTAACCCGCTGGAGACGACCGCCAACTTTCATCAGCGCGGATGGTTCTTCGCGCTCGACGAGCAGGCTGCCTTTGGTGATGGCGGACTGCTGCAATCCGGTTTTAGCGTCAAGCTGTTCGACGCCGACATCTTCGGCAACAGCATCCGCCTGAGCACTTCGTTTGAAATTCGAGTTCGTTAAGTTTTAGGATTGCTCACAAGGTGAGAATTAAGGCAATAGTGAAAGTCAATGACGCGATCAGCTATCAGCTATCAGCAAAAACAAAATCAACGCTCGCACGAGGCGCACCTTAGTTGACACGGCACAAGGAAGTAAAGAGCAGTGCTGGACAGGGCTGGCTGACCGCTGACTGCTGATGGCTGAACGTTTACATTACGCGAAAGCAAGTTAATAATTATGCTCGTTCTCGGTATCGAAAGTTCTTGCGACGAAACGGCGGCGGCGGTGGTGCGCGGCGGGCGCGAGATTCTGTCGTCGGTCATTTCGTCGCAGGTCGAGACTCATCAGCGTTACGGCGGCGTCGTGCCGGAGATTGCGTCGCGCGAGCACCTTGACAAGATCGTGCCGGTGGTCGGCGAGGCTCTGATGCGGGCCGGGGTCAGCTACGCTGAGATCGATGGCATGGCGGTCACGACCGGGCCGGGGCTGGTCGGCTCGCTGCTCGTCGGCGTCTCGTATGCGAAGGCGATGGCTTACGCGCTCAACAAGCCGCTGGTCGGTGTCAATCACATTGAGGGCCACGTCTACTCGGTCGTGTTCGACAATCCGCCGGTCGAGTATCCGGCGTTCGCATTGATCGTCTCCGGCGGGCACACCAATCTTTTCTATGTGCCGGAACCGGGGCGTTACAAAGTGCTGGCGCGCACGCGCGACGACGCGGCAGGCGAGGCGTTCGATAAGGTAGCGAAGATGCTCGGACTCGGCTATCCCGGCGGCCCCGCCATCGAACGTCTGGCGCGCGAAGGCGACGCGCGGGCCGTGCGCTTCACCGTCCCGCGGATGGGCGATGGGCGACCCGATTTTAGTTTCAGCGGACTCAAGACCGCCGTTGCCAGGCATGTTCGCGAAACCGGCATCAAGCCGCTCGCCGCAACGGACGAAGAAGCGTCGCAATCGATTAAGGATGTGGCAGCCGGATTTCAAGATGTAGTCATCCGCTCGCTGGTCGGCACCACGGAGAGGCTGGCCGAAGAACATGCCCCGCGCACGCTGATCGTCGCCGGCGGCGTCGCCTGTAACCAGGCATTACGTGACGCGGCGAACGTAGCGGCGCGACGCATGGGTGTCCCCGCATACTTCCCTTCGCGCCATCTTTCGACGGATAACGCGGCGATGATCGCGGCGGCGGGCACCGTTAAGCTTCAAGCCGGAGAACGCGCTGGCTTTGATCTTAACGCGGACGTGTCGATGCGCTTGCAAAACTTTGAAGTTGATGATGAAACATTGCGGCACAACCGCGTCCGTTACCGGTTGTAAGGTTGTTATGCTGTTGACGCCGCTTGCATCAAATCAAAAACCGCACCGCCAAATTAATGACGGTGCGGTTTTTAGTGCCAGACAAGTTGCGAGGCGAGGCCCAAAAGAACGTCCTTGCGAGGGGGTGCCCTTAAGAACATCAAGCCATTGTCCGGCAAATCTTTTCCATATTGGGATTAACGATTGATGCGCGCTACTTCGCTGCCAGATTTCGGCGCCACATCAATGTTCTTCGCGAGCTTCAACGGATTCAATTCATCAAGCTCAATCGTCACGATGTCGCCTCGACGCACATCTCTCAACGAGACTATCTTCCCATCGATTTTCACTTTTGTGTTAGCACTGTCGACGGCGATCACATGCTCTACACCGGATTGCGCGATCACAGAGATGCGTGTGTCGCTCACTTCGAATACCTCAACATTGACCATGCGCGTTTCAGAATCATCGTCACTGTGCACCGCCGCCGCAACCGAAGTTGAAAAGACAGTCAGCAAAATCATTAGTAGATAGATCAAAGATTTTTGTTTTAACATTACCTTAAACCTCTATGTAAACGTTGAACCAAAACCTTGATTCCCAGGAGACTGACTTACGACTGCATGCCTCATGGCAACAGTCATGCCGCAATGGATTTGATACCTTGATCAGACCGTAAAGCCAGGATTTACGGCGAAGAAGGTCATCATGAATAATTAACGACAGCATTAGGCGCTGCTCGCTCCCCGTCCTGTCGTACCGAGAAAAGACGTTTCGTTTTGATGCAAACGGCGTCAATTTGAAGGACAAACAACAAGTAAGGCCGCCTTCAACATGGCGGCCTTCTCGTCGTTAATTCGGCGTGTTTCAACTCGCGCGATACTGTTATCCGAAAATGTCTCGTACCTTGTCCATTAAGCCTTTGTCTTCAAGATCGCGGTCTTCGACTTCAGATAGTTGTTCAAGCAGCCGGCGTTGCTCACGAGAGAGTGAGGTCGGCGTAATGACCGTGACGGAGACAAACAGATCGCCCCGGCCCCGACCACCAAGTACCGGCATCCCGCTGTTCTTTAGACGGAACACCGTCCCGGTCTGTGTGCCTGACGGAATCTTCAATTGTTGCGATTCACTAAGTGTCGGCACCGTCACCTCGTCACCGAGCGCCGCCTGCGCAAATGTGATCGGCACGGAGGCGTAAAGATTATTGCCCTGCCGCTCGAACTGCTCGTGCTCTTTGACGTGGATGACGACGTAGAGGTCGCCCGCCGGGCCACCGCCGGTGCCGGACTCGCCCTCGCCGGCGATGCGCAGGCGCGAACCCGTCTCGACGCCCGCCGGGATTTTCACCTCCATCAACTTCTCGCGCTCGATGCGCCCCGCGCCGCGACACTCTTCGCACGGCGTCTTGATGATGCGCCCCATACCGCGGCACGTGCCGCACGTCCTGGCGACGGAAAAGAAGCCTTGTTGAAAGCGCACCTGCCCCGACCCGTTGCAGGTCGAGCAGGTTTCCGGCTGCGTCCCTTTCGCGGTGCCTGCGCCTTTGCAGAGGTCGCACGTCTCAAGGCGCGGGATGCGGAGTTGCGCCGTCATCCCGGCTGCCGATTCTTCCAGCGTCATCTCCAAATCATAGCGGAGGTCCGAACCCCTCTGTGCGGCGGAGCGGCGTGAAGAGCCGGCGCGACCGCCGAACACATCGCCGAAGCCGAACAGGTCGCCGAGGATGTCTTCGATCCCACCAAAGCCCGTTGCGCCCCAGTTCGCCCCGGCGGCACCGCCCGACACGCCGGCGTGCCCGAAGCGGTCATAACGCGCGCGCTGCTCGGTGTCAGAGAGCACAGAGTAGGCTTCCGCCGCCTCCTTAAACATCTCTTCGGCCTCCGCGTCGCCTGGGTTCTTGTCAGGATGATGACGCACCGCTAAACGGCGGTACGCGCTCTTAATCTCCTGCTCGGTCGCGTTTTTGCTGACCCCAAGAATTTCGTAATAATCTCGCTTGCTCATCGTTCTACATACAGCCCAAAGCTCGAAGTTAAAAGTTTCAAAGCGCGCGGCCTTGAACTCTTAACATCGAGCTTCGGACTCCGGTCACAGCCTTTCGTTAGGTTCGTCGTCGTCCGCCTGCGGATTGAGCATCACCATTGTCAGTTGATTGGCGAGTCGCTCGACATCGCGCATGGCTTGACGAATGTCTTCAATGTCTTCGGTTACTACCGCGGCCTCGGCGGCAGCGATTGCCTTCCCGCCCTCCTTTCGATGTTCTGAAGGAAGCGCGGAGCCGTACTCTTTGAAGGTGCGGGACGTGTTACGCACGAGGCTTTCCAGTTTAGTGCGCAGCCCGAATACCTCTTTTAGATGGCGGTCAGTATCAGCCGAGTTGACGGCTTCGGCAATTAGTCGCTCAATCTCGTCCGACGAAAGGCCGGAAGTCGGCGTGACGCGCATTTGCTGCGTCAGCCCGCTCACCTTATCGAGCGCCGAGACCGATAGAATACCATTCGCGTCCACCTCGAAAGTAACTTCAACCTGTGGGCCCCCGCGCGGGCCGGGCGGAAGCCCCACCAGTTCGAACCGACCGAGCGAACGATTCCCCTTCGCCAATTCGCGTTCGCCCTGTAGGACGTGTACCTCAACCGACGCCTGGTTATCGACAACGGTGGTAAACGTCAGGCTGTTGCGTAGCGGGATGGTGCTGTTTCGCTCGATGATCTTGGTGAACAGCCCGCCGCGAGTTTCCAACCCGAGGCTCAGCGGAAGCACGTCGAGCAGCACGATGTCTTTCACATCGCCCGTCAGCACGCCGCCCTGAATCGCCGCGCCCATCGCCACTACCTCATCAGGATTGATCTCCGCTGACGGCTCGTGGCCGAAAATTTCCTGCACGGTGCGCGCGATGATCGGCGAACGGGTCTGACCGCCGACCAGCAGCACTTTGTCAATGTCGGTCGGCTGGAGTTTCGCATCCCACAAGGCTTTCTGGCACGGCTCGATGGTCTGTTCGACCAGGTCGCCAACCAGTTCCTCAAACTTTTCTCGCGTCAGGGTTTTAGTCAGGTGCTTCGGCCCGGTAGCATCCGCTGCAATGAACGGCAGGTTAATGCTCGTCTCGTTGAGTGAAGAGAGTTCGCACTTGGCGCGTTCCGCCGCTTCCTTCAAACGCTGCAGCGCGAGCCGATCCTGCCGGAGGTCGACGCCGCTGTCTTGCTGAAACGCCGTCACCATCCAATCAATAATCCGCTCGTCGAAGTCTTCGCCGCCGAGAAAGGTGTTGCCCGAAGTTGCCAGAACTTCGAAGACGCCGTCGCTCATTTCGAGAATCGAAACGTCAAATGTGCCGCCGCCGAGGTCATAAACCGCGATTCGTTCCGACGACGTTTTACCCAGGCCGTAGGCGAGCGCGGCGGCGGTCGGCTCATTGATAATGCGCTCGATCTTCAAGCCCGCGATCTTGCCGGCGTCTTTGGTCGCTTGGCGCTGAGCGTCATCGAAATAAGCAGGCACCGTCACAATTGCTTCGGCGACGGCTTCGCCGAGGAAGTCTTCGGCAGCGGCCTTCAAACGCTGGAGGACGATACCAGAGATTTCCTGCGGGCTGTAGACGCGCCCCTGGACACGAATCCGCGCGTCGCCGTTATCTGAATCGGTGATTTCGAACGGAGCCGAGTCGCTGGCGCGCTGCACTTCCGGCGAATTGAACTTGCGACCGATCAGACGCTTGACGGCGTAGACGGTGTTGGTGGCGTTGGTCACAGCTTGGCGCTTGGCGATCTGGCCGACGAGACGTTCGCCCTTATCAGTAAAGCCGACGACAGTTGGCGTCGTGCGCCCGCCCTCTTTGTTCGGCACGATCTGCACCGTGCCGCCTTCGAGCACCGCGACGCAGCAGTTCGTGGTTCCTAAATCAATGCCGATAACTTTTGCCATAATTAATCTACAAGGGGATTTTTGGTGATGACCACACGCGAGGTGAGAGGCAGTAATACCGACAACTTACTTTGCGACTTTGACCATCGCCGGGCGTAGCAGTTTATCACCGAGGCGGTAGCCGCGCACCATTTCTTCGATCACAGTGTCGGGGGCGTAGCGATCTGTCTCTTCGACGGCGACCGCTTCATGGATGTGCGGGTCGAATGGCTCGCCGACGGTCGCCACCGTTTCGACGCCGAGGGCTTCGAGCACCCCGCTCAACTGTTTGCTGATTAAATTGACGCCGTGCAGGAAGTGGCGGAATTCTTCCGATTCGTTCTTCTGGACAAAAGTTTCGGCGGCCAATGCGCGGTGCAGGTTGTCCACCACCGGTAACAACCGGCCAGCCACTTCACCCGCCGTGCGTTGATAGCTTTCGATCCGTTCGCGTTCGACACGCTTGCGGTAGTTGTCGAAATCGGCTTGGCGGCGAGCGGCGGATTCGCGCATCTGCTGGTGCTCGTCCGTGATCTTCTGTAACTGCGTTTCGACCCGCCGCAGTTCGGCACGAGTCGCCACCAACTCAGCCATCAACGGGCCTGAAACCGCGCCTGGAATTGCTCCCGCGTCAACGCTGGACGATTCGGCGGCAGACTGCTGGTCGGCACCGCTCTCGGTTTCAGCGTAGCTCTCCAGTGGTTCCGCAAGATTGACTACATCAGCCGCGTCCAGCTCATCGGCCAGCATATCGATCACGCCGCCGTCACCATCATCGGCGTCTTCACCTGAGTTTCGTTGGCGGTCCGGGTCATCATTGGCGATATCATCCAGGAAGCGAATCGGAATCCGGGCTGAGTTTGGTTTGCTGTCGTTCATAATGGCTATTGAGGACGCGCCCCTTCGACGCTTTCGACTCTACTGCTGCTGCCTGGCGAGTCGGGCACAGACGTTCCTTCGCGCAGCATGCGCTCGACGATCCGCGCCACATAGTTGACCACGGCCATCGTCCGCGCGTACTCGATGCGCATCGGCCCGACCACGCTGAGCGTGCCAATGGTTTCACCGGAACCGATGCGGTACGGCGTGCTGATCAACGTGCAGTAATGCATTGAAGGGGTCGTGTGCTCGCGCCCGATGACGACATGAACATCGCCAAAGGCCGCGTCGCGCGCGATACACTCGTTGAGGATTTTAACCAGTCGCGACTTAGCCTCGAACGTGCGGAACAGATCGCGCAGTCGTTCGATATCGGCGAAATCCGACTTAGCGAGAATATTAGAAGCCCCGTCCACGTAAACTTCACCAGCCTCCGCTTCCTCGCCCGCTAAACTTCGCTCGCACAAAAGCGCCGCGTTACACAGCAGACGGTCGTAGAGTGCTTTCTCTTCGCACATCATCGCCAATATTTCGGAGCGTATCGTCGACAGACTCTTGCCGCTGAACTCGGCGTTCAGATAGCGGGCCGTCCGCTCCAGATCATCCTGGCTGAGACGCTCGTCAATTCTCACGATCTTGTTCTGGATAATGTTCGGCGCAAAAACTAGGACGACCAGAATCCGGTCGTCGGCGAGCTGTAAAAATTCGATGTGCTGCAAGCGATTGTCAGCTAGGGACGGCGAGACGACGATGCCGACATTCTCCGACAGTTCTGAAAGCAGGTGCGAGACTCTTTCCATCAAGCGCCCCGGCGAAATGCTCGACTCGCCGCTCGAAGCGCCGAGGGCGCGATCAATGGCGACCACGTCGGCGCGCGACAAACGGGTATTGCCCACCAGGTGATCAACATGAAAGCGGTAACCTCTGTCGGTCGGAACGCGCCCGGCGGAGGTGTGCGGTTGTTCGACCAGCCCCGCCTCTTCAAGTTCGCCCATCACGTTGCGAATCGTGGCCGAACTCCACCCTGCCACGCCCGCGCATTTCTCGGCCACGGTACGTGACCCGACCGGCTCACCCGTCCTCAAATGTTCTTTGATAATCGCCGACAGCACGGCCTGTGCGCGCGGATTCGGCGACCAATCAACCGGAACGTAAGCTGCCGAACTTCGGATCATCATATGCGGTTCGAGTAAGGGGTAAAAGGAGGTCGACCGTTGGTTGGCCGAGAGACAGTAGACACGCCGAGCAGGTCACTATGTAAGTGAATAACGCCCTGCGGCTGAACATGTCAAGGAGTTTCCACTCCGGGTGCCTTCTCCAGCGGCGCTAATAGTCACTCCCCGCGACGATCAAGTATAAGGGATAGAGCAAAAAGCGCGCAAACTTGCATTGATTATGGGCGTTAGCGCCGGACTGCTAAGTATTTCATAGGTGCTGGGTTCCGTTGAGTGTCCGCCCGTCATCAGGTGTCCTGACAAAAGGCCACCGGAATGCCGGAGCAAAAGGTGTAACCCCATTCAGGTCACAATGGTACTTGGGCGGACTTCACCGTTTGCGCAGATAATCAGATGTAAGTTCCTCACCGCTTAAGGTTTACCGCGGGGTCGCAAACACCCTTTCGACAGGCGAGTAATGGTCTCCTGCCGTCATGTAGTTTTTCTGCAACAGCTTAACGCCTCCGCCGGAAACACTGTTTGACGACTCCGCCGACGCGCCCGTAATATCGGAGGCATTCTTCTGCGGTCACCTTTCAACCCCAGAACGAGGCGATGTCTTCTTTTCGTCCGCCTGCGTCCTGCGTTTCGGCGCCCACCGTCGGGTGCTGCTGTCTATAAAGGCATGGTAATTATGTCGGAATCCCAGACCATTCTTGGTGCTATCTATGCTGATGTGTTTCGCCAGCTTGCCCCGACACGCCCCGCCCCTGAGGTAGAGGTTCGCTATTATCCTTACGCGGGCATCAATCATACGATCCGCCTGCGCTCGGCCCGTGTCTATGTACGTGTCTCCGACATCTTTCAGAACGCGCCGCTCAATGTCCACCGGGCGCTGGCTTTCATTCTGGTCGCGAAGCTTTTACGGCGGCAGATTCCCGAAGTCCACGACCGTCTATACAGGGATTTCGCCTGCACGTCGCAAATCCTGCGCGCCTCGGACATCGCCCGCCGCCGACGCGGACACAAGAAAATAACTACGGCCAAGGGCCTCTATTACGATTTGGAAAAGATGTTCCGGCGTCTGAACCGCCAGCATTTTGACAGCCGACTGGCGGAACCGACGCTTACCTGGTCACAGCGCCGCACGCGCACCATTCTCGGCCATCACGACGGCGTGCACGATACGATTGTGATTAGCAAAACACTCGACGCACCGGACGTTCCCGAATGGTTTGTTGAGTACATTCTCTATCACGAAATGCTTCATATTAAGCATCCGGCGCGCCTGATCAACGGGCGGCGCTATTACCACACCAAAGCTTTCCGCACTGACGAGCAGCGTTTTCCCCGCTACGCAGAGGCCCTCGACTGGCTCGACCGCATTGCCCGCCAGCGGCGGAGTACGCAGCGCGCCCGCGCCGCATAATGGGTTCAACACTGAACGGGATTTCACGAAACTTCGCTTCCGGCGAAACGTTTATCGAGAGGGGAAGCTCAAGCTTCCTTTGACAAAGAGCGGGCAGTCATTTTCAGAAAGCTCCAATCCCTCCGGCGCTTTCTGAAATGGCCGCCCGCTTTCCGGTTCAGGGCCGAGCTATGAAGCAAAGTTTGCCTGTCTTGACACCCTCCGATAGCGCATGTTAGCGTCCGAATTTCTTATAAACCTACTTTTGCAATTGTTTGAATCAGCGACTTGCGGGACGCGGAGACGGTTTCCACGTCCCTCTGCGCCGAGCAGATTTCCGTTCAAGGAGAATCCACATGGGCGATAATGTTTTCAGGGGTGTCGAGATCGTCGGTACTTCCGAGCAAAGTTTCAGTCACGCGATTGAGGTCGCAGTTGAGCGAGCGCGACAAACGTTGCGGGACCTTTCGTGGTTCGTGGTCGCGGAACAGCGCGGCGGGTTGCAACAAGGTCGCCTCGAGTACCAAGTCACGCTGCGCGTCTACTTCAAACTGGAAGACGCTCAAAGCCCACACGACGCCGGTCAGTAAAGCAAGCGCGTCAAGCAAACGCGCGCGGTCGCTCTCAATCAATTTTCTAAACTTCCGATCCGGAACTGGATTTTCGTTATGGCAATTCCTGCAACTCAGCTTCGACGTGGGATGGTTATTCTTTTCGATGGGGCTCTCTGTAAGGTAATTGATTTTCGGCATCACACACCCGGCAACCTGCGCGCGATGGTGCAGACGAAGCTTCGCAACCTACGTACCGGCTCCTCGTTCGAGCACCGCTTTCGCTCCGCCGACACCATCGAGCGCGCCTCGCTGGAGCAGCACGAGATGGAATATCTCTACTCGGATGGCTCACAGCATCACTTCATGAATACCGAAAACTACGAGCAGACCGCCTTAAACGATGAGGACCTCGGCGACATGGCGCAGTGGATGACGCCCGGACTTCGCATCCAGGCGGAGTTTTACGAAGGCGCGCCAATCGGCGTCACACTCCCGCCATCGCTGGAATTGACCGTCACCCGCACTGAGCCGACGATGAAGGGTGCAACCATCTCGAACGTTAACAAACCTGCCACGCTCGAAAACGGCAGCACCATTTCGGTGCCTCCATTCATCAACGAAGGCGACCGCATCCGCGTCGATCCTGCCGAAAGTCGCTACATCGAGCGCGTCAAGTAAAGCGGTGAGCGGCAGGCGACCAACGGCGTCGAACAGATTTTCTGAACGCCCGTCGCTTCGTCACACGTCACCCATGTACTTACTCTACAGCGTCCTTCTGTCCGTCGGCGTCACCGCGCTCCTGCCGCGCTTTATGTTCGACGCGGTACGTCACGGCAAGTATGCGGCGGGCTTCCGCGAACGTCTCGGCGGATTACTGTCAATCGACGTTTCCGGGGAACCGGTCATCTGGCTCCACTGCGTTTCGGTCGGCGAGACGCAGGCGGCGCGCCCGCTGGTTCGCGCGCTGCTCGAACGCTTTCCAACGCACCGGCTCGTCGTCTCGACGACGACGCTGACGGGGCAACGCGTCGCGCGCGAAGCGTTCGGCGAGACGGCGGCGGCGGTCTTTTATTTTCCCTTCGACTGGGCGACGACGGTGCGCCGCTCGTTACGGGCCATCAAGCCGTCGCTGGTGCTGGTGATGGAGACCGAGTTGTGGCCGCGCTTTCTGCGCGAGTGCCGGGCGCAGGGTGTGCCGGTCGTCATCATCAACGGGCGCATCTCCGAAACTTCTTTCCGCCGCTATCGCATCATCAATCGATTCATCAAGCGCGTCGTCAACGACCTCACCCTGGCCGTGATGCAGACGGAAGCGGACGCGGCTCGCATCATCGACCTCGGCCTCGCGCCCGAGCGTGTCGTGGTTTCCGGCAACATTAAATTCGACGTTGGCGAAATCGAAGTTGACCGCTCACTAAGCGACGAATTGCGCGAAAGGTTTAAGGTCGATCAGAGCCAACCGTTGATCGTCGCCGCCAGCACACACGCGCCGGAAGAGCGCGTTCTACTCGCAGCTTTTCAGCAGCTTCGCGCGACCGCCGATAACTTTTATCCGCGTCTGTTGATCGCGCCGCGTCATCCCGAACGCTTTGGCGAAGTGGCATCGCTGCTTGATGGTTCCGGGTTAAGATGGGCGCGACGAACCGGCCTTCCGTGCGTTGCGGACTCCGACTGCGAAGCCATCCTGCTCGACACCGTCGGCGAGTTGCGCGCCGTTTATCCGCTGGCCGAGGTCGTCTTTGTCGGCGGCAGCGTTGCGCGCATCGGTGGTCACAATATTCTCGAACCGGCGTCAGCGGCGAAGTGCGTCGTCACCGGCGCGCACACCGCAAACTTTACCTCCATCGTCGAAGCATTCCTTGAGCGGGACGCGCTCATTCAACTTCCGCCCGTCGCCGTGGCAGATGCGCCCGTCGCCCTCGCGCACGTGCTCGCGGATTTATTAAATGATGCGGCACGCCGGCGGCGCATCGGTGACAATGCATTCCGCGCGCTTCAGCAGAACCGGGGCGCAACCGCTCGCACCATCGAGTTTCTCGCCCCGCTCATCAAGCAGTCCACGGAAACGGCCCACGCAATCTTGATGAAGCGGGCCGTATCAACCTCCGACATTTAATTTCCCGGCAACTGCCTCACACATGACTATGGCTTCGCCCGCGACGTTTGTGCTCGCTCCCGTCAGTGCCGTCTACGGCACCGTGACGCGCGTGCGCTCCGCACTCTACCGCGCGGGCCTGTTCACGACACACCGTGTCGCGGCGCCAGTTATCAGCGTCGGCAACATCACGACGGGCGGCACCGGTAAGACGCCGCTGGTCGCATGGGTCGCCGGCGCATCGGCCCGTGAAGGCAGGCATGTATGCGTCCTGACACGCGGCTACGGACGGATCAATCCGGGCCGACGGGTCATTGTTTCAGATGGTGAACGATTGCTGGCAGATGCGCGCGAGGGTGGCGACGAGCCGCGCCTGCTGGCCGAAATGCTCAGAGGGAGCGTGGCCGTCATCAGCGATGCGGATCGCGTCGCTGCTGCACGGTGGGCCGCAGAGAATTTAATGAGTGAAGTCTTCGTGCTGGACGATGGCTTTCAACACCTGCGTCTGGCGCGCGATTTGGATATCGTCACGGTGGACGGCGCGGACCCGTGGGGCGGGGGGCGGCTTCTGCCGCATGGCCGGCTGCGCGAGTCGCCGCACGCACTGAAGCGCGCCGACTGCGTGATCATCAGTCGCTCGAATCAAGCGAAGGACGCCGCCGCGCTACGCCAAGAGGTGCAACAGTTGACGGGCGGGCGTGTGCCGGTGCTGTGTTCCGAGATGCGCACCGTGCGCGTCCGCCCGTTATTAACTGACGATCAGAGCGTGGAGGATTCTCTTCCCGACTCACACACGTTGCAGCAACCCCTGGCCGCTTTCTGCGCGCTCGGCAATCCGGAGTCGTTCTTCGCCCATGTCCGCCGCGACGGCTACGCACTCAGCCACACGCGCGCTTACCCCGACCATCACGCATACACACAGCGTGACCTTGACCGATTATGCGCGGAGGCCGAAGCGAACGGCGCGCAAACTCTTTTGACCACGGCGAAGGACGCAGTGAAGCTCCGCGCGCTTTGCTTCACGCTTCCCTGCTATGTGCTCGACATTGAAGTTACTTTGGACGATGAAGACACACTACTCGGCCTCATTCGCCGGGCAACTTCGCGCGCCACAAACATGACGAACGATTGACGACAGCGACTTTCATTCGGATGCAATTTCCTGGGAGCGCAGGCATCTATGCCTGCCATGAGCGCGGAGCGCGAACACAGGTCTCACGCAAGTGCCAGCCGCTATAAGAAATGAGTGCGGCATGAGGACAATGGGTGGTAATCGGTAGTGTTCGATACCGACATCCGACAAAGTTTAGAGGCGGGCTACGCCCGCCGCCGCCGGATCAGTTTGCGCGGGAGCCGGTTTGGGAGTCGTTGCCGGCGGCTCTGTCTTCGGGGTCGGAGTTGCTCTCGGCGGCGGCGGAGGAGCTTGCTCGATGATGAGTTCGGGGTTCACCTTGACCGGAGGCGGCGTCGGCTGTTGATTAACGTTTCGCTTGGACGGAGTTGGCGACGGTGTGGCACCCGGCTTCGGTTCTCTTTCTTCATTTCTACCAGGGACAAACTCAGGGTCTGTCGCGCCGTCCGCGCCGTCTTCTTCGGGCACAGGCGTCAGCTCGACGCTCGTATTTTTGTTTCTATTGGTGTTGGAGTTAACGCCGGGCCTGCCGCTCGTGACCGGCGGAAGCGCCGACGTGCTGGTCACAGTGCCGGGTGCAATCCCCTTCTCGCCATCGCCCGATGGCGGCGCCACGGCCCTCACCGGCTGACCGTTCGGGTCGCTCGTCAGCGGCGCGCCTTGATCGTCGCTCACCGCCCCGTTCCCACGCTGGAGCACATACACCACTCCAAAGACCACGACCAGCAGCACCAACGCCGGAACCATGATCCGCCAGGGGTTGAATGCTGCGGCGTGTGGCGGTAGCGGCGGCGCAGCAGTGTCGGGGCTAACGCTTGTGCCGGCTTCGAGCGGCGGCGTGCTGCCGCTGACGACTGTCGCGTCGTCGCGCTCCTCGTGCGATGTGTCGCGCGCCGGAATGTTGGCGGTGGTCGGAGCGCCAATCGCGCCCAGATCACTGGCGGGTTG
>JALZJL010000417.1 GCA_030859785.1 Acidobacteriota bacterium
TTGCACAGGCGAAAAAGAGTGGCAACCCGGAACAGAGCTTACCGCCGAACATCACGCAGTTGACCGGCTTCGGCGAACGCGCCTCGTGGTCGCCCGACGGCAAGCGCATCGCCTTTATGGCGAAGTCGTTCAAAGATGCGTTTGAGATTAATCTGGACACACGGCTGACACGCCTGCTCACCGGCCACTTTCCGCACGCAGGATTCCTGCGCATTCAGTATCTGCCGAACGGCGACTTCTATTTGATCGGAGCCAGAACGTTCACAGACATCCGCATCACCCGCTCACGCGATCAAGAGATGTGGGTGATGAAAGCCGATGCCCGCACGCCGCCCGTTCCGCTCAACCACAAAATTTCCGAGGGTGTGGCGATCTCGCGAAAGAATATGAAAATCGCCTGGTCCAATACGCGCGGGCAGTATCCGGATCAGTTGGCTGAAGGGGAATCGGTCATCTACACGGCTGACATCGAGTACCGGGAAGGCGTGCCCACACTCACAAACAAACAAGAGGTGATCCGCGCGAAGCGCCCCGAGTGCACTCTGGAAGCGCAGGACTTCCGCCGCAACGATACCGAACTTATCTACACTTGTTATCGGGAGGGCGACAAAGGTGACGTATTTGGAATTGACCTGAATACGAAGAAGGTCGCCACCTACCGTAAGATCGCCGATGAGTATAACGAAGTGGAGGGCATCTCGCCCGACGGCGAGTGGACGCTGGTTGAATCTAGCCGAGAGCAGGGTGGACCCGACCGGCAGAACTCGAAGTACATCGACATCTGGAAACTTCGGCTTGAACCAAACAGCACGGACTTCGTGCGATTGACCAGGTGGGGCGACTACGACGGCTACAAGGCGTCGAACCCGGTAGTTAGTCCTGACGGCAAGTTTGTCGCTTTTCAGTCGGCGCGCAGTGTCGATCCGGCGGGGGTCGGCTACGGCATCTTTCTCTTGAAGCTGAAGTAGATTTGTTTGGAGAAAGCACATGGGCGTGATGGTCAGTAAGAACAGTAGAATCACAATCATCGTGTTGTGGCTCGCGCAGATAATCTCTTTACAGGCTGCCGCAACAACAGGAGTGCGCCGCGTAAGATCGACGGGCACACGCGCAGCCTTCCTCAAAATGATCGACCGCGCGCGCGTGCCGCTAGCAGCAGAGGCGAAGGAGTTATCGGGTACAGGTGACCTGGCCCAATCTCATTTCACCTTTGCGGCGGATGCGGACGAGCGCGTGCCCGGCACGCTCGTTAAGCCGGTTAAATCTGTCGGGCGGCGGCCCGTGGTCATCGCCTTGCACGGCACGGGCGGCAATAAGGAAGGCCAGTTGCCGTTGCTCAAAGAGTTGGCTGGCTTAGGTTTTATCGCGGTGGCGATTGACGGGCGCCACCACGGCGAGCGAAGCAAAGCCGGCTCCGGCGCAGCCGATTACAATGACGCTATCTTACGCGCATACCGCACCGGTAAAGAACACCCCTTTCTTTATGACACCGTGTGGGACGTGATGCGGCTCATCGACTACCTTGAGACGCGCACGGACGTTGATCCGCAGCGCATCGGGTTGATCGGCTTCTCGAAGGGCGGCATGGAAACGTACCTGGCGGCGGCTGTCGATCCGCGCGTTGCGGTCGCCGTGCCGTGCATCGGCGTGCAGAGTTACCGATGGGCGCTTGAAAATAACGCATGGAAATCGCGTGTCGAGACTTTTCAAGCAGCCATCAATGCGGCAGCCAAAGATGCGGGTGTGGAGGAGATCAACGCTGACTTCGTGAGGAAGTTTTATGACCGAGTGGTTCCGGGCATCTACACGCAGTTTGACGGGCCGGCGATGTTGCCGCTGATTGCGCCGCGCCCGTTGCTCGTCCTCAACGGCGATTCCGATCCGCGCACGCCGCTTCCCGGTGTTATGGAGTGCGTCGCGGTTACGCGCAAAGCCTACAGCGCGGCGCAGGCAGAGGATCGGTTCACATTGCGCATTCAAGCGAACACCGGCCATCAGGTCACGCCCGATTCCGGGCTGGCCGCCATCGCGTGGTTTGTGAAGTGGCTCAAGCCTTAGTAACGTCAACTGTGAGATGTGCAATTCAAATCGTAGTGTGATAGGGAGGAGCAAATCATGGTAAGTCGTAGAGATTTTTTGGAGAGTTCGGCGCTCGCTGTCGGTAGTGTCGCATTGAGTAAACTCCCAACGCTCGGCGCACAGCAGGCGTCGCCTGCGATGATGGGTATTCAGGTTGGCGCTATTTCGTTCGTGGATGAGGGCACGGAAAAGGTGCTCGACAATTTCCAGCAAATGGCAGCCATTAACACGCTCTTCCTCGCAACGTTCACCTACGGGCGCGGCATTGCGGGTCGCCAGCCTAAAGGCAATCCGCTGCCGGATCACGGCAAGCAGGAGTATGACGATAACTTTCGCGGCGGAAACTACGCCACGCCGCATCCCGAGTATTACCGCAACACCAGTATCAAACCGGAGAAATCGCCTGACCACCCGAACTACGATGTGCTTGCTGACGTGCTGCCCGCGGCGCGCCGTCGTAATATCAAAGTCATCCCTTGGTTTGAAGATGTCTTTCGCAATGACGTTCCTGGATTGGATAAAGCGCTTGAAGTGACAGTGCATGGCAAGCCGGGAGCGCGCCCATGTTTGCGTAATCCGAATACCAGAAACTTCTGGCTGGGGATGGTCGAGGATTATTTACGCTCCTACGATGTTGACGGGTTAATGTGGGGCAGTGAACGGCAAGGGCCGCTCAATAATGCGCTCGGAGCTAGTCATGGCGGGAAACCAAATCCAGGCGGCGTCGGGTGCTTTTGTCAGCACTGCCAAGAAGCCGGGCAGAAGGAAGGGGTTCGCATTGACCGAGCGCGTGAAGGCTATCTGGCGCTGGAGCGATGGATCGAAGCACAAGGTAAAGGCGAGCGACCAACGGATGGAGCGTTCGTTACTTTCTGGCGCATCCTCGTCGAACACCCGGAGGTGCTCGCGTGGGAGCGGTTGTGGAACGAGGGCTTGCGCGATGCCTATCGTGACATGTACCGGCGTGCCCATGAGATTGCGCCGGCAAAGCCGATTGGCTGGCACATCTGGCACACCAACTCGTTCGCGCCGTTCTACCGTGCTGAGCAGAACTACGCCGAGTTCAGCAAATACTCGGACTATCTCAAAGTCGTGATCTACAACAACAGCGGCGGCCCACGGATGCGGCAGTACATCAACAACGTCAACTCGACCTTGTTTGCCGATCTCACACCGGAGCAAACCTTAGAGTTTACTTACCGCGTGCAGCAATACGAGAATGAGAAGCCGCTCGACCGTATCGCGGAAGAGGGATTGACGGCTGATTACGTGCTCAGGGAGACGCGCCGCGCCGTCGCCGGCGTGAATGGGCGAACGAAGATTTGGCCTGGAATCGAGATTGACATTCCGACCGGTGCAAACGAGAAGAAGACGCAGCCTGAAGATGTGTACCAGGCTGTACAGGCTGCGTTCAAAGGAGGCGCTCAGGGTGTGATCTTGTCGCGCAAGTATTCGGAGATGAAGCTTGACAACCTGCGTGCCGCCGGTCGCGCTGTGCGTGATCTGAAACTGATTTAGATGATTCTACTCCAAGCAGCATGAGGAGCTTCGATGAAGCAAGCTTTGATACGTTTAACCTATCTCGCCTGTGCGATTCTCTGCGCTGGGCTTGTCTATCAAACGCTGCTGCGTGAGCAATCCATCGCACAGACACAGCAAAGCTTTCGTCGGCGTGACATTCTTCCTCTAGACCGCTTCACAGGAGGTCACACAAAAGGAGCTTAGAGTAATGCAAACCTTTGGTTGGGACTTAGGAAAGACTCAGAACATCCGGATGCTTCCTATAGT
This sequence comes from Acidobacteriota bacterium, assembly GCA_030859785.1. GTDB lineage: Bacteria > Acidobacteriota > Blastocatellia > Pyrinomonadales > Pyrinomonadaceae > JACDEG01. Next base: position 3,868 of record JALZJL010000417.1, read on the forward strand.
CGTTAGCGCATTCGCTTTGGTTGCGATGATGCTTGGAGCCGAGCATTTCAAGGCTGCAAATAAGAAAGCTAAGCCTAAGTTGGAACGACGATTGTACGTGGCTGATAAGTCATCGGGCTTGAGCGTTTATGACATAGACAATGGGCACAAATTTATTAAGAAAATAGACCTGCCGGATTCTGGTAGTTACAAGGGCATTGCTGCCAGCCCCGCCCTCGGGAAGCTATACATCACTTCCAATACCAAGGATGAGTTAATCTGTCTTGACTTGCGAACTGAAACGATTACGTGGCGGAAACAGTTTGGTAAATACGTTGATAGCATGGCTGTTACGCCCGATGGCAAGACTATCTATCTGCCTTGTCGTCACGATGGCAATTGGTGGGTGCTTAACGCTGCCGATGGCAAGGTGATCGCAAAAATTGAAACCGGTAGAGGAAAGATGTACGAAGACTACCTAATTGGTGATTATGGTCCGCATAACACATGGTCCAACCCATCGGGCACGCGGATGTATCTTGAAGTGTTGACGATGCCCTACATCTTTATCGTAGACACTGCCACACACAAGATCATCGGCAAAGTCGGACCGTTCGGAAAGGGGGTTCGCCCATTTGCGGTCACTGATAATGAGAAGTACGTCTTTGGCAATGTTGATGGATTGTTGGGCTTTGAAGTCGCGGAAGCGCGAAGAGGCAACATATGGGGCGGCAAGGTACTTCATCGGATAGAAGCGCCAACACCATCTGAGCGGTTCCTTCAGGTCAAGCCCGGCAAACGGCTTCCGCACTCAACCCCCAGTCACGGTATCAACATTCGACCTGACCAGAAAGAAGTTTGGGTTGTTGATGGCGTCTACGGATACGTTTACGCCTACGATGTCACGGCGATGCCACCCAAGCACATTGCGAGCATCCCGCTCTTTGAGAAACCGGAGGACCAACCGAGGCCTGGCTGGATATCTTTTAGTCTTGATGGCAGATATGCCTACCCGGACAGCGGAGGCGTGATCGACACTAAGACCAAACAAACCGTAGCGCGCATTCCGATTAGTGAGAAGGTAATCGAGATCGTCTTCTCAAATGGCAAACCAGTTAGGGCTGGACATCGTTAGGTGGTTGCTGAATATATGGTCTCAAGAGAATTTCTTTTATGTACACATCCAGGCTTGCTGTTATCAGTATTATCATTTTGCTTCTAACCGGGAGCCACAGCACCGGAAGACAAGCCAACCCATCAACGCCTGCTCTAAAGGCTTTCATCGGAGCGAGAATCATTGACGGCACTGGGCGTGCTCCGATTGAGAAAGGCGTAGTCGTCGTACGCAACGGGCGCGTTGAAGCCGTGGGTGCGTTTGGCAAAGTCAAAGTTCCTGCCGGAGCCGAGCGGATCAACGTTTCAGGAAAGACGATCATTCCGGGCATCATCAACACGCACGGCCACGTTGGAGCAACGCGAGGGTTGCTCTCTAAACCTGAGTATTACACAAGAGAGAACATCCTCGACCATCTGCGGTTATATGCACGCTACGGTGTCACGACAGTCATCAGTCTGGGCGGTGACCAGAAAGAAGCGACGGCTATTCGCGATACACTGGAGACGCCTCTGCTCAACCATGCACGCCTCTATGTGTCCGGCCCAGTGCTTAGTCCGGCGACTCCAGAGGAAGCGCGACGGATGGTAGACGAACTCGTTCAAATGAAAGTGGACATCGCTAAGATAAGGGTGGACGATAACCTCGGCACCATTCAGAAGATGCCGGCATCTGCTTACCAGGCCGCCATCGAACAAGCTCATGCTAAGAATCTAAGAGTGGCCGCACACATGTTCTATCTCGATGATGCAAAATCGTTACTGCGGTCGGGTGTTGATTTCCTGGCGCACAGTGTGCGAGATCGAGAGGTTGACTCAGAGTTAATCACATTATTGAAGAATCGCAATGTGTGCGTGTGCCCGACGCTGACGCGCGAAGTTTCGGCCTTCGTCTATGAACAGACGCCTGAGTTCTTCCGTGATCCGTTCTTTCTGCGTGAAGCTGACGAATCAGTCATTAAGCAGTTGAGTGATCCGAAGCGCCAGCAGGAGATGAGCAGTAGCCGTAGCGCTCAAAGCTACAAGCGAGCGCTTGAAGTGGCAAGCAAGAACCTCAAAGCGCTGACTGAAGCCGGCGTCACCATTGCCTTTGGAACTGATTCGGGTCCTCCCGCGCGATTCCAGGGATACTTCGAGCATATGGAGATGGAGTTGATGGCTAAAGCCGGGCTGAAACCGATGCAAATCCTGCTGTCGGCGACGCGCGATGCTGCCCGCTGCATGGGATTGGCAGAGAGTCTCGGCACGCTTGAGCCTGGGAAGCAGGCAGACCTCGTTGTGCTCAGCGGCAATCCGCTGACTGACATCACAAAAACGAAAACACTTGAATCCGTTTGGATCGCCGGCAACCGCGTTCCGTCTCGTGAGCGAGCAGTAGGGAGCGCGCCGGTTAGCGGAAAGTGAGGTCAACGGCGATCAAGAAGCATCCCAAGTTGATGGAGAAAGGTCACACTAAGACTGAAGATGAGAGCGTCGGGAAGAAGCGAAAGCGACCGGCATCAGTAGCTTCGAGGCGCTGAAGCCGGTTCGTTTCGCCAATCCGATGACCGGCAGCACAAAGATCGCCGTCGCCGTCGTGTTGTTCATAAACCCGCTGATGCCGCCGACCGTTGACAGCACGACGAGCATCAAGCGGCTCTGACTCCCGCCCGCGACTTTGTACAAGCGAGTGCCGACCGCATCCATCACCCCGGTACGCTGGAGCGCGCCGCTGATGATGAAAATTGCGACGAGTATAATCGTGATGTTTCTGCTGAATCAGGCGAAGGCTTCCGCCGTTGTCAGTATGCCGCTGGCGACGAGTGCGATCAGCAACATCAGCGTGATGATGTCAACGGAGATACGTTCCATCGCGAACAGCACGATGGCGAGGACGAGAAGTCCGAGTACAATGGCTGTCTCCATTTCCTGTCAGATACTAACGCCTGCTTGTTTTTCGCGCTTGAGCCAGTTATTGACAGCGGCTTCGCAACAACCCAAAACTTCGTCACTCTTCCTTGATTTGCGCCCTTCGCTTTTCCTTAAAACCATCTGACAACGAATGCGAAAGGCATGTCTGCTATCATGACGATAGCCTTTTTCCAAAGCAGCGCGGTGCTCGTCGCTCAACTCAACTTTGATGAATCTGCCCATCA
>JALZJL010000424.1 GCA_030859785.1 Acidobacteriota bacterium
TGGTTTTGTTCGTCCGTGGCAAGTAAAGCACGGCCTCTGATGAGGAGAGATTTCGATTGGCTAAAGAAGATTTAATTCCGGCTGAGGGTGTGATTGTCGATAAGTTGCCAAATGCGTTTTTCAAAGTGCGTCTCGACGGCAGTGAGCATGTCGTTCTGGCACAAATTTCCGGCAAGATGCGTAAGAACTTTATTCGCATTCTGCCAGGTGACCGCGTCACTGTCGAGATGTCTCCGTATGACCTGTCGCGGGGCCGTATCACATACAGATATAAATAGTCAGAACGTATCGCCGCATTAATCCACATCAATCATTCAGGCGCCGCGCGATCTGCGTGCACGCGGAGAGAGCGATCAACGCGCGGCTTTTCGAAAGAGGAACCAATGAATAAACCTATGTATTCGGTCGGGGATTGCGTCGAAAAGCATTGTGAGAAGTGTGCCGAGACGCGCGGCCACGTTGTCGCTTCGATCACGAAGCGCGGTCACGTCTCGCGGGTCAGTTGCCCCCAATGCGGCACCCGCAGCCCGTTCAAAAGTCCCGCCGCCGGAGCGACCAGCGCCCGTGCCGGAGCGACCAAAACCGGCGCGCCTTACGACTGGACGCGTACCTATCGCATCGGCCAGACGCTGACCCACCCGGCTTACGGGGTCGGCGAGGTCACGGCTTTGATTGAGCCGAAGAAAATCGACGTGCTCTTCCAAGATCGCCTGCGCCGGCTGGTTCATTCGCAGGCACAAGCGCAGCCACAGGCCCAGGTTCAGCCTCAGTAACTCTTCCGTCGACGCTTGCTAATTGGCAAATGTCTTGGCAAAATGGCCGATCACTTTACAACTAGTGGGGTGGCTTCAATTGCGGCGTCGCTTTTTTAACGACTTGCGTTAATCATAAATTTCAAATTCAAGGGCGACGCTGAGACAAGTGGCGGGGCAGAGAGCGCGTAACGTTTATGATCCCGCTTGAAACTTAATCGGAGATAAATGATGGCAACAGTGAACGTCAACCAAGGTGAGTCGATTGAAAGCGCTCTGCGGCGATTTAAGCGTAAGGTGATGTCCGAAGAAATCATCAAGGATGCGAAGAAGCACGCCTTCTTTATGTCGCGCGGGCAAAAGGCGAAACTGAAGTCCGCACTGGCGCGCAAGCGCAACAAGCGGAAACAGCGCCCGATGATGCGACGCGGCTAAACACACGCCTCGCGCCGCAAATTTTCCAAAAGCATAATTCTCTCAAAGCGTAAGTGCCGTCGCCTCTCGTGTTGCGGCACTTACGCTTTCTGTATTTATCGGTCAACGACGCTTGAAGAGACGCCTACAGATTTTCGATGTGAACCGGCTCGACCTGTTCGGCCAACTCAAAGCCGAAGACTCGCGAATAAAAGTAAAGCTCGCCGTCGAGCGCCCGCTTGATGTTCTCGGCGCGACGGAAGCCGTGCTGCTCTCCTTCGAATGCGACGTAGGCCACCGGCAGCTTTTTAGCGCGGAGGGCGTCGACCATCAACTCGGCTTGATTCGGCGGCACGACCTTGTCTTCCAACCCCTGAAAAAATATGACCGGGCATGATAAACGCTCGGTGAAGTTGATTGGCGCGCGCTCGTAATAAATGTCGGCGCGCTCCGGGTACGGCCCGACCAGACGGTCGAGGTAGCGCGACTCAAATTTATGCGTATCTCTGACGAGCGCGACCAAATCACTGACGCCGAAATGGCTCGCCCCGGCTTTGAAGAAGCGCCGGAACGTCAGCGCGCTGAGCGTCGTGTAGCCGCCGGCGCTCCCACCGGTAATCGCGCAACGGTCGCCGTCAACATCACCGCGTTCGGCGAGATGGCGCGCGCCGTTAATGCAATCATCCACGTCAACAATACCCCACCTGCCATTAAGGCGCTCGCGATAAGCGCGACCATAGCCGCTGCTCCCGCCGTAATTCACGTCGAGCACCGCGATGCCCCGGCTCGTCCAGTACTGAACCGCCAAACTTAGAATCCCCGATGTCGCTGATGTCGGCCCGCCGTGACACATGACAAGGAGCGGCGGGCGTTCCCCATCCGGCGCACGATGATCGCGGTGACGGGGCGCATAAAAAAATGCGTGCGCAGTTAACCCGTCCTCTGTCGGGTATTCGATTGCTTCCGGCACAGACAAGTAACCGGTGTCGACCTCTATCTCGCTTGAACGGCGCAGAACTTCGACACCCCCAGTCGTCAGATCGAGTTGCGCCACGAGCACGCGCTCGGTCGCCGAACCACCGGCGAAGAAGACGCGCCCCGCCGACGCGCGCAACGATCCGAACTCTGTGTAAGATGTTTCAATCGGTTCGAGATTCCCGCTCACTGTTTCGATACGGCCCAGTTTCCACGTGCCGTTATCACAGAATGTGCAGATGATCCGCCGGGACGACTCGAAAGCGTAAGTCGACATTCCGAAGACCCACTGCGGACGACCGAACTCCGCATTCATCCCACACACCGGCTCGATTCTCTGTGTGTCTAAGGCACGGCACAGATTCCACCACCCGCTCCGGTCAGAAACGAAATAGAGCGTCCCGTCCGGCGACCATTCGGGCTGAAAGATGGACTCACTTTCGCCGCCGGCAATTTTCTCCGGTTGCTTCAGGGATCCGTCGGCGGCCAATTCCCCGACCCACAACTCGCAGCCGTCCCAGGGCATGTTCGGATGATTCCAGGCAAGCCACGCGAGATGTGTCCCGTCGAGTCTGACGCGCGGTGACGAATAGAAGTCATGGCCGGAGATGAGCACCACTTCTCCGTCACCCTCGACACCGCGATGCACAACCGAGTCCCCGTCCGCACCGTTTCCCGCCATGTGCTTGACATCAACCCCGTCGCCATCGAACGCGAGGCCGACAATCGAGTTGACGGCCTCGCGCCCCGTGTCCGTGTGATCTTCGCGCACCGCAATCAGACGCTTGCGTTGCCGGTCGATGACGGCGTCGGCGTAGCGCCGATCAACCCCAGCCGGCGTCATCGGACGTGGCTCGGCGTCGTGCTTCTCAACGCAGTACAAACGTTGGTCGGCAAAGTTCGAGAAATACACTTTCCCGTCGGCGACCGCGTAGCTGCCCCCACCGTATTCGTGGGCGCGCGTCCGCGCATTGAACGGCGCCGGCATCAAGTCTTCCTTGACGCCGTTTGGTGAACGCCGCACCACGACCACACGGCCACCATCGGCGGGTCGAAGCTCCGCCCAGTAAACATCGTCGCCATCGATCAACACCTGACCGAGGCCGACGGTGCCGGAAACAATCAGGTCGGATGTAATCGGCGATTTCCACGAACCGTAAGGTGAGATTGATTGTTGGCTCATTGATGTTCGCTCTTGCTGCTATGACATTGGTTGGGATAAAAATTTGATTGGCCGATTCTTTACTGAGCGCGTTCGAGCGGTGGCGCGACCGCGCAGAAGTCTTCGTTAAAGCGTCCGGCGTATTGATAAAGCAGTTCTTTGACGCGGCCCAACTCTGGCGAGCAGACAATTAAGCCGACGTGGTAACGCTTCTTGATACGGTCGACGATCTCCGGTTCACTATAGGCCGAGGTGTCCGGGTACTCCTGCCGCGCGAGTGAGAGGACGATGCCGCTGTACTCGTTACTTGTGGGTCGGGCTTCATAAGGTGTCTCGCCGTTAATCAACTCGATCTTCGCCCACTCGCGCCAGAGATTAAGACCGCTCGCGGCTTCCAGCGTTTCGGCGATGTACGCCCCACCGACGCGCGCCCCGACTTCGAGGAAATAGAATTTGCCGTCCGCGCGGCTTTTGATGAACTCGGCGTGGGCGGTGCCGCGCTTTAATCCGAGGCACGTCATCAAACGGCGGTTCATTCGCAGTAGAAGCGGATGATCTTCCGTATCGCGCTCAACCGAGTGAGAGATGAACACGCCACCCTGATGCGCCACGTCCATCGGCGGTCGCCCGTAGCAACTGACACCCGCGAAAACCACCTTCCCTCTGTCCACCAGAGAGTCCACATGATAGACATCCCCGTCGACAAAATGTTCGAGCAGATAGTTCGGCGATTTTTCGGCAATTAACTCGCGCTCGTCGAGCGCGTCGATGGCGCGCCACACTTGTTCGCTGTCGTGCAGTTTTTTGATGCCCACGGCTGAAACGTCAGAGCGCGGTTTCAGCACCCACGGTGCCGCCACGCGATTCATGTACACGCCCAGGTCATCGTAATTCAGCGCGTGAACGAACTCCGGTACTCGAATGCGCGACTGACGTGCGCGCACGCGCATCGCCAGCTTGTCGCGGAATAGGTGGGCCGCAGTGACGCCCATGCCCGGCATCCGCAAATGTTCGCGGATCGTCGCCGCCGTCAGCACGTCATACTCTTCGAGCGCGACGAGGCGGTCGACCCTCCGCTGGCGGGCGAGTTGACCGACGATGTGCGTCAGAAGTTCAGGGCCGGCGGCGTCCGGGACCGCGACGATGTCATCGAGGCTCTCACGCGGCCAGTCCTCATGCAGATTCTTTTCTTTGGTGATGAGGACGACACGATTCCCCTGACGCTTGCACTCGCGCAGGAATTCGACTCCTTTGAAGTAACTCGCCAGACAGACCACATTCAAAAGGGGGCGGTTTGATTCGGTCACAAGCTCCCTGCTCACAAATTAAGATTACAGTGAACGAAACCTTTTATCATAGCGGCAGAAAAAGAACGACCGCACAACTCGCCGCCTGCGCGACCAATTGTGCGGTCTCATGATGCCAGAAATCTTGTCGAGAAAGTAAGCGGGCCGACGTCGATTTAATGAACGGACATGATGCAAGAAGTTACCGACGCTGCCATTGTCATTCTAGTAAATGTTGAACGAGTATTCGATGACCGCATACTGCGATACCGGTCGCCCGTCCTTCTGTGCCGGCTGGAACCGGATCGACCGCGCCGCCGTGATCGCCTTCTCCGTTAACCCGTCCGGCAATCCCTTCACCACCGCGATGTTCGTCACCTGTCCCGATGACGCCAACACCAACCGCAACTTCACCGTCCCCATCACGTTGTTCTTCCGCGCCTCTTCCGTGAACCCAGGCTCCGGCTTCAACAACAACACCGCCTTCCGCGTTACCTCCCGCGGCTGGAACGTCCGGTCGTAGCCGCCACCGCCGCCACCCGGCCCACCACCACCCTCGTTTCTGTCGCCACCTCCCGTGTTGCCGCCGCGTCCCGGCCCCACCCCGCCATCCTCGCCACTCCCCACGCCACCGCCTTTGCCCGTCCCAATCCCGCCGCCCTCGCCCGGCCCACTGCTCGTCACCGTCGACCGCGACTTCGGATCACCAAACGCAATGTCCCGATTGTCCGGCGGAAACAACGCCGGGTCAGCATCGATCGTCGGCGTCGTCGGCAAACTCGGATTCTTCACCGTCGGCGGTCGCGGGTTCGGCGGCAAGATTTGCGGCATCAACTGTGCCGGCGGTAACTTCCCGAAACTGGCCGGCAACTGCTCTTGGCGCCCGCCGCCGCCGCCGCCCGCTGCCTTCTCCTGCTTCGGCTTCGACCCGCCACCCTTGCCCTTCGCCATCCCGGCGGTGCCGGGGTCGGGCGTCGGCTGCGCTTCCGGGATGTCGACGACCATCCCGACCAACTCCAATTGGTCGTCGACCGCCGCGGCCCGTGTCGTCACACTACTGCGGCTGAAGCCATCGGCGGCCCACACCGCGCCGATGATGGCGAACATGGCGACAAAGGCGGTCATCGTCGCGAGGGCGACATTGCGCTGTGAGAAGGTGCGCCAGAAGAGCGTGCCGTAGGCGGTCGTGGTACGACGGGCAAAGCCTGCGGGGTCGCGTTTGAATTCGGGCCAGGTAAGTTGAGATTCGTGGCGGACGCGCTGCAACTCAGTGGTGAGACGGCGCGTCAGACCGACATCTTCGAGCATCGTCAGGTGATACTCTCCACGCTCCGCCCGCGGCGCATTGCTGATCGAAGCTGCCGCCAACGCGGGAGACGTGAATGTGTCCCCGGCGATGAAGTCATCCGGCGATGTGGTTTTGGCTTCAGTTATCAATAACGGCGGCGCTGCCGTAAAGGTAGTCACTTCAGTCGCGGCTTCAGGTTTAGCGACGGAAGCATTATTTACCAGCGAGGGATATTCGGTTGCCGCGCCAGTGGTGGCAGAGCCATTTAAGGGCGCGCCGTCGACCGGACAGAAGCCAAACTTATCGGCAAAGGTTTCCTCACACGTCGGACACTTTTTCATCTTTACAACCTCGCTGCTATTTGGGAATTCACAGGCTGAACTTTGATGCTTAGATAGCCGGGGCACGCATCTAAACCTTTAATCGACTCGGCGGCGGCTCAGGTTTCCCTTCTGAAAACACCAATCCGCATTATACAACACACATCTAAACCGGTGAGCATCCGGCGTCAAGTATTAACTCAAGCGTTCTGCCAGGGAAAAACAGATTTTAGATGCCACTTGAGCGTCAAGTGGATGCTTGCGCCGGCCCGAAGGATTCTCGGAGGTAATGCTAACATGTCTTTATACAGTAATGACGTTATAGTACGACGTGCCCGCGTGTCGATGTACGGTTGACGCTGCCGCCGACGGCCTCTATGCTTTTGGCAGGTTCTAACTTTCCCCAACGCGACATCCTGTCAGTCTTTTTGCGTGGCTCCGGAAAATCTACCCTCATCCGAACGGGCGTCGAAAACTTCCATCAATACCTTATGAAGCTGCAAAACTCGATGACAACGCATACGCTCAGAGTAACGGCCTTGCTGACCGTTCTGATGTTTCTCGCACCAGCAATGACGACCCAAGGGCAACACGCGGAGAAACTCCCCGAACCGCGCCGCGAGCAGTTGCTGAACGGGCTGAAGGTGCTTTTCTGGAATCGCCCCGGTGACGCGCAAGTGCTGTTGAAGCTGCGCATCCACAGCGGGGCGACCTTTGACCTGGACGGTAAAGAGGGCTTGATGGCCCTGCTCGGCGACGCGCTTTTTCCCGACTCGGCGACGCGGCAGTACGTCACCGAAGATTTAGGCGGAAAGCTGGTTGTGTCGACCAACTACGACGCGATTAACGTGACGCTCACGGGCCGCGCCACTGAGTTCGAGCGCCTCGTCGAGCTGTTGCGTAACGCCACCGTTAGCACGCGGCTGACACCGGAGACGGTCATGCAATTGCGCGAAGCACGAATCAAAGTGATGCGCGACGTGAGCCTCGCACCGGAGACAATCGCCGACCGTGCCATCGCCACCCGGCTCTACGGTTCGTACCCTTACGGGCGTTTGATGACCGGCTCCCCAGAGAGTCTGGCGCGCATCGACCGCACTGACCTGATGCTCGCGCGCGAACGTTTTCTGAACCCGAACAACGCGACGCTGGTGTGCATTGGCGGAGTCGAGCCGGCCCGTGCGCTGCGTGCCGTGCGTCAGTTCCTCGGCGTTTGGCGGCGCAGCGAACGAGTCATCCCCGCAACCTTTCGGCAACCCGAAAAGCCTGGACAGTCGACGCTGATCGTCAATCTCGCGGGCGCACCTGATGTCGAAGCGCGACTCGCGCTACGCGGCGTGGCACGCACCGACCGCGACGCCGCTGCCGCCGCCGTGTTGCCGCTTCTGGTACGTGATCGCTGGCGCGCCCTCGCGCCCCAACTTAAAGAGAGCGTGCTGTCCGTGAGGCACGACGCCTACGCCATCGACGGAATTTTTCGGATGAGCGCTGCGGTGCGATCAACCGGTTCGGCGGCGACGGCGTTCGAGGCTGCCCGCAAAACTCTCGAAGAGTTCGTAACCACGCCACCGACTCCGGTGGCGCTGGAGAACGCCAAGCGGGAGACTCTCGCGGCGTTGAATCAGAATGGGGAGCGGACCGAAGTCATCGCTGAAGGATGGCTCGACGCTGAGACTTACAAGTCTGAGGCGGTGAGCACGCCGGAATTAACTCGCGCGATCAACTCTCTGAGTCCGACTGACATTCAGAAGATAGCGGCGCGCCTCTTCCGCGATGCATCTGTGGCGACGGTTGCAGTCGGCGACGAAACCAAGCTCCGCAGTGATTTGGCGCGCAGTGGATCGCTCGAAGTGTTGGGCGCGGCGAGCGATCCCAAAACACAATCGCCGACCTCGACGCCGCGCACGCCATCAACGCCGGGATTACCAATGCGGCGTCCGTAAGCGAATCGCAAAGCAATCGCAAGCCTTCTGCAACCTAATGAGGGGTGTTTAGAGTTTATTGTGGCAACCGTCGATCAACAAGAAGAGAGCTTAAGCCGGCAGGAGCACGATCATGCGGCTCTCGTGCGCTCGATGTTTGCCGGTATTGCCGGACGATACGATCTTTTAAATCATCTTTTATCAGGTAACACGGATAAGCGTTGGCGGCGGCGGCTGGCGAATCAACTGCGGCCCGCTCTTGTTTCGGGTACGCGCGCGCTTGATGTTGCTTGCGGAACCGGTGACCTCGCGCTGGCGCTGGCGGAAGCTGGCGATGCGCGAGTAATTGGCGTCGATTTCTGCCGACCGATGCTGGAAATCGCCCATCGAAAGTCAACAACAAACATTTTTTCGATTCCGTTTATCGAAGGCGACGCGCTGCTTCTTCCATTCGCCGATTCGTCGTTTGAAGTCGTGACTATCGCGTTCGGTCTACGCAACCTGGCGGATGTGCGAGGCGGGCTGCGAGAGTTGTCTCGGGTGCTGAAGCCGGGCGGGCGAATCGCAATCCTTGAATTTTCGAGACCAGTAGTGCCGGGGTTTCGCGCGTTGTTTCAGTTTTACTTTACCCGTGTATTGCCGCGTATCGGCGGCATCGTGAGCGGTTCACGTGGCGCGTATGAATATCTTCCGGACTCTGTGTCGCGTTTCCCGGATCAAAAGCGCTTGGTTGAGATGATGCGTGAAATTGGTTTAGCAGAAGTTGAATATCAGAATCTGACCGGCGGAATCGCAGCATTACATTTCGGTAGATTGCCGCCACTTCAATCATAATTTTTTATTCGGACAGAGATTGAGCTTGGTTGCGCTCGTTTAATCGACCGCAACCTACAAACGTAGCCCGTAGGATTCGGGTCTGTTACTTGCGTGACGGTTGTCGGGGCTATTGCGCAAGTGTGAAGATTCGAAGCCTCGGGCTACGTTTGTATTTTCATGTTCATCTTCGCGATGCATCTCTGCTCTCATCCGCAGCCGCTTCGTGCTGACTATCATCTGGTTCTAAATCAAAAGGCGGATTCAACTTGTAAGTGCAACGCTCTAATTACAATTCAACGCAGCGGTAAGGTCGCTCGACTGTTTTTGAAGCCCTTTTGCCTGCAACAGTTATGCCCCTAACCGGAGACACTAACCGGC
>JALZJL010000195.1 GCA_030859785.1 Acidobacteriota bacterium
ACAAAAATGGGCAAACCATTGAGTTTATGCTCTCCGCTAAACGCGATATTAGCGCCGCGAAACGCTTCTTCAAGAAACTAATGAGAGCCGACCATCGTCGACTTCCTTTCACGATCAACGTCGATAAAAACGCTGCCTATCCGGATGCCTTTGCTACTTCACAAGATGAGAAAGTGCTGCCGAGGGATTGTCGCCTACGATGTGTGAAATACATGAACAACGTGATCGAGCAGGATCACCGCTTCGTCAAAAAGAAGGTGCGAGCAGCGCAATGTTTCAAATCGTTCTACACCGCGGAGCGAACCATCGAAGGGATTGAAGCCGTCAACATGATTCGTAAAGGTCAGGTCAAAAGATTAAGTGGAAGTGATGCAATGGAGCAGGCGAAGTTTGTCGCTACGCTTTTCGGGATCGTTGCCTGAGCGTTAAGCACTCGCAGAACTCTCGCGCGCTAGAATAGTTTTTGCAACGCAACCGTCAAAGGCAGCTTAGAGATGTTGAATCCATACGCGCAGGTTGGCGAGCGGCGACCCTCCTCGGAGACGGGTGAGCCGGTTCCGGATATGAGCTATCCCAGATCAGTCACTCGCATTCGTTACCTGATGATCGGAATCAATCCGTGTAATTTGTGTAATCCGTTGTTCCTCTTCTGCATCTTGCGTAAGTCTTAAATTAATCGAAGGCATCGTAGACATGGTTAACTTGTCAGATGAACGGAGGAGTCAGATGATCCGCAAAATCTCTCTATTGGTTTCCGTAATCATGTTCTTTTCGTCAGCCCCCGCTAATCAAATCTCCGGACAAGCGCAAAATGGAACAGAAGTACCGCGCGAATGGATCGACCCGGACACGGGCCATCGCATCGTGCGCCTGTCCGACGAGCCGGGCAGCCAGAGTCTCTACTTCCATCAGAATGCCTACACCACCGAAGGCGACAAACTGATCATCACCACGCCCAACGGGATTTCCACGATCAATCTCAAGACAAGGGAAATCGAGAAAGTGGTCGAGGGGCGAGTGGGTGTCATCGTCGTCGGCAGAAAGAGCCGGCAGGTCTACTACACGAAGGAGGGAACAGTCTACGCGACCCATCTCGATACCCGCGCCACACGCGAAATCGTCAAGCTGCCTTTCCGCGGCGGCCTCTCATCGCTCAACGCCGATGAGACCTTGCTCCTCGGCGCTCGTACCGAAGGCAACGACCAGCAGCAATCCGGTAATAGGGGTCAAGGCCAAGGTCAAGTGCAGAGCCAAAGAACGCCCGGCGGCGCTCCCGACTGGCAGACTCAGCGAATGCTCGGCCCCGACGGCAAACCCCTGACCTTCGCCGAGCGGAAAGAGGTGATGATGAATAATCGCCTCGAACAGCGCATCCCGATGGTGATGTATACCGTGAGCACCGGAACCGGCGAAGTGAAGACGATTCACCGCGCGACAGACTGGCTCGGTCATTTACAGTTTTCGCCGACCGACCCGAACCTGATCATGTTTTGTCATGAAGGCCCGTGGCACAAAGTTGACCGTCTCTGGACAATCCGCACCGACGGCACGGGGATGACGAAGCTTCACACACGCACGATGAACATGGAGATTGCCGGGCACGAGTTTTTCAGCAACGATGGCAAGACCATCTGGTACGACCTGCAAACGCCACGCGGCGAGGACTTCTGGGTCGCTGGTTTTGAGATTGCGACCGGAAGAAGGACTTACTACCATCTACAACGAGACGAGTGGTCGGTGCATTTCAATGTGTCGCGCGACGGAGCGCTGTTTGGTGGTGATGGTGGAGACAGTGAGATGGTGGCTCATGCCAAAAACGGAAAGTGGATTTATTTGTTCCGCCCAGAGAGTATTCCGGATGTGGCAGGCATTAGAAATCCTAATTCTGAAAATCTTACCAAGCCCGGGTTTTTCAAATCCGAGCGGCTGGTGAACATGATCAAGCACAATTACGAGCTTGAGCCGAATGTCACTTTCACGCCTGACGGGAAATGGATCGTCTTCCGCTCGAACATGTTCGGGCCGACGCACGTTTTCGCTGTCGAAATAGAGAAATCCACGAGAACCTGAATAGCTTATCCATTTTCGCATAGATGCCAGGCTAAGCTTCAATCGGTGACTTTCGGCTATCCCTAACCCACGCCGAAGCATGGCAGTTGGCTCAACATGGCGGAGATCGAATTGAGCGTGTCGCAGCGGCAATGTCTTGACCGTCGGATCCCGGATGAAGCAACTCTGGTGCGAGAAATCGCGGCGTGGGAGAAACAGCGCAACACAGAGCAATCGACGATTGACTGGCGCTTCTCGGTGACGGATGCGCATGAAAAACTGAAACGACTCTATCCATCACCTCCAGCGTTATGATCTAATAGTCTAAATTTCCCAAGACGAATGATGCATCGAGCGGCGAGAATCGCCCAATCGTTCAAGACGGGAAATCAATCACCAAGGCAATCGATACAAGCCGCTCTGCACGAGACATAAGCGTGCAGCACTCTATCTGGCGCAAGAGCGCATCTGCCACTGATCGAAATTACGCTAGGTGAGGCGACTCACACGCGCGGGCTTTGAGAGTCGCCGCAAGTTTTGAGAAAGTATACCTCCCCGTACTTCACCATCTTGTTAGAGCATCTTGCCCTTCATCATTCATCGTGGTTTGCGTGGCCCGCGCCACGGCATGTGATGCTGGTGCTGTTGTTATTTTGTTATGCGTTTTACGTGCTGGGGCTAATTGCGCCTTCTGATCCCGTGTGACGCCGTGCCCATCGTCTTATGTCAACGTCATACGTCGTCGAAGGAAACACGTCACGTCCTGACCTTTTGAAATACCTGAGAAGTAAGGAGACAAAATCATGCTACCAGTGCGAATTCTCGTAATCGTTTTACTCTGCGCTGTGGCTGTCATCGGACAGACCAACAAGGGGGGTATCAGCGGAACGGTGACAGACCCCAACGGTGCGGCGATACCGGGGGCGACGGTAACTATTACCAACCTTGGCACCAACCAGTCGGTAACGCTGATGACTTCAGACGACGGCGCATTTTCTGCCTCCTCGCTTGATCCGGTCTCATACAGCGTGACGGTGGAAATGGCGGGGTTCAAGAAGGCGTTGTTGGAAAGCGTGAAAGTAGATACCGCGACGACAGCTACGGCCAACGTGAGTCTTGAAACCGGGGACGTCGGAGAGCAGGTAACGGTGACATCAGACGCGCCACTGCTTAACACGGAATCGGGCGTCACGAGCCACACCATCACCGAGCGACAGATACAGGATGTTCCGCTGAACAACCGTAGTGTGCTTGACTTGGCGGTGACGGCCCCTAATGTGTCGGGCGACGCCGGCAGCGAGGACCCGGGCGTGGGCGGAGATCAGCCGGTGCCTGGTTTTAATCTGAATGTGAACGGCGGTCGTTCCGGCAGTACAGCCATCCTCGCGGACGGCGTCAACAACACGGGCGTCGGCATCGCGCGCGCAGTGGTCAGTTTCACGCCGGAGACGGTGCAGGAGTTCACCGTGCAGACCTCGGCGTACTCGGCTGAATACGGCAATACCGGCGGCGGCACGATCAACGTCACCACCAAGTCGGGAACCAACAATTTTAACGGCGTGGCGCTCTGGTACACACGTAATCCAAAATTCAACGCGACGCCATTCACGATCAGCAACGCTCCGCGCCCGCGTAACAATCTGCGCTCTAATCAGGTTTCATTCACGGTGGGCGGGCCGATCTTTCTGCCAAGATTCGGCGAGGGCGGCCCGGCCCTCTACAACGGGAAGAACAAATCCTTCTTCTTCTTCGCCTACGAACCGCGTTGGCGAAAAGATTTCGTGACGTCGTCGGCACTGGTGCCCACCGCCGCCGAGTTGTCAGGTGATTTCCGCAACCTCGTGAGGACGGATAGCGGCATTCTGCCGGCAGAGGTCGCCGCACGGTTTAACCAGAACTCTATCGGCAATGCGAACATCTATCAACAATTCGTGCTGGCTGGCGGTCGGTTAGTCCCGATTGCCTTAGCGACCGGCAATCAGTATTGCCAGTTCGGTGATCCGAGAAGGATTCTCGTGCCGCAGGTGGTGCAGGGTGCAACCATCATGACACCGCAATGTAATCCCGCCATCAATGCCACGGCTAACCCGGCATTGAATATTATTCCGACGGAATTCATTGACCCGATTGGTCAAAAGATACTTGGGTTTATGCCGCCTGCCGAAGGGTACTTCCGGGATGGAAACTTCATCAGGAACTATTTCCTGCAACGTTTCGTCGAGCAGAACGAAACGCGCTACACACTCAGACTTGACCACAACTTCACTGACAACTCTAAAATTAACTTCCGCTACACGCTGACGCCCGCCGTCGGCATCCGAGGTTCAGGAAATGACGTGAATGGCAACGCCGGCATCTACAGCGACGCGAGGCAGTTTCTGGTAGCCTTTAACAACATCATCTCGCCGACCCTCGTCAATGACCTGCGGCTTAACTATACGCGCGGGAACTTCAGCGAAGACTATTCGCCCGAGTTCTCGATCAAGAACGGGCGGAGCCTAGCCAGAGAGCTTGGGCTGCCCGCACTGACCACGGGCGGCATCCCTCTGTTCCTGATCGCCCGCGACGGCAACTACACGGGTGCAGACATCGGCTCGGCTGCTTCCACCAATAACTTCAACGTCGAGCAGCGCTACAACATCAGCGACATCGTTTACTGGACGCGCGGAAACATGACCTGGAAGTTCGGCGTTGATCTGAGCGACGCCCGGCTGACCTCCACCCCATTCTTCTCGGCCTCAGGTGGCAGATGGGATTTTCGTGTCGTTAATACCAGCAACAACCGCGGGACAAACGTGGTCAACGGCGGGAACACCGTCGCCAGCGTACTGCTCGGGGTGCCGAACTCGGTCGATCTGAGACCGCTCATCCTCGACTATGATTACCGCTGGAAGGGCGGGGCCGCGTTCGTGCAAAACGACTGGAAGGTGCGCCCGAACTTGACCTTGAACCTCGGGCTGCGCTATTCGCTTCAGTACCCCCGTCTAGAGAAGCACAACCAACAGGGCGTATTCCGGCCCGATTTGGCCCAAGCTTTTCCGCTGACTGCGGCACAACGCCGCACCCTGGCTAATAATATGGGATTGTTGGCAACCGCTGCGATTCCAGACTACGTACCGACATCTGTGAATATCCCACCGTTTGCTTTCTCAGGTCGTGGCGGGCGTTCGCAGTACATCACCCCAGTTGATTACCTCGGCTTTGAGCCGCGCATCGGCTTCGCGTGGAGTCCGAAGATGAAAATCTTCGGTTTGGATATGGAGAGTAGATCGATTGTCCTTCGCGGCGGCTACGGCATTTCGCACGCGCCACTGACCGGCAATAACCGCTCGCCGAATCCTGACTTCAGTGGCTTTGTTAACACTGGGACGATTGCCACCGGCTCGGCGGTCGGCGGCACGGCGGACCCAACCCAACCCATTCGATTGTCGAGTAACCCACCGTTGCAGGGAGCAGGAGCCACACTCGATCAGATTCTGAACGCTGATGCGAACGGGTTGGTCTTCCTTAATAGCCTCGGCGTTAATGCATTCGCCACAGATGGATCGAGAAACAGTGGAAAGGTTCCGTACTCAACGAACTGGAATCTGGCGGTGCAATTGGAACCGTTCAGAAACACCGTCGTCGAGATTGCTTACGTCGGCAACCAGGGAACGCACCTGTTCCTACCGCTGGTCAACATCAACCCACGTGACGTAAACCAAATCACCACATTAGAGTCGCAGGGTATTGATGTGACCGGGGCGATTGCCGACCCGCTGGGGCGCAGGAATCTGCAAGGTTCCGTGATTAACATCAGTCGCGCCAGCGCGCTGACCACGTACCTCGGCTTCGACCCGCTCAACCGGTATTTCGATCCTTCGGCCACCAGTATTCGACATGCGGGGTATATAGACGTGCGACGCCGTGTCGGCCGGGGGCTGACTTTCACGGCGAACTATACATTCGGCAAAGGCATTGACACTGCGTCGGACTCAAGCCCTGATACGAGAGTGCTGTCATCTGGTCAGGCCCGAGGTCAAGTATCTCTCGGAGCACCGCTTGAGTCAGACCGCTCCATCTCGACCTACGATGTCAAGAACAATTTCAGTTCGACGTTCGTCTGGGACGTGCCGATTGGGCGCACACGCCGGTTCCTTGGTGATGCACCGAAGGTGTTGGATGCGATACTCGGAAGATGGACGATGTCCGGTGTGTTCCGCATGCCGGGTGGAACTCCGTTCTTACCGTTTATCACTGACCCTAACCGGCTCGGTGGTGTGCTTTTCAATCGTGTGGTGAGACCGGACATCGTGGAGGGCGTGCCGCTGAGGAATCCTCTGTGGAAGCGCGATTGCCCGACAGGCAACGCTTGCGAACCATTCATCAATCCGGCAGCGTTTATGCGTCCGATCAAGGGACAGTTGGGCAATGCCCCGCGCTCGCTCGATATTCGCCCGCCGAGGCAGGAGTTTTTCGACTTTTCGTTATCGAAAGACTTTCCGTGGCCGTTCGCCAACCAGGACGGCAGACGCCGCATAAACTTCAGAGTGGACTTAATCAACGCCTTCAACCACCCCAACTTCCGCTACAACAACACAGGTAATACGCCTTTTGGACTGGGGACTTTCCCGGTCGAGTTGACGACCGAGACGGTGAATAACGTGACACAGCCGATCACTGCGGCGGAGTACAACACCTGGGCGACGTTCAACAATCAACCGCTGGCTTCGACTCCGGCAGGTGCCGCACAGCTTGCGTCGATACGTGCGACGGTGAACGCCACCCGTCCCTCCGGCACCGGCGCGCTGCCGCTGGATTTCTACCATGTACGGTTGCCGGAGGGCTTCGCCACCCGATTAGCACTCTCGTATAACATCAGAACGCTGGAAGAGTTCAAGCTCTACCGCATACGGAACAACTACGATACGAACTTCGGAACGCTGACCGGCGGCAGGCCGGAGACCTCTCCGCGCTACATCCAGTTCGGTCTGAGGATTTTCTTCTAAGCGGGGCAAGCCTTTTCAAATGCAGACTCTACAGAGACGAGAGTTCCTAAATTTCACACCGGACCACCGCGTTCCGTCCGAAGGTTTCTGGCTACATGTCAGTCGTCCGGCGATGGCCTGCCGCTTCGAAGTAACGTTGCCGCTTCGAGAGCGGGCTGGTGTCGCCGCCGCGCAAGCCGCGCTGGACGAGGTTGATAGTTTGGAGCAGCAATTAACGATTTTCAGAGAGAGCAGTGAGGTGAGTTTCATTAACCGCAACGCCGCGTCGGTTGCGGTCGAGGTCGAAGCATCGCTCTTTGAATTGTTGCTGGTGTGTCAACAACTGCACCGCGAAACGGAAGGCGCTTTCGACATCACATCAAACCCCTTGAGTCGATGCTGGGGTTTTCTGAAGAGGGAAGGCCGCGTGCCGTTTGAGAGCGAAATCGAAGAAGCCATTTCGTGTAGCGGAAGCGACAAGCTGGTTTTGAATCGCGAGTCACAAACAATTCGTTTCGAGCGGCGCGACGTCGAAATCAATTTCGGCAGTATCGGCAAGGGCTATGCGCTCGACCGTGTTGCTGCACATGTCAGACGCCGCGTCCGTTCAGCATTACTCAGCGCGGGCTACAGCAGTATGCACGCGGTTGGGAGTGGTGACGCTGCGGGTCATAAGGGATGGATGGTCGGGGTGCGCCATCCGAGGCATAAGGAAAAGCGGATGGCGGTGTTGCGTCTACGCGACTGCGCCATGTCAACCAGCGGCAGCGAGGAGCAGTGCTTCGAGCATCAAGGCAGACTTTACGGACATATCATCGACCCGCGCACCGGGTATCCATCGGAGGGCGTCTCATGCGTGACTGTGATCGCGCGTGCAGCCGCCGTCTCCGACGCGCTGGCAACGGCCTTCTACGTCGGCGGCCCAGAGTTAGCCGAACGCTACTGCGCGAGTCATCCCGGCGTGATGGCCGTCATGCTCGAAAGCGGAGCGATGAGTCCGGTTGTGTTCGGCAGCAGCGATAAATGTGAGGTGGAGGTCGTCAATGAGTAGCGAGGCACTGCCAAGCCGTCTGTCTTCGGCACAGCAAGTTGCGCTGGTGGCTTTGCGAACCATGATCGGTTGGCACTTCCTGTATGAAGGCTACTACAAGCTGGTGTTGCCGGGCTGGAGTTCCGACGGCACACCACTCAGTTCGTGGACTTCTGCCGGCTATCTCAAGGCTGCTTCGGGGCCGCTCGCCGGGTTGTTCCAACGTCTACTCGATGCGGGTTGGACTCCGTGGATCGACCACGCGGTCAAGATCACACTCCTGTTAATCGGACTTTCGCTCATCCTTGGTCTGTTGACGAGAGTCGGGGCTTGGAGCGCGCTGCTGCTCCTGACACTATTTTACGCGCTCTCAATTCCGCTGGCGGGAACACCGCAACCGAGCAACGAGGGTACGTATTTGATTGTCAATAAAACGCTGATTGAGGCCGTAGCCGTCTGTGTGCTGCTGGTCTTTAACACTGGGGCGATAGCAGGTCTGGATTTACTGTTGGCAGGCAAGAGACGGCGGCAGAATGAAAATGTAAGGAAGGCTGTAGTATGAATCTGACGGATGAAATGAAGGGTGAAGGGCGGCGAAACTTCTTGAAGGCGATTGCCGGCGCACCGGCGCTCGTCGCGTTGAGCGCGGCGGCGGTCACACGTGGCCCCGCCGGCGGAGGTCCGGTCAGGGCCGGGTTCATCGGGACAGGCGGCATGGGAACTGAACATGTGTCTCGATGTCAGAAGGAGTTCATCGACGTGCGGGCGCTGTGCGAGATCAATCCCAAGCGCCGTCAGAAAGTGGCCGAAGGAATGGTCAAGGCCGGCTGGCCCCGACCCAAAGAGTATGACGACTGGCGCGAGATGCTTGAAAAGGAAGACCTTGAAGCCGTTCTCATTGCCACTCCGCTGTGGACGCACGCCGACATCGCGATCGGTTGTCTCGACGCGGGCAAGCATGTCCTGTGCGAAAAGATGATGGCGAAAAACGAACCCGACTGCCGGCGCATGATCGACGCCATGCATCGCAACGGGAAGATTTTAGAGATCGGTTATCAGCGTTACTACAACCCAATTTATCAGGCAGCCTACGACAACATCATCAAGCCGGGGTTGCTAGGCGACCTGTACCACGCGCGCCTTGTCTGGCATCGCAGCAGCAACTGGCGACGGAAGGAAGAGCCGCCCACGCCCGACTTCAACCCGAGCCGTTGGGGTTACCCCGATTGGGATCATCTGCTGAACTGGCGAGTCTATAAGCAATACTCCGAAGGACTGATGGCCGAACTGGGCAGTCATCAATTGAATGTCACGAACTGGTTCTTCGACTCGACCCCGGAAGCCGCTTACTCGACCGGCGGCATCTACCGCTT
>JALZJL010000012.1 GCA_030859785.1 Acidobacteriota bacterium
CTTGCTTGCCACTTGGAAAACATTTTCGAGCGCACATCATGAAGCAAAGAAAGACGCCGACGAGCAGTTGATTGAGATCGAACGGGGGCTGGCTAAATTAATCGCCGCGCAGTGCGCCTTCAAAGCCAGTATCGTCGCGGGTGATGAACGCGAGGATGAGTGTCGCACTGATTATCGTTCACGGCGCGTTCTGAACTTCGGCCACACTATCGGTCACGCCCTCGAATCCGTCACCGCATATAAGCGGTTCCGGCACGGCGAAGCGGTCGGGCACGGAATGCTGGCGGCAGCGGAAATTTCCGTCAGGCTGGGATTGATTGATGCATCGGCGTTAGAATCGCTGAGGGCCGCCGTCCAACTCGCTGGGCGCCTGCCGCGCGCCGCCGACCTCGATCACGAATCGATCCTGCGCCTGCTGAGACTTGACAAGAAAGTTGTCGGCGGCCACGTGCAGTGGGTGCTGCTGGAAGGATTAGGCCGCGCGCGGATTGTCAGCGGCAGTGAAATACCGACCCGCGTCGTGCGCGACGCGATCACCGCCGTGTTGCAGAGCAGCACCTGACCACCCACACCGAGAGGACCTTCCAATGAATTACCTGCCTAACACACGCCGGAATTTCCGCCGCCCAGGTGAGCAGGGCGCGGCACGTCTTAACTTCCTTGTCACGCTTTTCGTCGTCGCCGTCCTCGGCTACGTCGCACCCCAATATATTCCCATCGCCTACCACGCGTACTTGCTCAAAGACTCGATGCAGCAGGCCGTGGACATGGGGGCGGTGACCGGCAAAACCACAGAGTGGATCAGGACTCGACTGCGATCAGAAGCCGACACTCACGGCGTGCCTTCGGAAGCCTCGATCAACGTCCAGAAACTCAACGGTCGCGTGGAGGCGCAAGTGCGTTGGACGCGCACGATTGCTCTGCCCGGATATATATATCAATATGATTTTGATCACACCGTGCGCAGCGGCTCGTACCTCTCTGAGTAGTGAGAGGCCGCCATGATCCGGCGCGGCGAGAGACGAAGGCCGCGCGTAGCGGCATACGACAGAACGCGGGAGTGTCGAGCAAAGAATCTTCGACACTCCCGCGTTAATAATGTTATGGCCGCCGAAAGCTTTGAGCCGTAGTCTTAAAGAATCGAGGCCGTTGCGATGCCTTGCAACTGGACGAGGCCGGCGGGGGCGGCGGCCAGCCACGTCGTCGGGCACACGCCGCAACGTGTACAGGTATCAACCGACGGGCACGGTGCGGTCGAGCGAGCGATTTGAGCGCGGGTGTGTTCCTGCTCCATAAAGTCACGCGACAAACCCGCGTCGACAATCTCCCACGGCAGCGGTTCCGCGTAGGTGCGCGCGCGGCTCGTGTGAAAGTTCGGGTCAACGTTCGTTGCGCGCAATGCTGCCTGCAAATCGCCACGGTGTTCAGTCATCGCCTCGATCACGCGCGCGATGGATCGGTCGCCGAGCGAGAAGAGCGCCTGTTCGTGTGCGATGCGCGCCGACATCACTCTCACCTCGACGTTCGGGATGCGCGCCAGCGCTTTGCTCAGCCACTTCAGCCGCCGTTTCAACTCTTTCTCTTCACAG
Source organism: Acidobacteriota bacterium (assembly GCA_030859785.1). Lineage (GTDB taxonomy): Bacteria > Acidobacteriota > Blastocatellia > Pyrinomonadales > Pyrinomonadaceae > JACDEG01. The sequence continues at coordinate 1,590 of JALZJL010000012.1, forward strand.
ATCGGTTCCCACTGGAACGGCGTGTTCGGCTTCGGCACAAATCCGTTCAGCGCCGGGATAATCTTTCCGACGCGGCCCATCTTCTTACCGGTCTCGATCATTCGATCTTTGATCCGCTCGACCAGCACGACCATCTCTTCGAGGTCTTCATCAGTCTCGGTCGGCAGTCCCGCCATCAGATACAACTTGATCGTCAACATCCCACGGTCAAAGACTGCGCCGCAGATGTCCACGATCTCGTCATTGGTCAGATTCTTGTTGATGACTTTGCGCAGACGATCCGATCCGGTTTCCGGCGCGACGGCAATCTGCTGGTCGCGCGACTCAACCAGCGCGTCGAGCAGTTCGTCCTCAATCTGATCGAGCCGCAGGGACGAGACCGAGATGCGGTAGTTCATCGCGCGCAGTCCCTGCAATATTTCGCTGATCTCCGGATGGTCGCAGACCGCTGTCGAGACAAGGCCGATCTTGTCGGTTCGCCCGCGCCACGCCGCAGCCTTCGCGAGAATATCTTTGGCGGGTACGACGCGCGGCGGCCAATAATTGAAACCGGCCCAGCAGAAGCGACAGCCCTGCGAGCAGCCGCGCGAAATCTCAATCAGAAACCGCTCGCCCATCTCCGCTTCCGGTGCCCACACGATGGTCGACGGCGCGAACACATCGGCCGCGCGCAACTGCCGCGCAATCTCCGTGTCGCCGCGCCGCATCGCGCGCCTGAGACTTCCTTCCTTCGGATTCTCCGCTGCGACCATGCGCCCGACACGCACCGGCACGCCCGGCTGCTTCGGGGTATAAGCGTCAATCGTGCCGTCCGCCTGGTACGTCACGTCGTAGAGCGCGGGAACGTAGAAGCCACGTCCGACGCGCGCGAGCGACAGCAGCAGGTCTTCTTTCGTGCCTTGCAGTTCGGTGTTATTAAAAAGAATGTCGACCAGTTTCGGGACGAGAATCTCGCCCTCGCCGACAGCGATCACATCGGTAAAATCGGCAATCGGTTCCGGGTTGAGGAACGAAGCCGCGCCGCCCATCACGATCAATGGGTCGTGGCGCGTGCGGTCGCGCGACCAGACGGGGACTCCGCTTAGTCGTAGCATCCGCGCCATGTGATAGTAGTCGGTCTCGAACGAGATTGAGAACGCGATCACGTCGAAGTCGCGCACCCGCATCTGAGATTCGAGCGATAGCAGCGGCGTGTTGGTCTTTTCGTACTCGCGCATCTCCGCCTCGTCGGGCAGAAAGACGCGCTCACACGAGACCTCGGGAATTCTATTGAAGAGTTCGTAGACCGAATGGAAACCGAGGTTCGCCATCCCGACGCCGTACACATTCGGATAGCACAACGCGACGCGAAGTTCCGCGCCGCGCTTCAGAATGTTGCCTTCTTCGGTGCCAAGCTTCCGCTTGTAACTTTCGATAATTCTTTTCATGCAGGAAGATGTCAGATGTCAGATATCGGATGTTAGGTAAGTCAACTCTGGCTGGCATCTCACATCCGGTATCTGATATCTCCTTTTACTGTCGTGTGCCTTCGAGGAATGCTTTCAGCTTGCGCGAGCGCGACGGATGGCGCAACTTGCGAAGTGCCTTCGCTTCGATCTGCCGGATGCGCTCGCGCGTTACTGCGAAGTGCTGACCGACCTCTTCGAGTGTGTGCTCCGACCCGGACGTGCCGAGGCCGAAACGCATCTTGATGACCTTCTCTTCGCGCGGCGTCAAAGTCGCGAGCACCTCGTCGGTAATCTCGCGCAGGTTCGAGGCGACGACGGCGTCCGCCGGGTTGAGAATCGACTTATCTTCGATGAAGTCGCCGAGATGCGAATCTTCTTCTTCACCGATAGGCGTCTCCAGAGAGATTGGTTCCTGCGCGATTTTCAGTACCTTGCGCACCTTCGAGACGGGGATGTCCATCTTGCGCGCGATTTCTTCGCTGGTCGGTTCGCGCCCTAGCTCCTGCACGAGAGAGCGCGACGTGCGAATCAGTTTATTGATCGTCTCGATCATGTGGACGGGAATGCGGATGGTGCGTGCCTGGTCGGCAATCGCGCGCGTGATCGCCTGCCGAATCCACCACGTCGCGTAGGTCGAGAACTTGTAGCCCCGCCGCCACTCGAACTTGTCAACCGCCTTCATCAACCCGATGTTCCCCTCCTGAATCAGATCGAGGAACTGCAAACCGCGGTTGGTGTATTTCTTCGCGATGGAGACGACAAGGCGCAGGTTGGCTTCGATCAATTCGCGCTTAGCTTTCGCCGTCTCGATTTCGCCGGTGGTGATCGATTGCAGCGAGCGCTTGATCTCGACGGTTGAGATGCTGTGTTCCACCTCAATCTGCTGAAGGCGGCGCTTCGCATTGCTGATGTGGCGCTTAAAGTCGCGCTCCTCCTCCGGCTTGATGCGCTTCTTGCCGAGCTTCTCGGTATAACTGTTGACTTCGCGTTCGGACTGACGAATCTCTTTGTGGACTTTGCGGATTGAATCAATGAGGCGTTGACGGCAGCGTTCGGTCATGTTGAGCTGCCCGATCTCCTGCGCGATTTCGAGGCGTGTGCGCGCGACCTTGCGCCGCAGCCGGAGCATCTTCTTCGACTTTTTGCCGCGCATCAGCTTCTGCTCGGCGCGCAACATCTCCCACTCCTTCAGCCCTTTTTTGAAATGCTTGCGGATGTTCTGAATGCCTTCAGTCGTCCACTGCAAATACTCGCCGGCCTTATTATCTTCCTGCCCAGTCAATTCGGCCTGGTCGGAGAAGGTGACGATGTCGCGAATGTGGAGCGCGCCCGCCTCCAAATTCTCGCCGATACGAATCAGTTCGTTAACAGCAATCGGCGAGCGCGAAATGGCTTTCTGCGTTTTGATTTGCCCGCGCTCGATGCGCTTCGCAATCGAGACTTCGCCTTCGCGCGTCAACAACGGCACGACGCCCATCTCGCGCAGGTAGAGGCGGACGGGGTCGTTCGTCTTCTCCAGCGTGCCTGCCGAAAGGTCCAATTCGATATCTTCGTCGAGGCCGTCTTCGCCTTCGTCGGTGGGCGCGATGGCTGCCGCCGCTTCAATCAGACGCTCGTCCGAATCGGCCACCGTGATGTTCGAGCCTTCGAGCTTTTGCAGTACGTCTTCAATGTCGTCGGGCGAAACGACGTTGTCCGGCAATTCGCGGTTCAGGTCGTCGAACGTCAGGTACTTCTTGTCGCCGCCCAACTCCAGCAAACGCTGCATTACATCGTCTTGATCTTTCTCTTCCATATCCAATTCTGATCCACCTCAAACAGGCTTTAGATTTGCGATCACCGGGTGGCGATTTAAAAGTACAAAGTACGGCGACATCCATCGTGCGCGGGTCGCAAAGCGAAGTCTCGAAAGCCGCAAAACAATTTATGTAAGCGTTCAGCGATCAGCGGTCAGCTAGTCATACGCCGCGCCCGTCATTTAATTGCCCGCCTTGTTCAGCGAGAGCGAAAGGCCCACGCGCCTGTTTTGTTTTAGCTGATCGCTGACTGCTGATTGCTTACCAATTTACTAACTGTCGGTTGCGGGGCCGTCCCCACGGCGTGTGCCGAGCGCGCCACGCAAGCGCGTCCACTCCAGATTTTCCATCACCAATTGGTCGCGCCGAGTTGTGTCCCCGGCTCGCTCGGCGGCAGCTATCTCGACAGCCAAATCCTTCAACCGTCGATTCACGCTCATTAGTCGGAGCGCCGTCAAACAATTTTCGGCTTCGGCGCGGAGATCGTCGGTGGCTTCGCCTTCGGCTCGCTCCGGCTCGCTCATCAACAGCAGCGGAATCAGGTCGGCTGCCACGGCGTCGCCCTGCGTGTGCTCAACGAGCGTTTCATAAGTGACTTCCGACCCCGCGACCTCAATCTCCTGAAGCGCCCGGAAGATGGCCGCCGTCGGCAGTTCGGTGTAGTCGCTCGTCTCAAGGTGAGGAAGAATTTCGCGGCGCAGTTGATGGTCATGGATGAGAAGTTCGAGCAGTCTCTGTTCCGCCACGGTCGGCGGGGCGCTCTCGGCGCGTGCCACCTTCTGCTTTACGTCTGCGGTGGAAACGGGGGCGTCCGCCTTAACTGCTCGCCACAGTTCCTGGCGAAGCGCCGACTCCTCGATGCGCAACGCATCCATCACCATGTCAAAATACTCTCGCTTCTGAATCCGGTTACGAACGACGCGAACAAACGGGAGCACCTCCTCCACCGCGTCGGCTTTCTCTGCCGGGCTGCGGAGGTTGCGATCCCGCGTTGCCTGATCAATCACGAATTGAATGTGAGGAACTGCCTCACCTCGCCGCTTGTGATACTCATCCGCACCGTTGGTTCTGATGAACTCGTCCGGGTCGGCGTTATTCGGCAGCACCAGCACTTTAACCTCAACCTCTTCTGCCAGAAGGGTTTCAACCGCCCGCTTCGCCGCCTTTACGCCCGCCTTGTCCCCATCATAATTGACTACAACTTTGCGCGCAAACCGCCCCAACAGTTTAGCCTGCTCCGGTGTCAACGCCGTCCCCAAACTCGCGACCACGTTCCGCACTCCATATTGATAAGGAATAATCAGATCGAGGTAGCCTTCGACGAGAATCGCAAACCGCTTTTTTCGAATCTCGTCGCGCGTCTGGTGAAGGCCGTACAAGTGGCGCCCCTTGATGTAGGCCGCCGTCTCTGGCGAGTTAAGGTACTTCGGGTCGCCGCCGCCAGGTAGAGCGCGCGCCCCGAACGCGACGGCGCGTCCCTGCGCGTCCAGCACCGGAAAAATGACGCGCCCACGGAAGCGATCATAGAAACCGCCCGCATCTTTTTTGACGACGAGGCCGCTGCGTTCAATGTCAGCGGCGGTCGCCCCGCGCTGCTTCAGGTGCGAACTCAACCCGTCCCAACTGTCCGGCGCGAAGCCAAGCCGGAACGCCCGGCGCGTCTCGTCAGAGATGCCGCGCCCTTCAATGTATTCGCGCACCGCCCGCGCGTCGCTGTGATCGTCGTTCAACTGCTGCTCCCACCATTCGAGCGCCCACGCATTGAGTTGGATAACATCATCGGCATCGCGCCGCCGCGACTCGAATCGCTTGTCCTCTTCCATCGCAGGGAGTGGCACGCCCGCCTTCTCCGCGACGATCTTGATTGATTCCGGGAACGTGACGCGCTCCATCTCCATCACGAAGTTGAACACGCTCCCGCCCTTCTGGCAGCCGAAGCAATAGAAGATGTCCTTTGACGGGTTGACGGAGAACGACGGCGTCTTCTCCTGATGAAACGGGCAGCAGGCCATCCAGTTCGCGCCCTTCTTCTTCAAGCTGACGTAGTCGTTGATGACGCGCACGATATCGGCCTGGCGACGCAGATCATCAATGAAACTTTGCGGAAAACGCACGGCTTTACTTCTGCTGATTCGTTAAGTGATTGAGGAAGTCCGCCGGGGCGAAAACGGGCAGCGTCGCGTTTTTGTAATCACTCACATTGCGCGTGACTATTGCATCAAGCTGGCCGGCTGCCGCACAGGCATGCTGCACCGCGTCTTCGTAGTCAGAGAACGCGAGCCTTTGCGCGCTCTCGAGAACTGATCTGTCCAAAGTGCAAACGCTCAACGTCGTCAGGAGTTCTTCCAGGGCGCGTCGAGCGCCCTCGTTTCCTTTGACTTTGCGAGTCACGTAGAACACGTTGACCAAAGTGATGCCGGAGACACAGCCCTCATGCGGCCTCGCTCGTGCATCTCGAATAATGCTGCGGCTGCCTCAACGAACGGTTCGCGATCCAGTACCAGATCGAGCACTACATCGGTGTCAAACAGCACGCGCATCAAGAGTATTTCTCCGTCAGGTAGCGCGTGTAATCCTCTTTGATTTCTTCATCCGAAGGCGGTGGGCCTTCAGGCTTGGCAATCCCGCGCAAACGGCTGACCGCCGATTCTCTGCGCTCACGCGGCACTATCTCTTCTCGCACGCTACGCGAGATTGCTTCCAGCAGCTCCATCCTCTGTTCGAGTGGAAGTTGTCTGATTTCTTCAATCAACTGTTCGCTACTCATACCTGTGTCCTCCGTCTCAATTTTACCTGATAGACAAAGCCGTGATTTACGTCTGTTCGCAGGCTTACTTAACTCTATACCGTTAGCCTCAACTGCTTCTTCCAAAGAGCGACATAATCACTGTTTCAATTCTACGACAGTCGCGCCCGCGCCGCCCTGGTCTTGCGGGGCCGGGTCGAAGCGGGCGACGTGCGGGTGATGGCGAAGCAGTTCGGCGATCACGCGGCGGAGCGCGCCGGTGCCGTGGCCGTGGATGATGCGGATGTGTGTGACGCCTTGCAGGTAAGCTTCGTCCAAAAACTTATCAACGGCGTCGGCGGCTTCGTCGGTGGTCTGGCCGATGACTTTTAACTCGGCCTGCGGTTCTTCGCTCGACTGGCGCAGACGCACCTCTGTGCCGCGCTGGTTTGCCATTCGCTGCAGCTTCGCGCCGCGACTGTTGTCCTGTTTTTCCGGCGCGCGTTCGAGCAGTTCGAGGTTCGCGATTTTCTCGCGGAAACGAAGCGAGCCGACCATCACTTCAGCCTCGCCGTTGTTCAAACGCTCGACGACGCCGGTCGAGCCGAGCGTGCGAAGGTGTACGCGGTCGCCCGCTCGAATCTCGCGCGTCGGCGCAGTCGTCGCCGCCGATTGATCCGCAGACGGGCGCGCCTCCGTCCGTTCGCCGTGATGGATGACGCGCACGCTGCCACCGCGCGGTTCCGCTCTTGACGCGGCGGATGCAGCTTTGACCTGCGCCGCTCTCTGCTGTGCTTCGCGGCGCAACTCCGCCGCGCGCCGTTCGGCCTCGCGTTCGACGCGCGCACGCACGGCGCGGTCTTCGATCTGCGCGACCATCTCCTGCGAGCGGCGCTCGAAGTCGGTGATGGCGGCGCGCAACTCTCGTTCAAACTGCTGCTCACGTTCGCGCTCGCGGCGCGCGGCCTGCACGTCAAGCGAGGAATACTTTTCGGCGACCGCCGTGCGTTCCTCTTCGAGCGCGCGGCGCAGACTCTCCGCTGCTTCCGATTCGCGTTTGATGCGCTTCAAATAATCCGCCGCCGCGAGCGCCGATTCGCCGACGCGCTCGGTCGCGGCGCGGATGATCTCTTCGGGGATGCGGAAGCGGCGCGCAATCTCCAGACCCGACGACGCGCCGGCGATGCCAACCAGCAGGCGATAGGTCGGCTGCAAAGTCTTCTCGTCAAACTCGACGCTCGCGTTAAGCACGCCTTCGTCATTCGCGGCGTACATCTTAAGTCCGCTGTAGTGTGTCGTCGCGACGACATGAGCGCCGCACTCCCGGCGGAAATGGTCGACCACCGCGACGCCGAGCGCCGAGCCTTCTTCCGGGTCGGTGCCGGTGCCGGCTTCGTCGAGCAGGACGAGCGCCGGCTGTTCGCACAGTTCGATCATGCTTCTGATGTTGGCAATGTGAGCGGTGAAGGTCGAGAGGTTCGCGGCCAGCGATTGACGGTCGCCGATGTCAGCAAGCACTGACTTGTAGAGTGGGAAACGCGCGGATTGCGCGGGCACGTGCAGGCCTGAGACGGCCATCAACGACAACAGCCCGGCGGTTTTCAGGACGACGGTTTTGCCGCCCGCGTTCGCGCCCGAAATAATCATCACCGCGCGCTCCGCGCCGAGCGTGAATGAGACGGGGACGACCTCTCCATTCATTGCGCGCAGATTCTCTTCGAGCAGAGGGTGACGTGCCGCGACGAGTTGGAGCGTGCCGCCTTCGTCAACATCTGGGGCGACACATCTGAAAGCGACGGACAGTGCGGCCTTCGCGCCGATGAAGTCGAGTTCGGTAACGACCTCGGCCGCATGCGCGACGGCAGGCAACTCGCGTCGCAACTCTTCGGTCAGCGTCGCGAGGATGCGCGCCACCTCGCGCTCCTCCGTCTCGCGCAGGGCTTGCAGTTCGTTGTTCGACTCAATCGTTTCCAGCGGCTCGACGAAGACGGTCGCGCCCGACGAAGAGAATCCGTGCGCGACGCCATGCACGCGGCCGCGATGGTCGTTGCGCACCGGAATCACGAACCGGTCGTTACGCACCGTCACAAGTTGATCCTGAATCGCTTCTTCCGAACGACGCATCAGGTTTTCGAGCGAGCGCGTAATCGACGAGCGAAGGCGCACGATCTCCGCGCGGATCCGCGCCAGTTCGGGGCTGGCGCGGTCGTCTAGTTCGCCGCTCGGTAAGATTTTCGAAGTGATGCGTGAAACCGCTGCGGTGAGCGTCCGCGGCAGGTCGGCGACTACTTCCCACAAAATCGGAGCGGCCTCGCGTTCGGCATGAATCGCGTCGCGTGCGTCGACTGCTTGCTGGCACAGCCGCGCGACTTCGAGCAGCGCCGATGGTTCGAGCATCGCGCCTTCGATGCGCAGGCGTGCCAGCGCGTCGGACGGATCGGCGAGTTCGCTGAATGACCACGCCGCGCCGCGCCGACGCATCTCGACGCACTCCGTGATGGCTTGCAACGCGCGGCGCACCACGTCTAAATCAGAGAGCGGCGCGAGTTCGTCGGCGCGCGCGCGGCCCATCGGGGTCTGTGCGCCGCGCCGCACCAACTCGCGCAGCCCACCGTATTCAAGTACACCAAAAGCTTGATCGTTCATTATTGCTCAATAGTAGAGCGTAAATCGCCAATCGTAAATCGCGGGTGAGTGAAGTTGATGAGGGCGAGTGTGCGTGGTCTTGATGTAGACGGGCGGTGAACGGCGAGTGCGTGGCGCGCGTGGTAAACTGTCAAATCCAATCTGAGCCACAACTCGGATGCGTATTTCTTTAAGAGTCCCCAATGTTTCCATCATGACGAGGCTTGATATGTTGAAAAGAGAATGGTGCGTCACAGCGTGTGCCGTGCTTGCGCTGACGTCTTTTGTGTGTGGCGGATCGCGTGCTATCGGGCAGACCCTGTCACCGTTTTTAACGAAAGGTTTGATAATGTCGGTTCCTCAAATCGGGCGCGTGCGAGCGCCGGAACTCAGCGGCGGGCGCGGCTGGCTCAACACGGAGCAGCCTCTGTCGCTTGCTGCGCTGCGCGGTAAAGTCGTGCTCCTCGACTTCTGGACGTACGGCTGCATCAACTGCATCCACATCATCCCCGACCTGAAGCGGCTCGAAGCAAGGTATCCTAATCAACTCGTCGTGATCGGCGTCCACTCCGCCAAGTTCGACAACGAGAAGGACACGGACAACATCCGGCGCATCGTTCTGCGCTACGAGATTGAGCACCCCGTAGTCAACGACGCCGACTTCAAAATCTGGCAGGCCTATGCGGTCAACGCCTGGCCGACGCAGTATCTGATCGACCCGGCGGGCTACGTCATTGGCAAGGTCGCGGGCGAAGGTAATTACGAAGCGCTCGACCGCGTCATCGGTCAGACTATTGAAGAGTTTCGCAAGCGTGGGGAGTTGAAGGAAGAGCCGTTGAAACTGTCGCTCGAACGCGCGAAGGTGGGCGATTTGCCGCTCGCCTTTCCAGGCAAGGTGCTCGCCGACGCGCGCGGTGGCCGGCTGTTCATCGCCGACTCGAATCACAACCGCATCGTGGTGACGAAGTTCGACGGCACTCTGATTGAAACCATCGGCGGCGGCGCGGCGGGCGCAATCGACGGAGCGTATGACAAAGCCAGCTTCAACCGACCGCAGGGAATGGCGCTCGACGGCGATTCGCTTTACGTCGCCGACACCGAGAATCATTTGCTGCGCCGTGTCGACCTGAAGGCGCGCACCGTGCAGACCGTCGCCGGGACGGGGCAACAGGAGCGCAGCTTCGGCGGCTTCGCGGGCGGCGCAGCGCAGCAGACCGCGCTCAATTCGCCGTGGGACTTGGCGCTCGTTGGCCGCACGCTCTACATCGCGATGGCCGGGCCACACCAAATCTGGCTGTACGACATCGACGCGAAACAGACGCGGCCTTTCGCCGGGTCGGGACGCGAGGCCCGCAAAGACGGCGCGTTGCTCGACGCCGGGTTCGCGCAGCCTTCGGGATTAGCGAGCGACGGTAAAACTCTATATGTCGCCGACAGCGAGTCGAACATCATCCGCGCTATCGACCTGACCGGCGAGAATAAAAAAGTGCGGACCCTGGTCGGCGGCGATCTATTCGAGTTTGGCGACCGCGACGGGCGCGGCGACGACGTGCGTTTGCAACACCCGCTCGGCGTCGCCCTCCACGACGGCGCGCTACTCATCGCCGACACTTACAATCACAAAATCAAGCAACTCGATCCTGACAGTCGCGCCGTCAAAACTTTCGCCGGTGCGGGCAAGCCGGGACAAGCGGACGGCGCGTCGTCATCATTCTACGAGCCGGGCGGCATCAGCATCGCGGACGGCAAAGTCTACGTCGCCGACACCAACAACCACGCGGTGCGCGTCGTCGATTTACGCACGCGCCAGGCGTCGACGCTGATGATTCGCAACCTGCGCCCACCGGCCATGCCCGACACGACGATGGCCGAAGCCGGAAGCACGGCGGCAGACGTGGCTGGGCCGAACGCCGAAGAGATCAAACTCGCGCCGCAACCTTTGCGCGCCGCGAGCGACGCAACGCTGGTCGTCGACGTGGCGCTGCCCACCGGTTATCACCTCAACGAATCAGCGCCACAACGATATCGAATCGCGGTCGAGAGTGGTACGGAGCGCCTCGCATTTGACGGCGATGCCCGCTCGGTCGCGCGTTCGGGGAAGGATTTACAATTGCCGCTGCGCCTGCCGCTGCACACACGCATCGCGGGCGCGGCGAATCTGCGCATTCAACTGACGCTTTTTTATTGCCGCGAAGACAACACCGGCACGTGTCAAATTAAAACCCTTGTCTGGCGCGCACCCGTCGATGTCGTGACGGACGCCACTGCCCCGCGCGAGATCAAGGCGCGGGCACAGATCAAGCTGTGATGATTCGACCTCATTGCAAAAGTAAAAAATCCGATTGTTTAGAGGCGGGCTATGCCCGCCCTTATTCCATAAATTTAACCATGCACCGGCGGGCACGAGCAAAGCCTCTAAACATGACAATTGATTTTTGCAAGAGGTCTATTGAGTGGCGGAAGTCGCGAATCATCAACTCACAATACCGAGAATCGAAGGTCATGCATGACAGCGTGTCGAGCGCCGTTGTAGAATCGGTGTCGCGTTAAAAATTCTCTGAACATCATGACTGAAATGTACTGGCGGCGTACCGCGCGTCGTCAAAGAATCAAGAGCGTCGGCGGTGCCCACAACGCGAGGGCGCGCGAGTGACGTTCCGGCGAAGTGTCGAGGTAGTAACAAGTCTTGTCTGAAAATCGTATTAGTGATGCCGCCCGTGCCGGTCGGTTAAGCGTCTGTCGAAACTGTGGCGCGCTCGTCGGCGCGGGTGAAGCGAATTGCGGTGTGTGCGGCGCGCCGGTGCTCGGTGGTCAGGTCACGAACGACCCCGCGGAACCGCCCGTCCACGATGTCCGCGCGATGCGCTTCATGCGCGCTGTTCTTTCGCGCCCCGCGACGTTCACCTTCGTTTTCCTGAGCGCTAATATCTTCATCTTTCTGCTGACCACGATGGCCGGCGCTTTACAGGACACAGGCGTGCTGGTCGCCTACGGCGCGAAGGTCAACCGCCTGATTAACGACGGCCAGGTGTGGCGGTTCGTGACGCCGATGTTTCTGCACGGCGGCGCGCTGCATCTGCTGATGAACATGTATGGGTTGTTCATCCTCGGGCCGTATGTCGAAAAGATTTATGGCTCGGCGCGGTTCGTGGTGTTCTGGGTGCTGACGGGCATCGCCGGCGTGGTCGCCAGTTACCTGTCGGTGCAGCCCGACATGCACATCAGCGGCGCGCTCGGACGATTCCTTTTCAAAGCGCAGGACGGCGTCTCGGTCGGCGCTTCGGGCGCGCTGTTCGGATTGATTGGCGTGCTGTTTGTGTTCGGCATCAAGTTCCGGCACGAGTTGCCCGAAGGCTTCAAGCGCGCTTTCGGCACCGGAATGCTGCCGACGATTCTGATCAACATTTTCATCGGCTTTGCGGTTCCGATAATTGATAACTCCGCACATCTCGGCGGGCTGGTCGCCGGCGCGGTGCTCGCCCTCTTCGTCGGCTACAAGCGTCCGAATCAGCAACCCCGCGTCGCCGTCGCGTGGCATGCTTTGCAAATCGCGGCGCTCGCGTTGGTCGTCATCAGTTTCGCGATGACCGCGCTTCATTTTAATGCTGCGCGTCCGGCGCTTGATGATGCGACGGGCCAGTTGATGGTGCCGGCGGATGTCGCACCGGTGGTGCGATACATCGAGGCGCTGAATGTCGCACAGTACGCGCTCGCCGACGCGCTTAACGGCAATACGGAACGAGTCGAAGGTGCTCTTGAACAGCTTGAGCAGGCTCCGCGTCTGGATGACAACGGAGATCGACTCCGCGAGGATTTGCGTGCGCTCGTCGTGCGTGCGCGCGACAGTGCCGGGATGACGCCGCCGACGAAAGATGCGGCGCGGCGTCAGCAGACCGTCGCGGCCATCATCAAAGACTTTCATGA
>JALZJL010000020.1 GCA_030859785.1 Acidobacteriota bacterium
GCAGCAGCTCGACCGCCCGCTCAATGTGTTCGACGGCTTTCAGGTGCCGGCTTTCAAAATGCTCCTTGTAGCTCAAGATAAGCAGCCGCTCCGCTTCCGTCACGTTATCAACCAACTCCGCGGCCTGCCTGATGTGAGTCATCGAAAAGTCTGCCAGTCCGAGAAACAGGTACGCCAGAGCGAACTGCGGATCGGCTTCGACGGCCTGCTGAAAGAGGGCGACTGCGCCCTTCACTTGGGCGTGATCGTATTTTGTGAGTCCCTCATTGAAGAAAGTGCGCGCCTCTTTGGATTGGGTGGTGATATTCATCTCTCACTTGCTCGTGTGCATATACTTGGAGACCGAAGCAGCACGACCCCACAATTAATGATATATCTGGGAATAGCAGTCAACCTTGCGGCAATGGGATTCAACGGGCTCGGAGATAGGCTCAAGATGTTGTCTTGCTACATCTGAGGCCTAGAATTATCTGGTGAGAGATATGAAGTGCCCTAATAGGGAAAACTTAAGAAAACGCGTGGAGCTAATGGCAGGCATTTCTTAGCCCAGAACTTTTTTCACGTTTTCTGATGACTAAGACAAATGGTTTTTGGTTTGAAAAGTCAGCACGCCCGACGCCGCTTCTTTGGATATAACGCCCTGTTGCCACCACGCCTAAGCCCACAGCGAAAGTGACAAGTAGAATGATGATGCGCAGTAGATAAAGCTTCATTGCGCAAAGACTAGCACTAGGACGGAAGATTTACAATATCTTCAATGCCTCATAGCTTCGACGCACACTCCCTTTGCCGAAGCGCACCTATTTTGGTCTCTAAATGTCATAAGTAGGACACTGCCATTCAGTGAATAAAGAACAGGCGGCGTTTCTTCTCTCAGATAAATTCAGATGCTCTCCCCGACGTTTTTCACGAAAGCTATCTTACTGTAATTTAGCGATCTTCTCTTTTAAGCTGCCGACGTTTTTGTCCTGCTTGAGCGACTCCCACAAAGCGAGCGATTGTTGATAAAGATCCTGCGCCTCAGTTTTGTTTCCAAAAGCTGCTTGAGCATCTCCATATTGACTTAACACATAGGCTTTCACCGCTTTGCTTTCAACATTACGGCTGGTTTCGAGCGCCCGTTCAAAATAAGAATGGGCTTCCGCCTTTTTTTGCAGTTTGACGTAATCATTTCCGATGCGCACGAGATTTTGCGTATATTCCGGTACGTCGCCGGCCTTTTCCCAAAGGGGTAAGGCTTTGAGGTCTTCTTGGAGACCGATTTCGTAATCGTTCTGTTTTTTGCTGATGACGCCGAAGATAATATGTGTGAAAGCGGCGGAGCGCCAATCGCCAACTCTTTCCCAAATATCTAAGGCTTGCCCGAAATGAAGTTTGGCGTTTTCGAGCTCTTCTAATCTTTGATAAGCGAAACCCATCGCCCGTAAAGTGTTCGCTTCTTCCCGCTCGTCGCCGACTTCACGCCAGGCTTGCAGAGCCTTTTCATAAAGGGGAAGAGACGCGCGTCTCGTTTCCGGCTTGGCACGCAAGCCATCAGCTTCTTGATGGAGTTTTACAGCGGAGAGAATTTTGCGGTCGGGTTCGGTGATGGGGCGAAGTGCCGTCTGTTGCAACATGTATTGACCCGGTTCCGCGCCTGCCGAAAGGGTGTAAATGTCAAATCGGTATTCGCCCGAAGATTCCGCGCTGATTCTAACCAGTTCGGTGCCACGCCTGCTCGTCGGCGTATCGAATTCACCAAGTAGTTCGTCGTTGGGTGCGAAGACTTTCGTAATAACGTCTACATCATGTTGTTCGATGCTCAAACTAAGAAACTGCTCCTCCTCGAGGTTAACCGTATAAGAGTGGATTTCGTCGTTTCTGAGTTGTTTAGTGACCGGCTTTCCGAGCGCAAGTTGTTCGGCGTTCGGCGGTAAATTGCGCGAGCAATTCGCTCCAAACACCACACAGAAAACCAGCATTGAAACTGTGGCTATCCGCCGAAAGTTAATCACGCAAACGCGATTCATATTTTTATCTTCTTTCATTGCTTTTCAAATTTAACTTGCGGAAGTAGGAAAGCCTCACACTCGCGCTTGCTTCGCCGAAACGAATGGGCAAAAATTCTTCTCGAGGAGCCGACATTCTATGCAAGCAGAATTGATTAATCAAATTCAATCCTTTCACGGGCATCTGTGTCCCGGCCTGGCGATGGGCATTCGGGCTGCTGAAATCGCACTCGAACAAATCGGCAGACACGCGCGCGACGAGGAAGTTGTGGCCATCGTCGAAACCGATATGTGCGCGGTCGACGCGATTCAGTTTCTGACCGGATGCACCTTTGGCAAAGGCAATCTGATTCACCATGACCACGGGAAAAACGCTTTTACGTTCGTCCGCCGCTCTGACAACAAAGCGATTCGCATTTTGACCAAGCCCGACGCTTGGGGCGACTCAAATGACGAACACCGTCAACTTTCCGCCAAGGTCCGCTCGGGCGCGGCAACGCTTGAAGAAAAAACGCGTTTCCAAGAACTACATCTCGCCAAAGCACAGCGAATTCTCAACGCACCATTGGAACAGCTTTTTTCGGTCAAAGAAATGACAATGACTCCGCCGAAAAAAGCTCGTATCTACGCTTCAGTCCGGTGCGAAGAATGCGGCGAAATGGCGATGGAAACACGCATCCGCAAATTCGGCGGGCGGGACTTGTGTATTCCATGTTTTGAAAAAGTCGAGACTCGGTGAGCTCGTCAACATATTCGCGGTAATTGCTCGCCGACGAACATATCAACAATGCGTGCGCTGCCGGAGCCTGTTTGCCTCGCAACTATCCCACACTGTTTTTCCTGCACTGATGCTGTAGGCATCATGACCGTCAGCGTTCTCTTTCACAAGGTTGACCAGTGATTGCGCAGCCTCAGTTGATAAGAGCGTAATCAACTTCCCTTTATTGGCACGTAGAGCGGGTCAAGGCCTAAAATCTCACCCGCGCCTTTCATTGCCTTTCATTTCCTCGCACACGGGAATCGGTCTTTATGAGGTTTCGCTTTCGACATCGGTGACGAAAGAAAGCGCGTGAGCATTCCGGCATCTCCTAATAGCCTTCAATGCGGACGATGACGCACGCATGTATGCAATGTCAGTTCATTTCGCTGACACACACATCGGCTCAATCGGAACGGCGCCTAACCGCATACCGAAACTAGAGAGACCCTCTCACATTAGTAACCCACAAATCATTTGACATGCACTCCTTTGAGGATTATAAGTCTGCCACTTCGATAAGTCGCACCTAGTTCGGATCGAAAGACTCTACAGAGAAAAGCTAAGCACAGGCTAGTTCTCAAATTAACTCGCTTTCTTTATTTTCGTAGGCACTTTTCAGAAACCCGCTCTGTGTTGTCGGGGTTCCTGTGTTCTCGTATCTGATCAAGGTGGCCTACGCCGTTATTATTCTGGCTCAAACTTTATTGAGTAGCTCTGCTCTTGCCCTTTCAGAAAGGAGTTCCACCATGAACTTGTCCCTTGAGGCTCGAAATTCGCGCTCATTTACGGAAAGGGAAATATCACCGGAGCGTGTAGTGAGCGCTGTCTTATGGATTTTTCTATTCAGTCTACAACTCGCACACGCGCAGGGAACTACAGCCACCTTGAGCGGAACTGTAGTGGATTCAAGCGGGTCCGCCGTGACCGAGGTGAGCCTGACTGTTACTAACGAGAACACCCGTTTACAACGCGAGACGACGTCCGGCAGCGAAGGTTACTTCGCGGTTCCGCTGCTGCCGCCCGGTCGCTACATCGTGACCGCGAAACGGCAGGGATTTAACCCAGCAGAGATCAAAGACCTCGTCTTGCAGGTCGGCGATCAATTAGACATCAGGGTTCCTTTAAGCGCATCCGGACCCACAGAAATCATCAGCGTGGTTGATGAGACTTCCCTGATTCAAACATCTCCGGCTGTCAGCACGGTGATTGACCGTCAACTCATCCAGAACTTGCCGATGAACGGGAGGAGCTTTCAGTCTCTGATCATCCTCACCCCCGGCGTGGTCCTCACGCCGACGACCTTCGGCCAGCAAGGACAATTCAGCGTTAACGGCCAACGGAGCAACTCCAACTACTTCACGGTGGACGGGGTCAGCGCCAACATACAGGTCAGCGGCTCCGCGACGCTCAACCAGACGGCCGGAGGCTCAATCCCAGGAACGACCGCGACCGGGAGCACGAGTAACCTTGTCTCGATAGACGCGCTGGAGGAATTCCGCATTCAGACCTCCACGTATGCGCCTGAGTTCGGGCGCACCCCCGGTGCCCAAGTCTCGCTTGTTACCCGCTCCGGGACGAACGATTTCCGCGGCACACTGTTCGAATACTTCCGTAACGACGCGCTCGATGCCAACGACTGGTTCAACAACTCACGGCGTCTGGCGAAGCCTGCGACCCGGCAGAATAATTTCGGCGGCGTGTTCGGCGGCCCCCTCCTTTTGCCGCGCTTTGGCGAAGGCGGCAGCCAGCCGTGGTACGACGGGCGCGACCGTACTTTCTTTTTCTTTTCTTACGAAGGATTACGGCTCCGCCAGCCGCAGACCAGAATCACCGACGTTCCGGCACTCACCGTGCGGCAGGGCGCGTCAGCGCAAGTGCGACCCTACTTGAACGCATACCCGATTCCGAACGGCCCCGTCAGGGCGACGGGAGGTGTCGCGGAGTTTGCCGCTTCGTATTCCGACCCGTCGTCATCCGACGCCGTCAGCATTCGTTTAGACCACATCGTAAACAATAAGCTGACGATGTTCGGGAGGTATAACCACTCGCCCTCGGAACTGCAAACGCGCGCGATTGACAACACCTCGGTCAACACCATCACGGTGCAAGGCTTCAAAACGGAGACGGCCACCGTCGGCGCGAACATGTTCTTTAGCCCCCGGATCAGCAACGAGTTTCGGGCTAACTGGAGCAGAAACAAGGCAGACTGGATTTCACATTTGGATGAGTTCGGCGGCGCAGTCCCTCTGCCCGACTCGGCATGGTTCCCGCCTTCCGTTGATCCTCGGGATTCCCTCATCGTCTTCGGCATTGGCGGATTCAGCCAATCTGGTTTTTACGTGGGGAAGAATGTAGATAACCGGCTGACTCAGGCCAATCTGGTTGACAACGTCTCAGTCACGGTGGGTTCACATCAACTGAAATTCGGGTTTGATTATCGTCAGACTTTGCCGGTGCTCGGCATTCGCAGCTACGGCCAGTTCGTTAATTTCAATGGGGCGACGGGGCTGGCCAGCGGCAGGACCACGACCCTCTCCCTCGAAAACTGGGATCCCGCCCCGTTAGACATCAAAAATGTGTCCCTCTACGGGCAAGACACGTGGAAGGCGACGCGGCGTCTGACGCTCACTTACGGACTGCGATGGGACGTCAATCCCGCCCCCACGCCGAGAAACGGCTACCAGTTGTACGCGGCGCAAGGGTTAGAGAACATCGCCACCATGACTGTCGCGCCCGGTCGTCTCTACAGTACACAGTACGCTAACTTCGCGCCGCGCGTCGGAGCCGCCTACGCGCTGTCAGAGCGCACGGGGCGGGAAACGATAATCAGGGGCGGGTTCGGCATCTTCTACGACATGGGTAACGGCCCGGCCGGCGACGTGGCCGGCAGCTTCCCGAACAGCGCGCGGGTCCAACTTACTAATCAAGTTTACCCTTTGAATCCGACGACGGCCGCGCAGCCGCCGCTCGTGCGCAACCCGCCCATCGGCCCCCTCGGCTTCCGGGCCTTCGCCCCCGCCCTTCAACTCCCCCCGGTATACCAGTGGAACTTTACTGTCGAGCAGTCGCTCGGAACCAATCAAGTTTTTACCTCCTCTTATGTGGCCGCCGTGGGTCGGCGTCTGTTGCGCGTTGACTTCCTTCAAATCCCCACCACGGTTAACCCGACCTTCGGGGGTAATATCAACCTCACAAGGAACAACGGCACTTCGGATTACCATGCGATGCAACTCCAATTTCAGCGCCGCCTGTCACGCGGCTTCCAAGCCCTCGCTTCTTACACTTGGTCGCACTCGATTGACAACGCCTCGAACGAAACCAGCGCCGTGCGGAGCGATCTGGTGGATCCGCGTCTCGACCGCGGGGATTCTGATTTTGACGTGCGTCACTCCTTCTCCGCCGCAGTCACCTACAATCTGCCGAAGTCGCGCTTCGGCGCTTTTGCCGATGCTATGCTGAACGACTGGGCCGTTGACAGCATCATCACCGCGCGCTCGGCGACGCCGGTAACGGTGACGACGGGGGTGTCTAACCTCTTCGGCCGGTCGCCCCGACCGAACGCCATCTTAGACGTCCCGCTCTACTTAGATGATCCGGTCGCCCCAGGTGGGAGACGTTTCAACCGCGCCGCCTTTGTCGCTCCCACTGCCGGACAGCAAGGCAGCTTGGGGCGCAACGCGCTGCGGGGCTTTCCGGCTTGGCAGATGGACCTCGCCGTGCGTCGTCAATTTAATTTCAGCGAGCGCTACAACATTCAACTCCGGGCCGAGATGTTCAACGTCTTCAACCACCCGAACTTCTCAAGCCCAATTAGCTTCCTCAGCAGCTCTCTCTTCGGCTTATCCGACCGGATGCTGGCGAGGGGCCTCAGTTCCGGCGGAGGCACGGGCTTCAATCCTCTCTATCAGATTGGCGGCCCCCGCTCAATGCAATTGGCGTTGCGGTTGCAGTTCTAAGACGCGGCAAGGCTTCGTTGAACAGCGGCGAGCGACAAGCAGTTAATGAATGGTTTGTGGTCAATAGTGAATGGTGATGGAAAAACTTTCACCCACTCACCATTCACTATTGACCACAAACCATTCATTGTTTCCGTGAGGCAAACTTTGAGAACGAGAAAAGGCTTCGGCGCAATTCCTTGCCGTCCTTCGTCAGTGCATACTCAACACGCGGCGGTATCTCTGCGTACCCCTGACGATGGATTAACCCTGCGTGTTCGAGTTCGGCGAGCCTAATCGCGAAGGTTGACGAACTCATGTCATCCAACTCGCTTTTGATCTCGTTGAAGCGAACAGTCCCACGTTCGCCGATGAGGAAGAGCAACCTGAGCGCGTATTTGCGACCGATGATTTGCACCAGACCGGCCGTGGAGCAGACGCACTCAACGCCGCCCGCGTCGCGATCTACACAACCGCACGCATTCTCTTCCGGCACACTAAGAATCGGCAATCCCATAGATGATTCCCGCCCGTCACATGACGCTACGCATCGCGCGCCGCCACGTCAATTCAACGAATTTTGGTGCGACTCGTGCGCGGGCGAAAAGTGTTTACACGCACCCTCGATTGAATCCGGGTCGTGACAATCGCAATCCGGCTCGTCGCACTCGAAGTGGCCCGGCTTGAGCATCTCTTCGAACTCGTCGGCGAAACGGCGGCCGCCTTCTTTCCTTCCCTGAGCCGTCAGCGCGTACTTCCCCCCCGCGACCCGTTCGAGCAGCCCGGTAGTAACCATCTGCTCCAAGTTGAGTTGTAGAACGTCATCTCCGGCGCTCAGAAACTTTCGCAGGTCGGAGAGGGTAAACTCTTGGCCGAACCCCTCGCCCATCATCCAGTACATCACCTGCAAGATTTCATCCCGCCACTCCAGATTGCGGATTGCGGATTGCGGATTTGGGAATTATCTTTTTCGCGCTTGATTGACATGATCAACTCAGTTGCGAACTGCGGAGAGGAAGGCGAAGTTCTTTTTCTTTAATCCGCAATCCGCAATCCGTAATTACTTTCACCTTGTCATCTTCAACTTTTGACGGCAGAGATTGGAGACGCAGTTCGGGCCTTTCCACACATGCGCCCGCGAGTCTCAAGTTGTAACTGTACCCGTGACAGGTACAGGTGAGCATGGGGCTGTCGAACAGCGCGTCGTCGAGCGAGCGACCCGCCTCGGCGGCGCAGGCGTTGCGGTAAGCGTAGAACTCTCCGTCGAGTTTACAGACCAGCAAATTGATTTCGGCGTAATTGACGACCTTGAATTGCCCGTCATCGAACCCTAGGGCGCGCACGACTGAAATCCAAGTGCCGCTCACATTCGTCGTGTCGGGACGCGGTCTTTTGATTTGCACTAACTTGGCGGGCGGCGTCTCGCCTCCGCGCGGCGGAGTAATTATCGCGCCCAGCAGCGCGGCGGCTTTGGCGGTCGCTTCGACTTGTTCGGCCACGCCCTCGATGTCAATACCCAGAAGATCGGGCGCGGCCACATCGAGCACCTTTTCGATTTCCAGCTTTAATGCCGCCACGGGCGGCGCGCCTTTGCCGCTCCGCATCAACCTCAGGCGCGCTTGCCCGTTATCCACACCGAGCAGCTTCACGTCACAGCCTTGCGCGATTAAAAAGGGACGCAGTTCTTCCACAGCCTTCGCCACCCTTGTCTCTAACTCTTCCGGCAGCAAATCGTGGATGGTCAGGATCGCACGGATGACCTCGTCTCCCAGCATCCGCGAATATATCTCGCTCTTTATCGGCAGCGACTCGAAAGTTGCCAGTATGCGGCGCAGCACCTCCCCGTGCATTTTGAGAATGATCTGCACGAGGTCAAGGGCTTTCTCGCGTACTTCCGTGTCCGGGTATCGTTCAAGCTCCCCGACGAGCGCGCTCAACTGCCCGAGCAGTTCTTCCGCGTCATACTCCTGAACCTCCGCCTCGCTCATCCGCGCTTCGCCTTCATCACTTCATGCCTGACGAGTTCAATCGCATCGCCCACACGGGCTGCGACGACGGGGCTGAACTTCAGCCCGAAATCCTCTTTCTGCGGCTCGATCTCGACGATGGTCACGTCCTCGGGAAGAACGCCGAAGTGCTTGCAGACAATTAAAAGGTTCTCCAAACTAATGACACCCGTGATCGCCTCTTCGAGGCGACCCGACGGCTAGAGGATGCACCGCCGAGCACACGTCATGCACGAATCCCGGCAGGGTGAGTTCGGCTGAACGCGCGCCGCCGCCAATCGTCTCTTCGGCTTCCAGCACGAGCACCGAGCGACCGGCTCGCGCGAGCAGGATCGCGGCGGCGAGTCCGTTCGGACCGGAGCCGATGACGACAGCCTCATATGAGCGGGTCATTTACTTCTCGCCCGGCTTATTCGCCGTGCGCCTCGCCGTGAATACCGACGCGCAAATCATCAAACGTCGCCGTCCGCCGCCGTCTTCCCTTGAACAAGCGCGTCCCGGTCGTCACGCTGACGCTCGCCTTGTCATACGCAGTGCCTCTTTTGCTCTTCCGTCTCCTTGTTATTTGCGCCAAAGCTACCAGACATTCGCCCAGCGGACAAAGACCACTAAGGTTCGTCCTTGACGAGAGAAAAGTTTATGATGTCCGCCGCAACCGATAAACAACGCTCGACCGGATCACCCGGAAAGGATGTTAAGCCATGCGTATCGTCATGATTGTTTGTACGATTCTTTCGCTGACGCTGGCGGCTGGCTGCGCCGGGAGCGCGCCGAACTGTATCGTCAACTTCCATGAGAAGGCCGATGCAGTCAAGACAAATTAGCTCAATGAAGTCGTCAGTAAATTCACTAATACGACTGATATCCTTTGCTCTGCGTGGTACACCTCAGTCTTCTTCCCTGCAAAACTTCTATTGCATCAAGTCTGCTCTGATGCTCTTTATTCTCAGCCTGACTGTATCGCACAGCTTAGGTCACGCCGAATCTGCCGTCCCTCTCGCCCTGCTTCCATCCGCACTCTCTGTGAGCCACACAGGCTCGGTGCACGCTGGGGTTCTTTGATAGGTGGGTGCTGCTTTCTTAACGTCAGTCTCGTGTGTCTTTGCATTACATGCTGCTCCACGGACCTGTTGACAGTTCGCCACTCACCCGAACGCGGCGCTTGTATTCTTCGTTACGCCTGCATTTTTCCTCCTCCCGTTGACGCTTTCCTTCCTCTTCTTCTAATCGCTTGCATTCAGCTTCCTCCTCGATTTCATGTTGGCGATCTTCAATGAGTTTCAACGTCTCTGCTGATTTCTCACCCCACATGAAGACCTCCATTTCAGCCATGCTGTAGAAAGAGTTAAGCCGATCATCAGCTATGCCACTCTGCAATTCCTTCACTGCTTTAAGTGCAGTTATAACAGGAGCAACAAGCCTCTCGTCTTTCATTACGATGGACTCTTGCGCCTTAGGTTGTTGTATTTCCTCCTCGTAGCTTACCTGCCATCTCTTCTCATTAGCAACGTATTCGTCCAACACCCTAACCTGCCTTAGTGCTGACTTGTCAGAACGCATCGCGGAGCGTAGTCGCCTCTCTTCAGCCTCGCCGATCTCTAAAATCTCAAGGAATCGCGGCAGATATTTCATCCATAGGTAAGTCGCAAAATATCTAGGAACGTCTAATTGGAGGCTCGCATCGCAAGCGATAGCCACCAACACGGTACGTTCTCGCTGGGTATAGCCAGAATGAATCATTTTGAGAGGCTGGCTGCAACCTCGGCAGAAAGTTACGAACAAATCAGCCGCAACAGTGCGCTTAATTTCATCACCGTAGCAGATGTAGTGAACGCGGCATGATAGGCAACGCTGACCTATGCCTGCCGCTTTTTCCAACCTTTTCACTCGTGCAGCTATGCTCATGCGCCGTCTTGCCTGTCTTTTAGTTTGGATTCCAGATGTGCGATGCGTTCCCGCAATTCGTAAAGCTCAAGGTACTTCGCGGACTGATCAAGAATCACAGCCGCCGCTCGTATTTCGTCGCCCGCTTTACCACAGGTTAGATTACGTCTAAGCGTGTTCACAGCTTCGGAGGTCGCAGCTTGTAGCTTGCCAAGCGATGAATCAACCACACACCGTTGAGCCTCTTTATATTTGGACTGAAAGTCAGGCGATTGCAACCAGCGCCACAGGGTTGTCTCAGAGACGCCAGCCTCTTTCGCAGCTTCCGCCATTGTTGGTTGTGAAAGAAGCGCGGCAATTGCCACATCAGCTTTCCGTGGCAACTTCTCGCTTTTATTAATTTCTTCTTTTTGTGCTGTGGCTTTCAAAACCTTTCATTTCCTTTCATTGTCCAGCTTTCATAGATCATCCAGCCAACAATGACGTTATCTTTTCCGTTGCCAAACCGTTGCCAAAACTCATCGCAACAGATAGCTATTGCGACTTCTCAACAACAATTGTAATGCTCGTTCGCGGCTGCTAATTGTTGATTTCAACGGTGATATTGCTCTTATTGCTGGTAGCTACCAAGAAGCAAATTCGCCGTTCGCAACGCGGAGGTCAGGAGTTCGACCCTCCTCTGCTCCACCAATAGATTCAGTACTTAGCGGCAGGTCACGCGATCTGCCGCTTTTCGTTGGTGACAATCGGGTGACAATTCCATGCCGTGCCGAGTCTGTAAGAGGGCAGCTTTTCTACTGCCGCTCTCTTCCCCTAAATTGCTTTAGTATGCTCAATAACTGCTACTGTTCGGTTTTTACATTCACCTGCTGCCCGCCGTCGGCGGCGATGTTGACCTGCTGCGCGTTTGTGATCGTCACCTGAGGCATGTATCGCCGCAGGTCTCTCAAGTTCCTCAGCGTCCGCATGTATATTCTGTTCCACCGGTCAGCCATCTGCGCCGCATGCTCGACCGCCTCCTGCTCCCGAACGTAAGGTATGTCCCAATAGCCGTCCTCCCAACTCGCTGTCTTGACTCCGCGCTGATAATTCTTCCACCGCGTGTATTCATATGCCTCTTCGCGCGGCGCAGTCTGCGAGCGTAGCACCGTCTGCTCCGTCCAGTACTGACACTGCAGGAACGCCTGCGCCATCATGTCGATCAAACTCAGCTCAATGCCGCCGCGCGGCTGCCACTCGTCGGCGAGTGACTCCCGCAGCCCTATGTAACAGGCGGTCGTCCACATTGAGCGCATGTCCTTAGCCGGCAGCATCGCCTTGCTCGCCAGGTGCCCGCTCTCGAACTCGTCCCTGCCCTCGCTCTTGACCCGCTCCCAGTACGCCTCCGCGACCCGCGGCGCGGCTGCCCACAACTCACTAATGTCGACGAAGTTGATGATGTCGAGCGGCAGGCTCATCAGCGAGTCGAACTTCCGCTTCGCATCCTCCGCGTCCTTGCACGGCTGGAAAGCCGTTGCTCTCGCCTCTTCGACGGAAAGCGCGCCGCCCTCAGCTGAGCGGTAGTAGGCGATGCGCTCTGAGAAGCATCGGTGCATCTGCCGCAGGAGCGAGCCATAACTGACAGACGCTTCGAGCGAGTTGATCGGGATCGCTTTCAGGTAGTCCTTCTTCTTCAACTCGCCCAGCAGTTCCAGCATGTCGGCTTCAGTGGCGGTTTGTGTGGGACGCTCGACCGCTTGCTCCGGTTCAACGTCCGTCCGAGTTACCGCCTCTGCTTGCGAATCACTGACGACCATTTCCGTCGGCTCATCTGCTATCGCTGTTTCCACAATCTTCTTACTTCGCGGCATAGCTTGCCCTCCCTTAATCCACAATTACGGCGTGACCCCTGAGGAGTGCGCGCAGTTCGCGCAACGACTGCCACGTCTGGCGCGTCTGCTCCCGCCCCTCCCTCTCGTGCTCGCGGCGGGCGGCGCAAGCCGCTTCGACCTGCTCGGCTTCGGTGGCTCTCAGGTAGCGCTTCTTGAGCTTCCCGTCAACACGGACGAAGTGGTAGTAGTACGCGCCGTGAAGTTCTCCGCGAGCGCATTTACACGTTGCTTTGCCGCAGTGCACATATTGCTGATGGACGCTGCCGGGCATCGTCTTGGGTAACAGATTCTCAGTTTTGCTTTTCATCGTCTTCGCCCCCCTCACTTTCCTGCGCAACTATCTTTTTAGAACGGCACGCGCGCGCGAACCCCTCACGCGCTTCCTTGCTCGACATCCGCCCCTTCCTTTGCATGATGGGAGACGCCTTGCTTTTTATCAGTGAGGTAGTCCTGGACTCTCAACCCCAACTCCCATTTATACGGATGCACTGAGATGTACGCCGCCACACGTTCCTCTGTCAGCGCTTCCATCCCTCGCTCCGCAGCTTCACGCACTATGCTGCCAGCTTGTGCTCCACATGGTGAGATCCGACGCAACTGTTCCTCCAGATGCGTAGCAGTCAGCCCGTCGGCCAGCGCCAGTGCTGCATACAGCAAATCGGCTTCTCTTGGTGTTGCAGATATCTGACGGCAGACTGTCCAAAGTGGCAACCGTTGAACGCCTAAGCTGCTCAAGAACGCACGGGTCGCCTGCTGTTCCGACTTGGCCGACTTCACTTTTGATCGTCGACTACCTTTAGGTTCTACGGGCCGTGTTGCTGATGTCCACGCATCCATCCCGCGCAAGCTCGTCAACAGGTCCGCTTTTTGTAGAAACAGTTCCGCGCGAAGTGTAGGTGTCAGCGCTCCCGTCGGTGCGTTTACCTGCAGACGATCAGATCCGATAGCCGTCAGCACTACCCCGGCCCTTTGCAAGTGGGCAAGCAAAGTCTCGGGTGTCATAACTCAAACACCTCCCGCTCCCCTTCAGTTTTGCTCGCACTGTTATCTTCTACGGGGTACGAATTACACGAATTTGACGAATTTAATCCGCCTCCCTCAGTATTAAATTCGTTAACTTCGTTAAATTCGTTAGTAGTAGATGGCTTTTGCGTAGTTGCAAACCATCGTTCAACGGGGCGCTTGGCGTCCCTCTTGCGCTCGCTTCGTGAGTAAGCAAGACCGGTTTCGGCCAAACTCGCCAGAGCGCTGCTGATGCGCGCGGCCGTCACGTTGCGTCCGAACAGGTTGCTAATGTCGGTTCGCGTCAGTCCGGTGTCTTCCGCCTCGCGCAACGCCCGGAGCAGATCATCCGCCAAGCGGTCGCCGGTGCGCTCGCCGAAGATGTAACGAGCGGAATCCTCCGCGTACTTCCAGAGAGCGAGCGCGGCCTCTAAATGTTCACTCCGCACCGTCGCCGAACAATCGAGCAGCGCGTACAAGCATGAAAGGCGCAGCACATACGGCGAGGCGCGTTGCGTCACCTTGCCGAGCAATCCGGTGCGCCCCGTCTCCAAGCCGATATACGCGGCATCCCACATGTTGCCCGCCGCCTCATCAAACGACATCTCGCCGACGGTGCGCACATGCTCCACGCCCGCGCGTAAACGCCGGATGATCGGCGCGAAGTTTTCTGTCGAGATGCGGCCTCCGCGCGGCAGGAATTTCGAGCGGCGGGTACACACCCACAGGAAGCGATTGACATACCCGTTGACCGACTCGACGGCATCAAGGCAGCTTCGCAACTCGTCTCTCGTAATGTGCCCGATGACGGAGACGTGCGCGCCTGTGGTGCGCGTTGGCGCGTTCTTGACCATCGAGCGCGCGTTGCCCGTGTCCCACAAATTGCGGATCACCATCGAGAGCGTGTTTCCTTCGCGGCCTTGCGCCCTCAGCACCGAAGCAAACTCGCCTTCAAAGACCAATAGGCGCTTATCCGTCACGCCCTTGTCAGTAATCACAAATCCATCTACCCCGGTCGAGTGCCCGTCTGCCTTGATCAGCTTCTGAGAAATCACGGCATCCCGCACGCTGTAGATCAACCCTTCGCCGGATGACATACCGCCCGCAATGCAATCACGCGCCCATGCTATATCGAGTGATTCAAAGATCCGCTTGACGTGTCCCCAGGCCGTGCCTTTGCGTCCCGTGCCGGTTCCGCCAACCAGCACGGCGAAGATATTGGTGAAATGCTTGTCGGCCTCGGTGATGAAGTGCGCAGTGCGTCCAACCATGTTGCCGAAGGCGATGAGGAATTGCACGAGCAAGGCGACGGGATCAGCTTCAGAATGCGGTTCGACAAGATGAACGAAATCACCGGCGAGTCCGTGCAGAGCAGCCGGGTGCAACTCCGGCCACGCAACTACCGCATGCTCACTCGCATTTTCGTCGTTCGCCACCGTACTGTGAGTGTCGTTCGCCAACGTACTTTGAATGGTTAGCCATTTCCGCGCGCGGTCAATGACGCGCACATCAATGACCTTCGCCAGCGTCGGCCAGCCTGTGACGTGCGCTCCATCGTCAAGCTTGCGCAGCGTGTAAAAGGGCGCCTTAATGCGCTCGGGTGTCTCTTCATCGCCTGCCGCTCTGCACACTTTTTCGATGAAGGCTGCTGTTTCATCTTCAGGCCATCCAGCACGCAATAATCCACCCGCGAGCGCGAGCGCCACATCTTGACGGCTACCCTCTTGCGGCCAGTGGCGAGCAAGTAATACGGCGGCAGCAAGCCGCTCGGCGCATCGTAGTAACTCTTGTCCATCTACGTGCGCCAGTTCGCCGTCTGTATCCCAAGTGATCTTTTCACCGCTCGGATGCGTTGATCCGGGGAAGACCGTTTGTGCGCCAGTGCTGCGCAGTTCAAGCAACATCACGCCATCAATGTCTTCAAACTTCGTCGTCGGTACGTTGGCGCTATACAGGCGATGCGAGCGACGCTTGCTATCTCGACCAAATACCTTGCCTGTCAGCGGCATAAAGTCGTCGGCCAGCCGCACGGCCTCGGGTGCGTCGAGGTCGTTGTCAACAAGATTGTCGGACGCCTTGCCGAGCAGCACGCCGACATTCTGGGGCCGTCCGTTAAAATGCTGTGGCAAATCGGCTTCGGTGAAGGTGAGGTTTTGCCAACCTTTTAAGCCGGGTTTTTTTGAGCGGAAGGGTACTGGCATCGGCATCCATCCGCGTTGAAGATATGAGCGCGCCACATCAAGCAGCGAATTAACTTCAGATTCTTCTCGTTCATTGTGCATCACGCTCAACTCCCTTCTGTGCACCGCGTGGCTTGCTTTCACACGCTTCGAGAAATGGGCGCAGATGATTCTGTTCCGAATACAAAACCCGCGCGCCGATACGGTACGCACCAATGCGCCCGGCCATGCGCGCACGAAGTAAGGTAATGCGGCTGACGCCCAGCCACCTTGCTGCTTGCGTTTCTGACAACAACCCTGCGTGATATGTTTCTTCAATGCTCATTAGCAACAAATTCCTTCCTGTAAATAGAAAATGCTCACGGTAGAATCGGGTTCTACCGTGAGCACTTTCGCAGGTTCGGATTCTTGTGTAATCGGCGTAATTAAGAATGAAGAGTGCGCGCAATTTCAAGTCGCTTTTTCTCAGCAATTTCGCCGTTTTGCCCGTTCAGCTTGAGACTGCGACTTGGAAATTTTGATAAGCATGGCGAAACGTCCTGAAAACAGGCGGTTCTCGCATTCTGAATTACGCGCACTCTTCAATTAAGAATAATTTCTAGTTACGCACAATTTTTCGGTTGGGTTTTAAGCGGGTCCCCTTTGGCATCCCATGAGGAAGATCGGGGCGACGTGTGAGGCCAATGAATTCAAGCGTTTTATTGATACCATCAGCAATAGTCTTTCTAGGTTCTGAATAATTCTCTACTATCTTTGACATTGGCCATCTCTGAACCTGGAATCTAACCGCCCAAGTCAGATGCTCGTCAGCCCACCGACGTGGAGTCTTCATCAGTCCGACTTGCAGGGCATTTCCCTCTATCTTCCGCAGATATTCGTCACACTTTTTGCGAAATCTTTGCAGCGCACCGTTCGGCGTAGTAAGACCATTACTGTTTTGGTGCCTCAGGTAATCTGTAAATTCCTGCTCAGATTTCTCTACCCACTCATTTCTATAGCTTGACAGCGGATCCCAGTGAGAAGTCCGAAAATCAATGTCCCGCCACGCAAAATGGAACTCCGGAGTTAACGAACTATTATCTATTAACGACTGCAACCTTGTAACACTTTCATCTATTGAAATGATCGGGGCGGTATGCGCGTCCATCATATTTTTGGATCGTATTTCAGTGATCGCCGCGTGGAGAGAGATTGAACGCTTATCCCATCGTGACGACCTATCAGTTAGCCAGTTCTTCAATGCGGCTACCGCGAAATCCAAACACCAATCTTCGTTCAAGTTCCAGTCTTTCGACCACTCAATGAATGTTTTACGTATCTGCGCTGAAAACTTATTACGCTGTAATGATTCCCAATTGAGAGAAACATACTCGAGATTGCCGGTAAGCTCCTCAGATAAGCGAAGCAGTTCCCCCATGAGAACATCTCTCATATGGTTCGTAACCAGCTCTTGATCTTTACTAAATGCCGGGGCTAGAAATTCGAGAAATACGGGGTGGAATGTTTTCGTTTCAGCATTGTAAGGCAAGGCAGTGAAATCGTTAACGACTCGCTCCAGTTCCAAGAGAAAACTCTTATCTTTCAGCCATGCCGAGACCGGTAAAGGTATAGTTTCCGGGAATCGGTTCCAAGCAAAGAGGATAAATTGAGAATACGCTTTCTTATAGAGAGTATTAACAACATCGGGCTCAAGGAGGTTTAATATATAAAAGAAGTCTGCACGGACTTTTTGGCGTGAATAAGAGTCGGTTTCGGATAGCTCGAATGAGCCAATCCCCAAACGTTCACCTTTGCTTTTCTTAGTTTGCCCTGAATTAACAGAATATTTAGTCATAGCGCCTTCCTGTGATTGTTCCCTGGAAAGTTCTGCTCGCCCACCCCCCTCAAGCATGCACAATTGCCCTTATGATGTAAGTCCCAAGTCAGGGTAATTATCTACTTGATGTGTCTTGGTTCAGCGTGAAATGGAGTTTTGACCCTCTGGCGTTAGACACTAAATCGATGGTCATAACCAGGACAACAAAGGCCGTCAGAGATCCCCAAACGCTTGCTTGAGCTTAAGATGCTCT
>JALZJL010000030.1 GCA_030859785.1 Acidobacteriota bacterium
GGGCGGAACCAACCGCAGAAACTCTCGGAGCGCTATCGGCTGGAGAGCACGCTGGCGATTACCCTCTATCGCGGCAAGCAGTACGACCGCGCCCTGCCGCACGCCGTCGAAGCATACGCGGCGGCGAAGACCATCGCGCCCACACAGTACGCCACCGAACCATCCCGGCGCGACTCAATGCTGATCAACACCGGCTCGTTTCTGTCAGAGGTCTACTCTTTCGCCAATAACCGCGCCGCCGCCATCGCCACACTCCACGAACTTCGCGCGATGGGACTCGCCTTTCCATCGGCACTGCTCTACTCACGCGCGACGCGGATGCTGGCT
The DNA here is from genome assembly GCA_030859785.1 of Acidobacteriota bacterium. Lineage (GTDB taxonomy): Bacteria > Acidobacteriota > Blastocatellia > Pyrinomonadales > Pyrinomonadaceae > JACDEG01. Next base: position 328 of record JALZJL010000030.1, read on the forward strand.
TACAAAGGCGAATCGCTTGAAGATATTTTGAAGGCCGACGAGACGCGCGCGACGCCGGGCGGGAGTTCGGCGTCGACGGGTGGGCGCACGCCGCCGGAAATCGCGATGGTGGAGTGGATTGACCAAGCGCCGGTGAAGCTCGCCGATTTGCGTGGACGTGTCGTGCTGCTCGACTTCTGGGCGACGTGGTGCGGGCCGTGCCGCGTCACAATTCCGCAACTCGACCGGCTGCACAAAAAGTACAAAGAGCGCGGCCTGACCGTGATCGGTCTGACCCGTTATTATGACAGCGCGCAGGGACGCGGGACGCCCGCCGAAGAGTTAGAGATGCTGCGGCAGTTCAAGAAAAAGCTCGGCGCGACCTACGGCTTTGCGGTCGCCGATTCCGACCGCACGGCGCTCAGCTACGGCGTCACTTCCATTCCGACCGCAGTCATGATCGACCGGCGCGGCACGCTGCGCTACATCAATGTCGGCATCAGCGACACGAACGAGGCGGAACTGGATACGGTCATCAAGAAATTACTCGACGAGAAATAATCCCGGCGGTTCATCAGTTCAATCGAAGCATAGCAAAGCGAGGAATCTGTTTCTGAAAACAGATTCCTCGCTTCTTTGTTATTCGGAACACCCTGCGCATGAGTGCTTCGTTTTTCTCACGGCCTTCGTGAAATCGCCGACTTCTCTATCGGTGTCAATTGGCCGCACAACTCGTCGCGCGGCTCGCTCGTTTTGGTTGGGTCGAGCAAATTCTTGAGCGCCGTTTCTTTACTTTCAAAGCCGAGGATTTTCGCCGCGCGCCTCATAAAGTCGTCAATGTTCATTTCGCTCTTCTTGAGACGGTCACTGAAGCCTTTGGACGAGTGAGGCAGAAACACGTCGAGCAGGTTTTTGAGCGTGAAGTTGGTCGGGTTGCTACAGCCGAGGGAACTGGTGTTCGAACTGAGGGAGGCGAATTAATGCGAATTGGGTTGACTGCATTCGCGGAAAGCACACTTCTTCAGTTCAGCGAGTAGATGGCGAGGGCACTTCTCTCCCGCGCTCTCAATGTCGTCCTCTATCAGTACCGCGCTCTCACCAACTACTGGCATCTGTATGAAAACCCTATCGCCCTCTGTTCTTCGCGGACAGGGCGACCGGCAACTGTGTCGCTCATCAACGAATGCAGAGAGGAATGGAGCAGGTCAGTCGCAAAGTTAGCAGAATCGAAGACGCCGTTGAGGGTTGAATCGAAGAGATAATCGCCGACGATGAAAATGCCCGGATGCTCCTTGGCTTCGGGCAGATGAGCCGACTTGGTCTCGCGCGCGGGGCATCCACCCGGCAACGCATTCACCGCCGCCGCCCAGCGGTGCACTTTGCCTTCGATGAAAAATTCGCGCGCTTCTTCGTAGAGTTCATCAGGCAGCGATTCAATCGCGCGGTTGACGAGCATCCGATCATCAAGATTGACGAGTGACAAAGCATCGGCTCCCGCCACCAGCCAGCCCAGCACACCATATCCGCCCGCTTCGTGCCGCGCGGTTTCGTCGTACACGCAGCAACCGCCGAAGGCATCGAGCATGAACCAGGAGCCGGTGACAAGGCTGCGCCAGAAAGGCTTTTTGAAAAGTATCGTGATGCGCAGGTAATGGGCGGGCCGGTCGTAGTAAGCGATGTGCTCGGTCATCGCCCGGCGCAATCGTTCGCCGCCCCATTCGATTAAAGTCAGCCAGTTGTGCGGCAGGGAGATGAAGACCGCGTCGAAGTCCTGCTGTGCGATTTCTCTGCGGCCACAGCGGCAGTGAACGCGGTAACTTTCATCATGATTCTTTTCCACGCGCACAACGGGCGAGTTGAGTTTGACGTGCGTTCCGGTCAGCCTTTCTCGCAACGCTTTGGGCAGCATCTCCATGCCGCCCTCAATCGAGTGTTGACGAACGTAGCCGGGCACGTCCATCACGAAGTTTTTCAGCCCGTTCAACCCGCTGGTCAGATGCGGTTCTGTTGCCAGGTCGCTGTGAACGGCAACTTTCAGGTACTTTCTGGCGGTGGGATCGGCGACCTCATTCAAAATCTCTTCGCAGGTGCGTCGCGACCACGGGTGTTTGTTATCGCCCTGCCAGAAGCCTTCGTGCCACGGAATGCGGAGACCGTGACAGTGACTTTCGTATCGAGGTAATCCTGAACCGCGTTGCGGATGTCTATTAAGTTGATTGGCATGATGTTGTTCTCCTCGTATCTTTATGGATTGGGCTGATGCGTGTTGGTCGTCGTAAGGCTTGTTCCACCAGCGACAAAACAAACCTTCCCTGTTCCTTCCGTCTCTCGCTGGCGATAAGAAAAGACACAAGCCGGGAAGGTCACTCTTTTCGTCATCTTTCCTCCTCAACTGATGGACGAACGGAACACTCAGCCGGCCATGAATTCAATCGCCGCAAAACATTGCGTTGGCCGTGGCGGTGGTTTTATCTTGGCAGCCGTAAATAGTCCTTTGGAAAGATTAGGAAGTTATGAGGAATAGCTGAGGTGAAAAATGTCCGGCAGAATTGGACGTTCTTACGAATTTAGCGACTTTCGTTTGGACGCGCATGGCTTGAACGAAAGACGAACCACGCCTTGAAACTCTAAAAACTTAACGGTGATAGGTGACAGGTAAACGGTGACAAGACGAAGAATCAAGCTTGCTACTTTGTCACAATGTTTTTGATGGCGCATGAGGAAGCCGGCTGGTGCTGAAAGAATCGCGCAAGCCCCATGAGTGTTGGTTGTCCTGTCACCTGTCATGAATTGCCTGTCACTTCTGAGTTAATCGTTATGCGCTCTTTAATCTACCGCGCGCACATTTGGTTGGGGGTCGTGGTCGCTGTACCAGTGCTGTTATGGTCGTCGAGTGGATTGCTGTATGCATGGCCGGGCGCGGTTGAGGGCGGCAAAGTCGAAGTGATCGACGCGGCGCGCGTGCGCGTGTCGGCGACCGAAGCATTGGATGGCGCGCACCGGTTTGCCGGAACTCGTCTGCCGACGACTGCGCTGACGCTGTTGATGCGCGACGGACGGCCCGTCTATCAGGCCGTCGGCGGGATGGGCGCGGACTCGCTGCTGGTCGATGCCGAGACCGGCGCGGTCATCAAGACGCCGCCCCCAGGCGCGAAGACGCGCTTCTTTCGACAGGCGCACTTCTACTATTTCGCGGGGAGTTGGCAGGTGCCGCTGTTGATTTTGATGGCGGCGCTGGCGTGCCTTTCCGCTATCTCCGGCATCTACCTCAATCTCTCGTTGTGGCGCGCGAAGAAGGCGCGGTCGAGGCGCGAGCGAACAGTCAACAACTGAGTCAGACAGGCCTTAGCGTTGCAATGTTTTCAACCGTCGAGGAGGCATCAAAGCACGCTTCCTTGCAACTTCGTGCCGCGCTTCTTCTGCGCATTTTGTTTCGAGTTGGTGTAAGCTTCAAATCATATGGAAGGCGCAAACATTTACACAGCTTTGATCTCGTTCCTCGGCGGCTTGGCTTCTTTTCTGTCGCCGTGTGTGCTGCCGCTCGTCCCCGGCTACATCTCGCTGATTTCAGGCGTCAGCATCGACCACCTGAAGGGCGGCGACGGCGCGTCGCGTCAATCGAGCGCGAAGCGAGCGGTGATTATGAATTCGCTCGCCTTCAACGCCGGACTGTCGCTGATCTTTCTGGCGCTTGGCGCGGCGGCTGGGTGGGCGGGCGCGGCGATTCTTTCTGATTGGCGTCTGCGCGTTGTCGGCGGGCTGGTGATTATCGCGTTCGGACTTCAGTTGATCGGCGTGCTGAAGATCGCCGCGCTGTACCGCGACACGCGCAAGTTTTCCGACGATAAACCGCGCGGCCCGCTCGGCTCGTTCACATTGGGGATGGCTTTCGCTGCCGGGTGGACGCCGTGCATCGGCCCGATTCTCGGTGGCATCATCGGCTTGGCGGCGACAAGCGGCGGATGGAAAAGCGGGCTGGTGCTATCAGCGTTCTACTCCGCCGGCCTCTCCTTGCCGTTTCTGTTGACCGGCCTCGGCATCAACCGCTTCCTCAATTTCTACGCGGGCTTCCGCCGCCACCTGCACAAGGTCGAAGTCGTCTCCGGTGTGCTGCTGATCGTGATCGGCATCATGGTCGCAAGCAACAGCGTGACGTGGCTTGCGAACTTCGCCGCGAAGAGCGGCCTTAATCTGGAAGCGGTCGTTGACTCTTTCGCCAAACGGCATCAGCCGACCGCGCCCGCCTCGTCAGCGCAATCCGTCACTACCAATGCAGCGGCTTACCCGCCGCTGCCGGACGCGGAGTTGAAGACGCTCGACGGAAATGCGTATCGCCTTAGTGATCTGCGCGGGCGCGTCGTGCTGCTCAACTTCTGGGCGACGTGGTGTCTGCCGTGCCGCAACGAGATACCGGAGTTCAACGAGATGCAGCGCGACTATGAAGCGAAGGGTTTCACCGTTGTCGGCATCACATCGCATGATACGGTCGAGGATGTGCGCAGCTTTCAACAGGATGTGAAGCAGGATTACACCGTGCTGCTCGGCACGGACGATATTCCCGAAAAGTTTCAGAACGGGCCGGGGCTGCCGGTCACGTACATCATTGACCGCGAAGGGCGCGTCCGCCATAAGATTATTGGCGCGCGCGACCGCGCCGGATTCGAGGCTGCCGTCAAACCCGTGCTCGACGAACTGCCGGCGACCGCCGCCGCTCAACCGCCCGGCGAGGAATGACGCTTTCTCCACGCCCGAAACGCGCGCCGGTTCATTTCGAGCTATCACCGTCACTTTGATTCACGTCGCTCTTCATCACATGTAGGAGATTTTTATGAAGCCCCGCATCGCCACCCTCCTCGTCACACTTGTTTTGACATTCAACTTCGCCCCACGCGCCGACATTCGCGCGCAGGACGGGCACGAGTTCGCGCCGTTGCAAGAGAAGCAGGTCGACTACAAAGACTGGACGTTCAAAAGCCTGAAGGACGACATGCCCGTCAATTTGCGTCAGTGGGCCGATGGCAAGAAGCTCGTGCTGGTCGTCTACTTCGCGCCGTGGTGTAAGAACTGGCGCTACGAAGCCCCGGTGCTGGCGAAGCTGTACGAGAAGTACCATCAGGACGGCCTCGATGTGATCGCCGTCAGCGAGTACGCGACGCGCGATGAAGTACGCAAATTCTTTGGAGAGGGGGACGCGCCCTACACCATTGTTGTCGAGTCGGATTCGGGCGAAGCGCGTGACAAGACCACGCACTACACATATCGCCAGGCCTGCGGCGACAAGCGCAACTGGGGTTCGCCCTTCAACGTCTTTCTCGAACCGGCGACGCTGAACAAAGAGGGCACGGTGCTCACGGAAAAGGCGTGGGTCGTCAGCGGCGAGTTGATCGAAAAGGATGTTGACAAGTTTATCCGCCAACGCCTCGGTCTGGAAAAAGATGGCGACAAGCCGGCGACGGAAATGAAGCGCGAGTCAAAGTTGTAAGCGCAACGATTCGTTGTGCGCCTACTGATTATGACTGCTGATGCAAACATGTATGTTGAAGTTAGAGACGAAGGCACAGACATCATCGTTGAAGCCGTCGCCTACAACTTCGTTTCCTCATACCGCTGTAGCATAGGCAGCAGAGCTTTGGATGAGGCTGTCATGCTTTATGTCAGAAGGAGATACAATTTGTTGATGGGAGATCGAACGGCTGAAGCTATCAGGCAGGAGATCGGCTCGGCTCTCACATTGGAGAAATCGCACACGATAGCGCTTCGTGCTCGGATCACAAAATCTTTGAGCGACACCCGACCTTGAACGGCGAGCTTTTACATTACATCAAGCACGGGCGGATCACGCCGCGCCCCGATGTGGCGAGGTTCGACGGGAGACGAGTACGCTTCGCGGATGGAAGCATGGGTGAGTACGACCTGGTGGTCTGCGCGACCGGCTTTCACTTGAGCTTTCCGTTTCTGCCCGACGGGATGGTGCCCGTCAAAGGCGGTCTCGCGTTGCTCTACAGCGGCATGTGCCTGCCAGACTACAAAAACATTTACGTCTTCGGCACGAGTCAGGCGCGCTACGGCTTCGGCCCGCTTGTGACGCCCGCCGCCGAGATGCTGGCGCAGATCATCAAGCTTCAGGATCAAATGGATTTGCCCATCGGTCTGGTGATGAAAGAGAGCGGCTCGCCGTTACCGAAGACGCACTTGCTCAACCCGCACCAGACGCTCCGGCAGATGAAGTTGGCGAAGTATCTGCTGCCACTGCTACTGCGCAGGGAACGCCGTCTGCGCCATTTTACTTCATCACCCGGACCGACCAGCAACGTTCGCTCCGGCGCATAACGAACAAAAATCGGAAGACGAAAGTTTCAAGGCACATTCGAATCACCGTCGACCACTTTTCTTATTCCGACTCCTGACTTCAGACTCCAGACTTTTCCGTTTATGCGTCTTCCTGAAAACAGCGTCGTGGTCATCACCGGTGCCGCCTCCGGCATCGGGCGCGCGCTTGCCTTTCATCTGGCGCGAGCGGGTGCGACATTAGCGCTCGCCGATGTTGATGAGCGCGGCTTGCATCAGACAGCGGCAGGTGCTTCGGAGGCAGGCATCCGAGTGACGACGCACATGGTTGATGTTTCGGACGCACATCGCATGGAAAGTTCGCGCGCGAGGTGGTCGAGCAACACGGGCGGGCGACGCACTTAATCAACAACGCCGGGGTCGCGTTGCTCGGCAACGTCGAGGAGATTTCCATTGCCGACATCGAGTGGCTGATGGGCATCAACTTCTGGGGCGTGGTCTACGGCTGCAAATTTTTTCTGCCGATTCTGCGGCGACTGCCGCGCGCTCATATCGTCAATCTGTCGAGCGTCTTCGGCTTGTTCGCGCCGGCGGGGCATTCGGCATACGCCGCGAGCAAGTTCGCGGTGCGCAGCTTCACAGAGTCGCTGCGTCACGAGTTGGAAGGCACGAACATCTCTGTGACCACGGTTCATCCGGGCGGCATCCGCACGCGGATCGCGGCGAGCGCATCGTCGACGGGATGCTACGCGGCAGAGCGCGCGTCATTATCGGCGCCGACGCGCACCTAATTGAACTCTTCCAAAGTCTGTTGCCCGTCATGCACTGGGGCATTATCAAGCGGCAGATGGAACGACGGGCCGGCGGGCGCAAGTGATTCGATGGTCAACCAATGGTCGGCTCCTGCCTTCAAAATTAAGTTGACGCTTTCAAGTTTTACTCTATGCTAAAGAGCCGCTGCCTCTTTGCTCATCTGACGTCAAGGAACCAGCAAAATCCGGCTTAACTAAAAGACTGAACCGACCGATTCCAAGTCTCACGCTTCAGGTATCGGTTACCTCTCAATCACTCACCAGGGAGACTTAAACTTATGAAACGCTGCGCCTCAATCTTTGCGGCGGTCCTGATGCTCTCGCTCTTCGCATTTGTTCCCGTCTCGTCGGCGAAAGAGACCTGGACGCGCGTTCGCTCGAAAAACTTTTTGCTCGTCGGGAACGCCGCCGAGCGCGACATCCGCAAGGTGGCTGTCCGACTTGAACAGTTCCGCGACGTCCTGACCAAGCTGCTCACCAAATCGCGGTTCGACTCGCCGGTGCCGACGACCGTCATCGTCTTTAAAAGCGACGGCGCCTACAAACCGTTCAAGCCGCTCTACGGTGGGAAGCCGATGGAGGTTGCCGGCTACTTTCAATCAGGCCCCGATGTTAACTACATCACGCTGACGCCCGAGTCGCGCGCCGAGAATCCTTACGCCATCATCTTCCACGAGTACACACATCTACTCGTCGGCAACACCGTCACCCGCGCGCCGGTCTGGTTCAACGAAGGCCTCGCTGAGTACTACAGCACATTCGACATCGAAGACGGGGATAAACAGGTGTTGCTCGGCAAAGTGATCTCCAACCACGTATTTCAGTTGCGCGAGAAGTTCATCCCGTTGGAGACGCTCTTCGCGATTGACCACGAATCCCCGGCTTATAACGAACGCGACAAGCGCGGAATCTTTTACGCCGAGTCATGGGCGCTGGTGCATTACCTGCTCCTCGGCAACAAAGGCGCGCGCCAGAAGCAACTCGGACACTTCGTTGATCTGTTGGGGAGCGGGATGGCTATTGAGGAGAGCTTTCAAAAGGCTTTCCAGACCGACTTGAAAACGATGGGGAAGGAGTTACAGAGTTACGTTCAGCGGAGTTCGTACCCGGTTCTATCCGTCAAGTTCAATCAGAAGCTTGAGTTTGATGCGGAGATGCAGAGCGCGGAGATTACGGAGGCCGAGGCGAACGCCTACCTCGGCGATTTGCTGCTGCACATTAACCGCCTCGACGATGCCGAAGCACGGCTCCGGCAGGCCATCGCGCTCGACGAAAATCTCGGCATGGCGCACGCCTCGCTCGGCATGTTGCATGCGCGGCAGAAAAAGTTCGCCGAAGCGAGGCAGCATCTTGAACGCGCTGTTGCCGCCGACACGCGGAATCACATGGCGCACTTCTATTACGCTTACGCGCTCAGCCGCGAGGGGATGGGCGAGGGGCAGTTGATAACGGAGTACACGACGGAGGCGGCGCAAAAGATGCGCATCGAGTTGAAACGGGCCATCGAGCTTGCGCCGAACTTCCCCGAATCATACAGCCTGCTGGCCTTCGTCAACCTTGTGACGGGTGAACAGTTGGACGAAACGATCCCGCTGCTTCGACGAGCGCTCGCACTAGCGCCGAGCCGCCAGGATTTCGCCTTCTCGCTCGCGCAGGTCTACATGCGCAAGCAGGATTTCAAGTCGGCACGCAACGTCCTTCAATCAATCGTGCGCAACAGTCCTGATGCGCAACTGCGCGACCGTTCGCAGTCGCTCTACGACAACCTCACCTCAATGGAGGAACAGGCCGCGCGCTACAAATCCGACGCCGCTGCGTCGAGCATCGTGGAGGATGCAACACGAAAGGACACGAAATTTGAAGACGCGGCACAACCTCCGACGCCTTTCAAACCGACGCTCAGGCGGCGCGTCGATGGCGAGCAGGTGCGCGGCACGCTGACCCGCATCGAGTGCGCCGGCGCGGGGGCGGTGCTGCACGTCAAAGTCGGCGAACGGTTGCTGAAGCTGCACAACGCGACTTTCGAGAACATTAAATTTACTTCCTACGTGGCGGACGCGGGACAGGAGATTGGTTGTGACGTGCGATTTGCGCCGAAGCCCGTCGTCGTCATCTATCGCGCGGTAGCGAAGTCGAAGTTCGACGGCGAAGTGATCGTAGTCGACTTCGTGCCGGAGGATTTAAAGTTAGAAAAGTAATTTCGCGACAGATGGCGGGCGGCGCCGTTCATTTGTCACGGCGTGGCGGGTCATCCGTGTTTCGGGTTCACCCGTCGCGCGACTTCAAAGCTCAGGAAGTCGTGTGCCAATTCGGTGCGAGGAAAGATCGCCCGCGCTTCGCCGAGCAGGTCTGTTGGGGCAGACGCTTTGCCGGGCGCATAGCGTGGGCTGATGTGCGTCAGCACCAACATCCGCGCGCCGGCTTGCGCCGCGACCTGAGCCGCCATCGCCGCCGTCGAATGACGACTCCGGCGCGCCAACTCTTCGTCCGCGCCGACGAACGTCGATTCATGAATCAACACATCCGCGTCATGCGCCAACCGCACCATCTCTTCGCAAAAGATCGTGTCTCCGCTGTAGACGATGGAACGGCCCTGTTCCGGCGGGTCGCACAACGCGGCACCGTCAACGCGCCGGCCATCATCAAGCGTGATCGTCTCGCTCCGCTTGAGTTTGCCGAAGAGCGGGCCGAACGGAACGCCGAGCGCAGTGGCCTCTTCGACGCGGAAACGTCCGGGCCGCTCCTGTTCGGTGACGCGGAATCCGAAGGCGGGCACGCGATGTTTGACCGGTAGGCAACTGACCGCGAATTCATCGTCGCGGTAGATTTCGCCGGGAACGAGTGTGTGAATTTCGACGGGAAGGGGGGTGCCGGCTTCGGTCGATTGCCAGCAGGCGCGTATATAGTCTGCCAGTCCGGGCGGCCCGTAGACGTCGGCGCGGCGGTCGTTGCCGGCCAGTCGGCCAGTCGCGAGCAAACCGGGCAGGCCAAACAGATGGTCGCCGTGCATGTGTGTGATGAAGACGCGCGTCAGTTGGCCGAGGCTGAGGCCGCTTCTCAGAATCTGGTGCTGAGTGCCTTCGCCGCAGTCGAACAGCCACCACTCGCCGCGTTGCGGCAACTGGAGCGCGACGCCTGCGACGTTACGCTCGCGCGTCGGCACGCCGGCACTCGTTCCTAAAAAAGTTACACGCACGGACAAACAGTTTCGTTGTCAAAACCTGACGTGCTCGGCCTGCGCGCCGTCTCGGCACTCCACGCAGGCCTCGCCATCGTCATACCATTTTGCGTTGTACTCGGCGAGCGACAGAATCGGCACGTCGTCGTCTAGCTTCTCCGGCGCCGAAGTGAACCGCACGATCACGCCGCAGCCGATGATCGGCGCACCGAGTTCGCGGACGAGGTCGACGGTTTCCAGTAACGCCTCGCCGGTGCGCGTGATGTCGTCGACGATGATGACCGGATTCACTCCGCCCTGGTTGACGTACTGGCGAAACCGGCGCTTACCTTCCTCGCGTTCGGCCCAGTAAATCTGCTCGGCGCTCAAAGCATCGCGCACGCCGAAAGCGATGGGGATGCCGCCGGGGCTGGGGCTGATGACCGCGATTTTAGGCAACGCGCTGGAAACAACTTTCTCGACTCGGAACTTTCGGCTGAGGGCGACAGCAAGGACGCGGGCCGTGTCGTAATAGCGGAAGGCGAGCGGCATTTGGAAGTAGTGCGGGGTGTGTCTGCCCGACGGGTACACGAAGTGTCCCTCGCGGAAAGCGCCCGTGCGTTTCAGTGTGTGCATCACTTCGTCCTGCGACGGAATGAGTTTCGGCATCATGATGTTTCGGTCTCCTGAATCAGAGGTCAGACGGCTCTACTATTATCATCTGACCTCTATTTTTGGTCACAGCATATCATTGGTCGGATGGAGTCGCGCCACCCGCCAGAGCGCGTTCAATCAATCGCCGCTGATCGTTCCCCAACCCCGGCGGCAAGTCATCAAGGGCAAACCATCCGAGGCTCTGAATCTCGACACTCCGGGCGACCGCTGCGGCGGACTCACGCGCCCGGCAGAGGTAGATAATTTCCACCTGACGCGGGCGCTTCAGTGTGCGCACGAAGGCCAGGTTGATGCGCTCTAGTTCCAGTTCCGTCTCTTCGTACAACTCGCGCCGGATGGCGTCTTCGGGCTGCTCGCCCTTCATCAGAAAGCCGCCCGGAACACCCCACCCGCTGCCCCGTCGAAAGACGTGATTAAGCAGCAGCACACGCCCGCGCTCGTCGAGCACAACCGCCCCGGCGGTGACCGCGAAACGCGGCTCGAACGCCCACACCCCCCATCGACGCACACGCTTCGGCGCACCCCTCCACAACACACCCAACACAGTTTTCAACATGCGCCGCGTAGGATACTACAGGGGGCAGAAGGATGAGGGACTCATAAGGGATGAGGGCGGAGGGATGAGGGATGAGTTGAAAACCAGAACACAGAACACAGAACATCGCATACAGCAGAAAATATGCCGCCCCTGATCTTCAACGCTCCGTGTTCTGTATTCTTGGTCTCTTCATCCTTCATCCTTCATCCCTTATGAGTCCCTTATCTTGTTGACGCCTGCGTTGGGTTCTCCGTAAGATGCGGGCGTGCATTGAGAACGATCATGGGGTGGAAGCGTCTTAAGTATCTTTCGCAAAAGTTATCCAGGATTAGAGTTGAATGAAATAGATGTCGGATGCCGGATGTCAGATGTTGGAGTCAACACTTGCGTATCTTGACTAGCATCCAGCATCCGACATCTGTTCCGACTGGCTTTTACTTTTGCCTTGATACTTATCTCTTTCCTTTCAATCAGCCGACTACACGGCAAGGGGGAACATGTCAACTGATGCATCGGGCGCGAATGTGTCTTTAGCCGCCGCGCCTTTAACCGCGAAGATCGCGCCGACCGAGCAACAGACATCGCAATCCGGCGTGCCGAAGCAGATCGTCAACGCCCAGACGGTGTGCAACGAAAAGAATGAAAAAGGTAAGCTGTGCAACGGCCACTTGAAGCAGTTGCGCACGGGCGGCGAGGAAGCCGAGGTGCATTTGCGCGGCGACGATGTGCTGTTCAAGTGCCAGACCTGCGGCGCGCTGTACATGGGGCCGCCGCTCGGCCATGTCCGCGACCCGCGTCAGCAACGATTCGTCCAGAAAGAATTAACCGCACTATTGCAGGCAGCGGGCGGCACGCTCCCCGCTTTCAGAAAATCAGAGACGGGAGCATGGGTTCCCACCGATGTACCGGCAGCGCACGCCCCCGCGAAGCCCCCGGCCCCGGCCAAGCCCGCACCCGGCGCGACTCCGGCGGTTAAGACTTCTGCGTCCGCGCCACCACCGAAGAGCGCCGAACCGGACGATGAAACTGTCGAACAGAAACGCGCGCGGCGCATCGCCGAAGCGAACGCACGCAAAGCGATTGCCGTTCCGATTCCCGGCGCGGCGGGGCCAGTCGAAGGCGAAACGCACGAACAGAAGATCGCACGTCTAAAGGGCGTCGTCGCCGAAGCGAAACGGCGTAAGGAAGTTGCGGCGGCTGAAGGCGAAGGTGAATCAACAGCGACTGCGACAGAGGGAACTTTGACGCCCACGGCGGAGACTCCGGTACGGACGACGCCGACCGCCGCCTCGGCATCCGGTTTGAACTCGTCACCATCCGCCGACGCCCATCGTCCCGCCGCCGAAGCGCAGGCTGCGACCGGGCAAGCTTCAGCCGTCCCCTTGAGTCCGGCGGCGGCCACCGCGTCCCCCGCCGCCGGCGCGGAAACAATCGCCGACCTCGCACCCGAAGCATCGACCGAACTAACGCCCGGCGCACCGAAGAACGCCGCGCCGAAGAGTGCTGCGCCGAAGAGCGCCACATCCGGCAAAGGCATCCCACCGCCACCGCCGCATCTTGCCCCGCCTCCCGGCGAAACAAAAGAAGAAAAGATCGCGCGTCTCCAACGTGTCGTCAACGAAGCCAAGGCGCGCGCCGGCAAGTGACATCAGATTGCACGAACCAACTGTGTCGACAAAGCGGGCATCGCCGCTTGCCGCTTAACAAGCGCGTGTGCGGTTAACTCGTGCGCACAGTGAGGCCCTCGCGCGCGAACTTCCACGGCAGGACTTGCGCGCCTTCTTCCGTTGTGAGCGCGCGCGTGACCGACTCCTTCGCGCCTTCTGCGCACAGGAACGCGATGCAGCCGCCGCCTCCGGCGCCGCACACCTTTGCCGCTTCCGCGCCCGCGCCAATAGCTTTCTCGACCAGCATCTCCATGTGCGGCGTGGTGATGTTCGGCGCGAGCCGCTTGCGGTTCGGATATGCGCTTCGCATCACGTCGCTGATGCCTCGCCAGTCGCCTTCGATCAACGCTGCGCGCATGTTCCGCGCCGAGTCGCGGATATTCTCGAACAGATCGAAGATCGTTTTGTCGCCGTCGATGTGCGTCTTCGTCATCTCCCAGTTGTTGATGCCTGAGAGCCGCGGCTCGCCGGTGTAGCAGATCACGATGCGTTCTTCGAGAGCCGCGGCGTCCACCTCTAAAGCCTCGTGCCGGATGCCATTCGCATTGAAGTGAATCGCGCTCAACCCGCCGTAAAACGCCGCGTAGTAATCCTGAAAACCGGCGGGTACGCGAATCACCGTCGTCTCGACGTTGGCCGCGATGACGATGAAGCGCCGCGGGTCGTAACGGTCACCGACCAGTTTATTGAGCGCGCCGATGCACGCAATTGTCAGCGCGGACGAACCGCCGAGGCCGGCGCCCGCCGGGGCAGTGCTTTCGGCGATGAGGTGGAAACCGGTTTCTGGTTTGAAGAAGTGGACGAGCTTCGAGACTAGCTCCAGGCGCTCTTCGCGAACCAGATTCTCGACCTCGCCGACGCTTGTCTCAAACGTCAGTTGACGGTCGCGTGATTCGAGAATGATGTGATCATCGTCGCGCGTCTCGATGCGGCAGCGCGCCATCAGAGAGATGGCGAAGTTGACGGTCGATGCGCCGGGGTGGAAAAGATAGAGCGGCCAGATGTCAATCGTGCCCCCCGCCAGATCGACGCGGGTCGGTGCAGTCGTTTCGATAATCATAATCAACTAATGCCGAGTGATGAGTACAGAGTGATGAGTACTGAGTTTGGCTTTCACTCAGTACTCATCACTCATCACTTTCTTCAGCTTTCACTCAGTACTCATCACTCTGTACTTTTTTCAGTCTCTTTTCTTGTCGACGGGCTTTCGTTTCGAGCGATGCTTGCGCCGTTTGAGTGGTGGCAGGTGCATGTGCTCCTGAATCTCGTGGCCGATTTCGTGCAGTTTATCTTCGGCGGCCTGTTCGAACTTCTGAATTGTTTGAGGGTTCGCCTCTTCGACTTTCTTCGACAACCAGAAGCGTTCGGCGAGGTAGAAGCCGGCGATGCCGACCACGACGATGATGAGCAGGTAGATACCGAGTTGATGAAAGTCGCCGATCAGTCTGGTAATCGCGCCGCTGAAAAAGTAGCCCGCGCCGCTTAACAGCAACACCCACACAAAGCAGCTCGCGAACGTCAGCGGTAGGAACTTGACGTACGGCATCCGCGCGACGCCGTAGAACGCGCATGACCCCCAGCGCAATCCATAAACGAATTTCGAAAGGAAGATCGACAGCGCCCCGAACTTGTCCGTCAGTCGTTCGATGCGCGGGCGCGCCGCGCGGTAAAAGTAGTAATCGCACACGCTGGTGCGGGTGCCGCGCCCGATGGCGTACGCAAAGTTGTCACTCATCACGCCGCCGAGTGTGCCTGCGCACAGCACCTTGAAGAAACTGTACTCGCCGAAGAACGCGCTATGCGCGAGCACCCCCGCCAGCAGCAGCGTGATGTCCCCTTCGATAATCGCCAGAAAGAAGACGGCGAAGAGTCCGTACTTCTCAACCAACTCGTAGAAAAAATGGCCGTCCATATTAAACAAAGTGACAGGTGACGGGGGACAGGTGACAGGAAAGAACCAGTTTTATCTCGTGACCTGTCCCCCGTCACCTGTCGCCTTCATAAGGTGGTTTGACGACGAGTACGGGACACGGGGCGTAACGCACAACGGATTCGGCGGTCGAGCCGAAAAGCATTCGGCCAAAGCCGGTGCGCCCGTGCGACGAAATCACGATCATATCGACGGCGCGCTCCTTTGAGACGCGCACAATCTCGGATGCCGCGTCGCCGTGCGCGATGACGTCCTCGACTTGAAGCCCGTCGCACTCGGCACACTGCGCGATCTTCGGCAACTCGCGCGTCGCGGAACTCTCTAACTGCTCGCTGATGTCAGCGACCGGCAGCGGCTCAGCGACCGGTGTCCAGCCGACTGTCGGAACTATCGGCTCGACGACATGCAGGCAGATCAGGCGCGCCCCATACATCCGCGCCAGCGACGCCGCCGCGGGCAGGGCGTGGCTCGCGCACTCACTGAAGTCCGTCGGCAGCAGAATGGAACGAATGTTCATAAAAGAATGAAGGGATGCTTAAGGGATGAGGGATGAAGTCAGGAATACAGAACACAGAATACAGAACACGGAACGTCGAAGATCAGAGGTGGCTTCTTTTCTGCTGTGTGCGGTGTGCTACATGCTGTCTTCTGGTTTTTAATTCATCCCGCATCCTTCATCCCTTACGAATCCCTCATCCCTTATCGAGTCCCTTCCGGGCCGTCATTCTACACGGAGAGTGCTGTGTTTGACAGGCTACGCCCCCTTTGTTAGCATTTTCATCGTTCATAACCGCCCATCCACGATAGTCCGTTTTTGCAACTCCGTCAGGAGCCTCCACATGAGTAGCCCAACACAACCAGCAGCAGATTACATCGGCGTCGACGTTTCCGGCGCGACGCTGCGCGCCGCGCTCGTCGCGCACGACGGCCGCGTGACCGAACGCCGCGAGGCCGCGCTCGAACGCGACAATGTGGCCGTCCAGGTGGCGCGTGTCGTTGCCGAGTTGCGCGACGTTTCGCCGCGCGTCGCGGCGGTCGGCGTTGGCATTCCCGGCCTCATCAACCGTGAGACTGACCGCGTGATTGTCTCCGCCGATTTACCTTCAGTCGTGCGGAGTGACTTCCACGCCGAACTGGGGCGGGCGACCGGCCTGCGGGTCGAGTTGGAGAACGACGCGAACGCTGCGGCCTACGGCGAATATAGCGTCGGCGCGGGGCGCGGCAGCCGCAGCATGTTCTACATCACCATTGGGTCGGGCATCGGCGGCGCGCTGATTCTTGACGGACGACTGTGGCTCGGCACCGCCGGCTTTGCCGGCGAGTTCGGCCACATCACCATTGACCCCGAAGGTAACGAGTGCAGTTGCGGCAACACCGGCTGCCTCGAAACATATGCCTCCGCGCCGAACATCGCTCGTCGCACGCACGACCGCCTGTTCCGCGACGGCACGTCTTCGCTGTCGCGCCTCTCGATGAACCGCGACTTCACCGCCGCCGACATCGCGCGCGAGGCTCGCAACGGCGACGACTTCGCGCTGCTGATGATCGAGCGCACCGGGCGCTTCATCGGGACAGCCGTCGCCGCGGTCATCAACCTGCTCAACATCGAGCGCATCGTGATGGGCGGCGTCGTGATGGAGGCGGGCGACCTGATCCTCGACCCGATCATCCGTGAGGCCGGACGCCGCTCTTTCCAGCCTTCCTTCGAGTCGACTAAGATCGTCGTCGCGACGCTCGGCGGCGACGCCGTCCCGGTTGGTGCCGCGATGCTCGCCCGCGACTCCGCTGCCCCGGCTTAATACCGAACTGAATCAAAGCAGATAAAGAGACGGGTGCGTGCGGTTTCGCGCCCGTTTTGTTATTTTAGCTATCAGCCATCAGCGATCAGACATCAGCTTATGGTCTTCGCTGAAAGCTGACCGCTAACCGCTGAAAGCCAATCATGAATCCCCAACACATCAGAAATTTCTCAATCATCGCGCACATCGACCACGGCAAGTCGACGCTCGCCGACCGCTTGCTCGAACTGACGGGCGCGGTCGCCGGGCGCGACATGGAAGCGCAGGTCTTGGATAACATGGACCTTGAGCGCGAGCGCGGCATCACCATCAAGTCGCACGCCGTCAGACTCGATTATCGTGCGCAGGATGGCCGGGAATATGTGCTGAATCTGATCGACACACCGGGCCACGTCGACTTTTCTTATGAAGTCTCGCGTTCGCTGTCGGCGTGCGAGGGCGCGCTACTGGTGGTCGATGCGTCGCAGGGCGTCGAAGCGCAAACGCTCGCCAACACTTACCTCGCGATTGAGAACAATCTGGAACTGATTCCGGTCATCAACAAAATAGATTTACCGGGCGCCGAACCCGACAAGGCGCTCGAACAGATCGAGCAGTTGATTGGTCTCGACACACACAACGCGGTGCTCGCCAGCGCCAAGACCGGTGTCGGCGTGCCCGACATTCTCGAAGCGATTGTGCGGGACATCCCAGCGCCGAACGGCGACCCGAACGCGCCGCTGAAAGCACTCATCTTCGATTCATGGTACGACTCTTACCGCGGCGTGATCGTGTTGTTTCGCGTCATTGACGGCACGATCAAGCCGGGCATGAAGATTCGATTCTTCAACACCGGACGCGATTATCAAGTGGAGACCATCGGCGTCAACCGCCCGCTCCCGACGCCGATTGCGAGTCTCGGCGTTGGCGAGGTCGGATTCCTCACGGCCTCGATCAAGCAGGTGGCGGATGTTCAAATTGGCGACACCGTGACCGAGGCGGCGCGACCGACGACCGAGCCGTTCCCCGGCTTTCAGGAGATCAAGCCGATGGTCTTCGCCGGGCTGTACCCGATTGACACGAATCAGTATGAAGAGTTGCGCGACGCACTCGACAAGCTGCGCTTAAACGATGCGTCATTCTTTTATGAGCCGGAGTCGTCGACCGCGCTCGGCTTCGGGTTCCGCTGCGGCTTCCTCGGCCTGCTCCACATGGAGATCGTGCAGGAGCGACTGGAGCGTGAGTTCAACCTTGAATTGATTACGACTGCGCCGGGCGTGCGCTACGTCGTGACGGCGACCGACGGCGAGGTGTTGGAGATCGACTCGCCCGCGAAGATGCCCGACCCGGCGCGCATCGCGAAGATCGAAGAGCCGGTCATCCTGGCGACGATTCTCACGTCTGATGACTACCTCGGCGGCATCCTTCCACTGCTCGAAGAGAAGCGCGGCGTGCAGAAGAAGTTCGAGTACATCAGCGCCAACCGCGTGATGCTGACGTATGAACTGCCATTGAATGAAATCGTGCTCGACTTCTATGACCGCCTGAAGTCCGTCTCGCGCGGCTACGCTTCGCTCGACTACACGCTCGCCGGCTTCTGGGAATCGGACCTCGTCAAGCTCGACGTACTGGTGGCCGGCGAACCGGTCGACGCGCTGTCGCTGATCCTTCATCGCAGCACGTCGCAGACCAAAGGGCGGTTGCTCACCGAGAAGATGAAAGAGTTAATCCCGCGCCAGCTTTTCGAAGTACCGATTCAGGCCGCCATCGGCAACAAAGTGGTCGCACGCGAAACCGTCAAAGCGCTCGGCAAGAACGTCATCGCCAAGTGCTACGGCGGCGACATCACGCGCAAGCGCAAACTGTTGGAGAAGCAAAAAGAGGGCAAGAAGCGGATGAAGAAAGTCGGGCGCGTCGAGATTCCGCAGGAAGCGTTCCTGGCGGTGCTGAAAGTTAATGAGTGATGGTTGATTGGCACCGCTTCATTCCAGCAAATTTCGAGTATGATTTTCAAAACGACAAGCTTGCCGCGCACCGTGTCACCTTTGAGGAGGCAGTTGAGTGTTTCTTTTCCGACTATGATGTGCGGCCCAATAAATCTTTTCGTGACCGCTATCAACTCATCGGTCGCACCGTCGGCGGACGGCAATTGAAAATCATCTTTCAGCTAAAGCCTGGCAACGTCGTGTGAATTATTACCGGATGGGATTCATGAACGACAAAAGTAGAATTACCGAAGAAGAGATTGACGACGCGGTGACGGCGCAGGCCGATACGGACGCGGCTTGGGAGCAGCCTGTGCGTGTCAAAAGGGCAACCCCTATCGCACTACCGCTTCCTTCTGATCTTATCGCGCGCGCCGCATTCTTTGCGCGTCTGCATCGTGCGGCGAAAGTTGAGGACTGGGTAAAGCAAATCATCGAAGAGCGGATTGACATGGAAGAAGCCGCTTTCGGCGAATTGAAGCGCGACCTCGTCACGAAATAGCGAACAAGCGCAACAGAGTTGGGCGCGTCAAGATTCCACAGGAGGCTTTCCTCGCCGTGCTGAAGGTCAATGAGTAGGTTTACCAATAAACCTGCTTTGAGGTGACTTAAAAATGTCGCTCACTCTTGGCTTAGGCTTACCGTCGGAGAAAGCCATCGAGTATTTGCGGACGGCAGGCAGGAAAGCCGCGTTGGACAGAGAAGACGAAAGCACCTTGCGTGAATTCGTCGAGTACGTTCACCGGATTCCGGCGGCGTTGATCTCTGTCGTTCATTACCTGACGCAAGAGAAGCGGATGCGACTCGTGGAGTTGATGAACCCTGAGAACAAACATCTGCTCGCGGGCTTTCACGAATATGATTTGCAGAAAGGTTTGCGGAGTTTGATTGCCGAACAATTCAAACGGCAATCGCCGGAAGAAAGATTGATGGCAAGCGTGCTTTCGGTTTTCCGTGAGCCGGTGCCGTTGGCGGCGTTGCAATTTGCGCTGCCGTCGCAGGATTGGTACGAATGGCGCTTGCGGTTGGAACACAACACGCTGTTCGACATTGACCGCGACGCCGGGCTATACGACTTGACACGCGGCGTGCGGGAGTACGTTTACGGGCAGATTCCCGAATCAACAGCAGCGCATCAAGCGGATGGAGACGTTGCCCCGGACTTATTCACACGCAACGCTTTGCACGAGAAAGCGGCGGATTATTACGCGCAAACTCGCTTGCCGAAAGAACAATGGAAGGCGATTGAAGACTTCGCGCCGCAGTTTGAGGAGATGTACCACTGCCGCCAATCCGAGCTCTATGACCGTGCCGCAAAGGTGCTTGTTGGTGAAGCCGGAAGGTTTCTTACCCTTGCCGGTTACGCGCGCCGCGTGGTTGAAGAAAGAAAAGAGTTGGCCGGCAAGCCGATGGATGAGTGGTCAAAGGCTTACAATAGTGGGAGTCTGGCAAATGCGTACTCAGACTTGGGCGAGAAGCGGAAGGCGCTTGAGTATTACGAGCAGGCTTTGCAGATTCACCGCGAGGTCGGCAACAGAGTGAGCGAAGGCATCGTGTTGGGCAGTAAAGGCCTCACCAAGTTTAAGTTGGGCGAGAAAGAGGAAGGCATCCGATTGGTTGAGCAGGCCCTTGAGATTGCCCGTCAAGTCGAAGACAAAATGTTTGAGGATATTTGGTTGAAAAGACTTGAGCAAATGAAGGGTCACAGCGATGACGCGCTTTTCGTCCGCTTGAGCCGGTTCATTTGGCGGAAGGCGAAGAGTCGGACGTGATGCCACATTGCCCGGCAAACCCGATGCAAACTATGATGAGCGGGACAGCCGGAAGTAAAGGAAGTTCAGGATTATGTCAGTCGTTGAGATTAAGTTGACTGCCGACCAACTGGCGGCGGCTTACACACAGTTGAACGCACAGGAACGGCGATCTTTTCTGGTCGCCGTCTTCGAGCATCCGGCGCAGCCACAAGCCGCGCTGGAATTATTGGTCGCCGCGCAAGATGCTCTGAAAAGAAAATTCTCTCCGCACCAACAGCAGACGCTCGACACCTTGTTGGAAAAAAATGCTGAAGGCAAGTTGCGTCCGGCAGAACGCCGACGGCTTGACGAATTGATGATCGAATATGGCGCGGGGCTAGTGGAAAAAGCGCGTGCCAAATACATCCTGCGTTTGACACAACAAGCCGCCGACCGCTAATGCTGCCCCATGCCGCGCGCTTCACGAAAACTCCGCGCGCAAGTTGCTCACGCCGTCGGGGCGCGGTGCGAGTATTGCCAGACTCCACAGGACATGACGTTGGCGACCTTTCATCTCGACCACATCATTCCCCGTGCGGCGGGCGGCGCGACTGAGTTTGTGAACCTCTGTTTGAGTTGTCCTTTGTGCAACGAATTCAAGGGCGAGTGGTGGCAGGCGCGTGATCCGGTTACGAAACGCCTCGTCAAACTCTTCAATCCGCGACGTGACCGCTGGCACAAGCACTTCGCGTGGAGTGAGGACAGCACGCAAGTCATCGGACTGACGACGCGCGGGCGAGCCACTGTCGCCGCGCTCCGCATGAATAATCAGATTGCTCAGACGGCCCGCAGATTTTGGACGGCGAGCGGGCTTCATCCACCTGAATCAAGTTAGACCTGCGTTTGGAGTTTGTCGAACAAGGCTTAAGGAAGGACGCGGAGATAATCGTGTCTCGCTCAAAGTTGACCCGCTTCTTGACCCGTCGCGCTTTCGACCTGCGCTTTCAGGATTTGCCGCGCCGCGTCGGGTTTGAAAAGTAAGTGAATTGATAAAGCAAGTGGAGAGATTTATGTGGAACGAGGCGAAGCAACAACAACTCAATGAACTGCGGCGACGCGAGTGGGAAAGCGCGTTGACCGATGAGGAAAAACGCACGCTGGAACAACTGCTTTACGAGTTGGAGCAAGAAGAGTGGCAGAGTGTCCGTCCGGCGTTGGGGCGTTTGCGCGACGAACAAACCGAACTGCAACAAACGCTCGGTCAGACCGAAACGCGAAATGCGATTTTGTCGGCAATCGGCTCGCGGCAAGAGGATTTGCTGAAACGCGCCGACATGCAGTTGAAAGGGTGACTAATCTTTGTTCTTGAGAAGGAGTAAAACAGATGCCCCACATACGAAAGCTTGTTCTCGGCCTCGCGACGTTCGCTGTCCTTAACTTCGCCACTGCCGCCACGACGTATGCCGATGCTGTCCAGTTGACCTCGCCGGCACAGCTTAGTCCGGGAAACACCGTTGCCAACTATCCGATAAGCGGCCCGCTCCCGATCTTCCTCCCTAATCCTCTCGTCTTGAGCGCCGGAGACAACACTCTCACGTTCGCCAAGCCGACAGGCCAGTTTGTCATCAGCAATATCTTTCCGGGCTTTCTCTCCACAGGAAATGCCTTCGGTCAGGGCAGCGCTCCGATTACCATCACCTTCGCCACGGGTGTCACGGAACTCGGATTTCTCGCGCGACCCAACTTCGCCGGCTCGTCAGGATTTCAGTTCACATTCACGGCCTTCAACGGGGCGACCGCTCTTAACACATTTAACGTCGGGACTTCCGGCGCGACCGGCAATCTGTTCCTCGGCGTTCGCGCGACCGGCGGAGATGTCATAACAAGTCTCACGGTGACGCACACCATCCCGGACTTTGCCATCGGCCCGGTCAGCTTTGGAAATGCCAGCCCCGAGCCGATCCCCGAACCGGCCACGATTGTTCTGCTCGGCACAGGGCTGGCGGGAGTTGTCGCGGGAAGACGCGCCCATCACAGAAGCCGTAACAAAACTCCGCAGAAGAACTGATAAGGTCAGATGCAATAGGCAAAGATGCAGAGAACTTCGCGTGTCTTTAGTCAGTCCCGCATTAACATTCAACCAACCTTCCTCATCGCTTGTGATCTGAGTGGAGTATGAAAAGAACACTCTCGCTGCTGCTCCTTCTCGCGCTCGCTGCCACATTGCCGACGTTCGGGCAGAATCCGCCAGCGCCGCCGCTGACACCAACTGGTGATGCGGATGAAGTGTTGCGCGTCGCGACCAGTCTGGTGCAGGCGGACGTGACGGTCGTTGACCGTGATGGCGGATTCGTTGACGGCTTGCAGCCCGAACAATTCGAGTTAAAAGTTGACGGCAAAGTGCAGCCGATTGATTTCTTCGAGCGCCTCATCACCGGTAGCCGCGACGAAGGCCGCCGCATCGCCGCCGTGGCTCGTGGTGAACGTGTTGCCCCGG
>JALZJL010000032.1 GCA_030859785.1 Acidobacteriota bacterium
GCGCGCTGCCGCAATTAAACGCGGGCGACCGCGGCGTGGCGGCGCACATGCTGCTGTCGCGTTGGAAGAAGGAAGAGGTCGCCGACTGGCGCACGTGGAACATGGCGCGCGCCGAGGCCGAGCGAGCAGTACGCGACAATGAAGCAATGCTGTCTAGCTTGGCGCGCGCTGCCTTCGCGGAGCAGCAGATTAAACTGAACGTCGTGCCTAACGCTACGCCGGAGAACAGGTAAAGCGTCGCGCCGTGTGGTGCCGCTCGATGAAGTCAGCGACTGTTTCAGCTATGCAGTCAGACTCACATTTCGAAAGAATCGGGGGAGCTTGGATGAACGCACTCAGCATCACCGACACACATCAAGCCGAAGACGTGAGCAACCGGCGGCGCAAATTTTGGTCACGGCAATTCGATCAGCATCCGACGCGTGCGCAACGCGTGTTCGATTTCGCGTTCGGCATCGGGCTGCCGTTGCTGTGCGTGGGAATCGACCCGTTCGTCTTCAATAACTTTGATCGCAGTGATGGCGGACTGCTGGAACCGTTTCAGTTGTTCGCCTACCTTGTGATCGGTTCTGAGGTTGTGATGCTCGCGTTGTGGCTGACGGTCGGGCGGCGGTGTGGCAAATGGGGCAGCGCGCTCGGCGCGATGATGCTGGCGGGCGCGCTCTTCTCGGTTGTCATCGGCATCGTGCTGCTGCCGTTCAGCATTATTGGCTTGATGTTCTTGATCGGCGCGTTCGGGTTCTCGCCGTTCTTTTCAGCCTTTGTGTATCTGCGCAACGGACGGCGCGCGCTCAAGTTTTCAAACGCCGAAGCGTCGTCGCCGTGCGGCACTTTCGCCTCGTTGTTACTGGGAACACTATTCGTGATCGGCGGCGCGGCGGCGGCACAGTGGAGCGTCGCGCGGGTCGTCGCCGAAGCCGTCGATGAAGTGATGCGTGGCGGCGATAAAGTGTTGAGCATCGACGATGCTTGGCGGATGGCAGCGGCCATCGAGCGTTTGGAGTACGCCGACTGGCTCTCAAGCGATGGGGCCGAACGGTTGAAGTCGGCATACTTTGCCGAAAAGAATCAATCGCGCCGCACATACTTGGCGAGAGCTTACCGAGAGGTGACAGGCGAAGAAATTGATGCGCGGTCGCGTTATGCGAGTGACTGAGAATCGTCAAAGCTTCGACCGGGGATTCGGGCATGACTCGCGTGCTATTACTGAGGTGACACGTTGGAAGAATATGAAGTGGTGGTGATCGGGGCCGGCCTTGCGGGCTTGCAAGTGGCGATGCGGTTGGGTAGAGAGGGCGTCCGCGTGTTGCTGGTTGACCACAAGGTGTCGCTCGCTGATTCCATTCATACCACCGGGATTTTCGTTCGGCGGACGCTGGAAGATTTCGACCTCCCCGAAGCTTACCTCGGCCCGCCCGTGCGACATGTGACACTCTACTCGCCGGCCCGACGGCCATTTAAATTGGCGAGTCCGCACGACGAATTCCGCGTCGGCCGCATGGGACAACTCTATCTGCACTACCTTGCGGAAGGTCAGCGCGCCGGAGTGACTTGGTCGCCCGCGACGCGCTATGTCGCGTGTGAAGAGGTCGGGAGCAAAGAAGCGGACGCGGGGTCAATCATCAGACTCGAAAGCGGTAGCCGCGAGCGGCGCGTGCGAACGCGCTACCTTATCGGCGCGGACGGGGCGCAGTCGCGCGTCGCGCGTGACCTCCGGCTTGACTCGAATTGCCAATGGATCATCGGGGTCGAAGACGTATTCCACGGCGTGCCGCTCGATGGGCCGCCGCGCTTTCACTGCTTTCTTGACCCGCGACTGTCGCCCGGCTACCTCGCGTGGATCGTGCATGACGGCGAAGAGACGCACCTCGGTGTCGGCGGCTATGCCCCACGTTTCGACCCTCTGCGCGCCCTGCAAACATTCCGCGAAAGCGTCGCCAACATCATGGACTTCAGCCGGGCGGAGCACCTCGAACGGCGTGGCGGGCGCATTCCGGTGGGCGGTGTGCTACGGCACATCGCTCACCAACGCGGCCTGTTGGTCGGTGATGCGGCGGGTGCAGTGTCGCCGCTCACCGCCGGCGGTTTAGACCCTTGCATGCGCTTGTCCAAGCTGGCGGCGTCGGTAATCGTTGATTACGTCGCAACCGGGAACCCGGCGACGCTCGCGCGCTATTCGGGAGACGCTTTTCGCGCGCGGTTCGTCTCGCGCATATGGATGCGCCGCGTGATGGCTTCGATCCGGCGGCCCGCCCTGCTCGAACTGGCCTGCGCCGCCGCCCGCTTGTCACCGCTCCGCCCACTCACGTGGCACGTCTTCTTCGGGCGCGGCTCGTTCCCTGATGTCGAACCACAGATGGCGGCTCAACTGACTACCTAACATCGACGAAGCGGGCGCGTGAGCGAAAGCCAGTTTGCCGAGCGCTTCTGACATTAGAGCACTGCTACTCTTAAGCCCTCAGCGCGTAATCTCTTCGATGATTGATTCCCCGCGTGAGCCGTCGCCGCTCGTCCAGTGCCAGGATTCGTGCAGGCGCAGGCGTCCGTCGGGCAGAAGTTCGGGCGTCGAGCGACAGTTGCCTGTCATCAACTCGCCGTCGCGATTGACGTGCTGATAACGCATGTCGAGAGCGCCGTCGTTTTTGACCGTGGCGACGAGAGTCCCAAACTGAATTTGGCCGCCCTCATACGTCGCCCACACGACCGCGCCGCGTTGTCGATAGTGAAAGACCGTGTCGGCACCAACCTCGCCGCTCACTGAGTTGCTCACCGAGATAAGGAAGCGGTCGTGGTAATTGATGTCGGTCATCGAGTCCGTTTTCCTTTCAAGAACCAGGCCGGGCGAGAGCCGTCGCCGCAGGTCATCGTTGTGACCATGCCGTTAATGAAAGCGGGGACGCGAAGACCTGTCGTAGCCTTCGCATCCCCGCTGCTTCTTCATGAGATGGCTAACTTAGCTTTTCACGACTTTCGTTTTTTGTTTGGCGGCCTTCGCTGCTTTGGCGTTGCAGCATGAGCCGCCCGTGCAGCAGCTTGCGCCAGGGGTGCAACAACTCGCTTTGGCCGCGCTCATGTCGCAAGACTTGACGTCGTTGCTCGCCTGTTGACCTGCCGCGTACACGGCCCCGGTGACTCCGAGGACGAGTGTGATGGCGAATGCTTTGATGCTCTTCATGATATGTCTCCTGATGTTAGATAAAAGTCATAGTCACTGCCGATGAATCGTTCACCGACGCGATTTCAGTGCCCTGGCTTTTTCTAAATCAGAAAGACACAGCAGCGCAGGTAGGTGCTACCTCTGTCCGGCACGCGCCGCGTTGCGGAGGGCGGCCTCTGCGTCGTGATAATTTGATATGTCGTGACCGTCGCGAACCCGTGAACGGTTGGGGGTGGGTCAACCAGATTCGGCTTGCGCGCCGCATTCGCCTTTTGACCGGCGAGCGGGCAGCACGTCGGGAACGACGAATGCGAGACCGCCCCGGCAGCAGACGCCTTGCCGGATTCGTGCCGCCCGGCCAACGTCTTTTGATGACAACACTCGTGACCCGAACGCGCGGAGGTGGAACATGATTCTGTCGCGGCGGGTGAGCTAACTGATGTGTCTGCGGCGGGCGCGGCAGAAGCGTTCGTCTCGCACCCGATCAGACAGCCGACGCCGCCGAGCCACAGCCCGAGCGTCACGGCCGCGAGCCGTCTGATTGTTTTACCACGCAACGTTGAAAGCCTCACATTCATCGTTTTCGATTGTAACCTTTGTTCAGCGGGATTGAACAATCACTCGGAAAGTCGTACTCCCAAAAACTATTTTCGATAACTCGGTTGTAGATGACGAGCATCACAGCGGAACTTAGTCGTCATTAAAGCGCGCGGCAGATGTTTTCAATGACACGCCTCGCCGGCGCAGCAGGTTTCGCCGCGCAGTGCTGCAATGCCTTCTCTGGCGATGATCGGAACCATCACCAGACCGGCGACCGGGTCGGCCCACCACCAACCGAAGAGCGCGTTCAGCCCGAGGCCGGCAATCAAGATCGCGGATAGGTAAGCGCAGATGTCCGTCTGGCGCGAGTCGGCGAGCATCGCCCGGCTGTTGAGTGTGGCCGCCACGCGCCGCTTCGCCCGTGCCAGTAATGGCATCACGATCAGAGACGCGACGGCGAGCGCAATGCCGACATAACTGGCATCGGGCGGTTCGTGCACAAGCAGCGACTTGGCGGCGTCGAAGGCGACGTAAGCGGCGAGCGCGAGAAAGCTGATGCCGACGATCTTCAGCGCCGCGCTCTCGCGGTCTTCGCCCGACGCGGCGAGCCGCCACAGCAGCACCGCGCCCGACAAACTCTCGATCACCGAGTCGACACCGAAACCGACGAGTGCGATACTTCCGGCGAGCAGGCCCGCGCCGACTGCGACCGCCGCTTCGAGCGAGTTCCACCCGATGGTCAGGTATTCGAGTTGACGCCCGCGTCGCACGCCGGCGTCACGAACACCCTGCTGCCTCAAAACTTCCGTGCTCATAGATTTTCTCTACACCTTCCTCCGCGCCCGCTCAGAACGAGACGACTGTAGCTGATCCGGGGTTTCGCCTGCTGTAGGTGTGACGACCTGCGTCATCGACACGACTTCGGATTATAACCGCCGCCTTGTGACTTACCCTATTCAACGGAGGTGTCAGAAGTTGGTAACAACTCGTCCGCCGTTGAATGCGTGCAAAGGAGGCCAGGCAAAGAATCAAAGTGGCGTCCGGTGAGGAGATGTGGCGTGTCAGAGTGAATGTTGGGCCATGCGGCTGATTCATCAGCATAACTCAACGTTTGCACCAGCGCTGCTTGTAGTTCATTCTTCAAGCTTGTTGATGGCGGTCACTGCTGCCGTCGGACAAGGCGACCTTCAGTCAACGCATCGACGGGTTCCAGCATGGATGAATTTAGCTATATGACAAACAACTTCAATCAGATGGTCGCCGAACTGGAAACGACGACCGTCTTAAAAGAACAACTGGAGTTAAGTGAGGCTCGCTTCCGCCAACTCTTTGAACTTTCGCCCGACGGCATCATGATTGTCGGTGCGGATGCCACAATTCACGCGGCAAATCCGGCGATGCAGCGTCTTCTGAAGGCTGAAGATGCGAAAGACCTGATCGGGAAAAGCATGTTCGCTTTCATCGCGCCGGAACAGCGGGATGATTGGGCCGCTTGCTTCGGCGGCATCACATCTCACGCTCCATCCATTGTGCAAGTCGAAACCGTGTTCATCAATTTCGACGGCGAAGCCGTTCCGGTGGAAGTTAATGCCGGGCAGTTTGCATCAAGCGATCAACCGGCGATGCAAGTCATCGTCCGCGATAATTCCTCCCGCCAGCGGGGCGAGCAAGCCCTGCGTGATTCGACGACGAAGCTGATGGCGCTCGCCGAAGAGCAACGACTGCTGCTCAATGACACGCGCGACTTTATTTACCGCCGCGACACGCGGGGAAACTTTATCTATCTGTCACCCGCGGTCGAGCGCCTCACCGGCTTCTCGGCGGAAGAGTGGCGCTCTAACTATGCCAGTCATCTCACCGAAAAACTGATTAACGAGGAGATGATTGCGAATGCCGAAGAAGTCATCCTGACGGGTAGGGAAACTTCTCCTTACCTGGTGGAGATTACGCACAAGGATGGACGACGGATGTTGTTGGAAATCAACGAGCGTCCATTCTTTGAAAACCGAAAAGTCGCCGGAATCATCGGCGTCGCGCGCGATATTACCGAGCGGAAGCAAACTGAAGCCGAACAGGTGCGCTTACAGAACGCCGTCGAGCAGGCGGCGCAAGCCTGGCGTTTAACCTTTGACGCGATTGAATCGCCAATCGTCATTCTCGATTTGGAAGGCAAAATCACCCGCTTGAATCGCGTCGCCAGAGAAGTTTCGGGCCGAAGCTTTGAAGAGATTTTAGGGCAGAGCGTGGAAGAGATCGGGGTCGGTCAGCCGTGGCAGGCGATGGCTGAGTTCGTCAAGCTCTGCCAGAAATCTCGTGTCGCGATGTCCGGTCAGACGCGCGATGTCGCGACCGACCGAACATGGGACATCGTGGCAAACCCGTATACCAGACTTGGCGACGAAGCTGAGGGCGTCGTCCTCGTCGCACGCGACATCACGGGCATGGTGAAGCTACAGGAGACTTTGCGCCGCAGCGAGAGAATGTCGGAGATGGGCGCGCTCGTCGCCGGTGTCGCCCATGAAGTGCGCAACCCGCTGTTCAGCATCTCGGCGACGCTCGACGCTTGTGAAGCATTGTTTGGGGAGCAGACTGAGCAAGCGGAGTTTATGAAGATGATGCGCGTGGCGGTGGATCGGTTGACGCAACTGATGACCGAACTGCTCGATTATGGCAAGCCGATGTTGCTGACGCTCGCCGAAGGGTCGATTCAGGAAGTACTGATGCAAGCGATCAATTCGTGTGCGCCGCAATCGGAGCGCGCACGGGTCGCCGTCTGCAACCGCACCGCCGCCTCCGACTTCCCGCCGGTAATGATGGATCATGGGCGCTTGATGCAAGTCTTCCAAAATCTGATCGAAAACGCGATTCAGCATTCGCCGTCCAGGAGTACAGTCACAGTCGAAGCGATTGAAGTGCGCGAAAAGGATGGAATATTCATTGACTGTCGTGTGATGGATTCCGGTTCAGGTTTCCGCAACGAGGACTTACCGAAAATCTTCGAGCCGTTCTTTACACGGCGGCGCGGCGGCACGGGACTGGGACTTTCAATCGTGCAGCGCATCGTCGAAGAGCATCAAGGTGTGATTAAGGCGAGTAATCGTCCGCAAGGCGGCGCGTGTATGACCGTGCGCCTCGCGGTGCTGGCATCACATTCTTTCGTCGAAGCGTGAGCGTGTCATAAGTTCTGTGAGGCAAATCTCTCCGATGGCAAGAAATAAGATTCTGATTGTTGACGATGAAGCGGGTATCCGCTCCCCGATGCGGCGATTCTTCGAGGCTCACGGCTATGAGATCGAGGAAGCCGATTCGTGTCAGGCGGCGCTCGAAGCGTTTCGTCATGCCGGATGCGACGCCGCCATCCTCGACTATTCGCTGCCCGATGGGAACACGCTTGATCTGCTGCCTCGACTCAAAGCCATTGATGCGGCAACTCCTTTGATTATTTTAACCGGGCACGGCTCGATAGATTTAGCTGTGCGGATGATTAAGGAAGGAGCCGAGCAGTTTCTCGTGAAGCCCGTGCAACTCCCGGCACTGCTCGTCATTGTCGAACGCCTCATTGAGAACACACGCAATCGGCAGAAGCAGCTTGCCACCAAAACCCGGCGCGAGCGCAACCGCATTGATCCGTTTCAGGGAACGAGTGCGAGCATTCAACGGCTCGCGGCAGAAGCCCGACGAACGCTTTCGACGGACAGTCCCGTGTTGATTCAAGGCGAAACCGGCAGCGGCAAAGGCGTGCTCGCCCGGTGGCTGCACAGCAACAGCCCGCGCGCCGAAGAACCTTTCGTTGACCTCAACTGCGCGGGATTGACGCGCGAGTTTCTCGAAACCGAACTCTTCGGTCACGAGAAAGGAGCCTTCACCGGCGCCATCGCCGGCAAGCTCGGATTGCTCGAAGTCGCTCATCGCGGCACAGTCTTCCTCGACGAGATCGGCGACATGGACGCGCAGATTCAACCCAAGCTGCTGAAGGCGATTGAAGAAAAGCAGTTTCGCCGGCTCGGCGACGTGCTCGACCGGCGCGTTGACATCCGGTTGATCGCCGCGACTCACCGCAATTTGAACAACCTGGTGCGCGAAGGCAGCTTTCGTAGCGACCTTTATTTCCGCATCAGCACGATTCCGTTGCGCGTCCCGCCGTTGCGCGAACGACCGGAAGACATTCCCGTGCTCGCCGTCTCGCTGCTCGGCGCGCTGGCGGCAAGCTTAGGGCGCGCCGAAGTCTCTCTGACCCCGGCAGCGGAGCAGGCGCTTCAGTCGCACACGTGGGCAGGGAACATTCGCGAACTCCGCAACGTGCTCGAACGTGCGCTGATGTTCAATGAGCAAAACACTCTTGACCGAAGAGATTTGAGATTCGACGAGGCGATGGAAACATCAAGTGCGAGTTCATCAACTGACAATCTAAATCTGACGCTCGTCGAGCTTGAGCGCCGTCACATCGAGCGTGTGCTCGATGCCGAAGGAAATCGTGTTGATGAAGCGGCGAAGCGGCTTGGCATCCCGCGTAGCTCGCTTTATCAGAAAATCAAAACCTACGGAATTCTCTTGTCAAGAAGCGTTAAGCAGTAGGCGCGGGCAGCAATCGCTTGATTAACAGCAAGCGGTTCGTCAACCCCACCAAACTGAAGTCTCGGCATCAATCGAAGTCCAGAAAACGCTTTGTTTCTTTTGTCGCACAGCAACTCATTGACTTTAGCCGTGCGTTTCAACGCACGGAATATAGACACATCAATCACCCCGTCGCGTCAGCGACGATTGAACTGGCTGGCGATATCAGCCGTCGCTGTCGCGACGTACAGGGCTTCGTCACCGCGTACCGTGAGCTAAAGCACACGGCTAAACTCACCTCATCGCTACGCGATGCAATTATGCACAGGCTTCACCCTTATCACCCTTGGTGACCGTCCGAAGTCTGGAATACTTGTCCGGATTTCGGAAAACCCACCCCTGACGGATCCCCGTCTCTTTTCGTAAACACTGACAACAGCATGGTTTAACCCCTGCGGGTGAAATGCCGGACGCCGTGGCATCGCTATTGCCGTGTTCCGATTGTGCGCATGGCGGAGTTCCACCGTCCTTCCAGCCTGATAGCCTCATATTGCGTCATCCTGTCTTAGCATTAATTCCCACGTTGAGTAGCACCAATTACGAGCATGGTTAGCCAAAACTTATTGTCTGTGGAGACCCTTGTCGGCGCGCCCCCTCTCAGCACGCCCCTTGTGCCGCGCCGGATGCTCGTCGTTGACGACGAGGAACCGATTCTCTTTGCCATGAAAGCGTACTTCACGATGCGCGGCTTCAAGGTGGATTGCGCGCAGGAAAAGGAGGAAGCGGAGGCACTCTTAAATAGCGTTTACTATTCGGTCGTGATCGTTGATTTGCGCTTGACCGGCATCAACGGCACCGAGGGCCTGGAAATTATCGGCGGCATTCAAGAGCGTTACCCCGATACGCGCATCATTCTTCTGACCGCCTACGGTTCGCCGGAGGTTGAGGCGGAAGCGAAGCATCGCGGAGCCGATGCATTACTCCATAAACCGCAACGATTGCCGGCGGTCGCCAAAATCGTTTTTGAGTTACTCGGCGAGGAAAAGAACCCATGAGAGATGGCTGCCTCACCGACGTGATCCTTGCCCCCGGCGGACTCTCCGTCGTCTTTCAGCCGATCTTCGAGTTTCGGGAGGATGGCCTGCACTTGCATTCGTTTGAATCATTGATTCGCGGACCGAAAGAGACCAACATCGAATCGGCGCAGATTCTCTTCGATTATGTGCGCCGTAAACGCGAGACAGTGCGCGTTGATCGCGCGTGCATTGAAACGATTCTCGCGGGCGTGAACGAGATTCCAGGCTCGCCGCAGTTAAGTCTGAACGTTCATGCGCTGACGCTCGGAAGAGATGAAACTTTCGTCAGGTTTTTCGTCGAAGCCGCGGAGCGACACGCCATCTCGCTCCAGAGGTTGACGATTGAAGTTGTCGAACACGCCCCCTTTATTGATCGCCCGCGGTTCCTCAAGGTGCTCGACGAATTTCGCAGGTACGGAGTCAAGATTGCCCTCGACGATGTCGGACTTGGACAAGCGAACTACCAGATGCTGCTTGACTGCCGACCCGATTACATCAAGATTGACCGCTACTTCGTCAACGACTGTCACAAAGATGCTTATCGAGAAGCGATTCTCGAATCGGTGATTCTCCTTGCGCGGCGATTCGGTTCCGTCATCATCGCCGAAGGAATCGAAACCACAGCCGATTTCGACGTGGTGACAACGCTCGGGATCAACATCCTGCAAGGTTTTCTTTTTTCACCGCCACTGCCCGTTCAAGGCTTGATGGAAAAAGATTTACTGCGAGGGTGGCTCGCTTTCCCGGAAGACTCGAAGTGGGAAAAGAAACGACTCTCAGGCATTGCGCGACGAATCGAAGTCTCGAACGATGTGCCGAAAGCGACAGCAGATTCACCCGTGCGCTCCACTTATTCCATCAACGCCGCATAGCCGCGCAAACTCTTTAACGTCCAGCCGCACGACTAAAATCATTCAAGGACAAGAATTCAAATGCTACTTACCCCATCGGATATTCAAGCAGCTAACGAAGGCTCAATCGTTCAACCGGTCGCGCCGCCGGGGGACGCAACCGGCATCCTCGACCTTCCGGACGTTCGCCAGTTGCTGCAACAAGGAGTCAACGCCGCGAAAGCCGGCGACAAGGCGCAAGCGCGTCTGTTGCTCCAACAGGTGACCGGAAAGGACGCAGGCAGTGTCGTTGGTTGGTTATGGCTGGCTTCCGTCAGTGACGACGCGCAGCAGCGGTTCGATTGCATTCAGCGTGTGCTCAGCCTCGACCCGACGAACGAGCGCGCTCGCTCATGGATTACGGTCGCGAGAAACCAGTTGACACAAGAATGTGAATCAGGGGTTGAGAACTAACAATAAGAAAGCGAAAGTTAGTTTTCCGAAGCAATGCAGCATCAAGCCTTCGGTTGAGCGCACCCGTCCAGCTCTTTGAATATCCGTCTTATCAATCAGCC
>JALZJL010000036.1 GCA_030859785.1 Acidobacteriota bacterium
CCGAACTGCGCCGTCGTCGCGTGACCGAGCCGGTGATTGTGGCGATGCGCGCGGCGATGAACGATGATCCGGCGGAGACGGTGAAGCCGTAAGCTTCTCAAGCGTGACGGGTGACAAGATAATTGCAGATTGCGGAATGCGGAATGGAAGAAGCAAACTTCGCCGACCAAACTAACCTTTCCGCCTGCGATGATGGCGTGCTTGCCGGTCACTGCCGGAACGCATCGAAGCGAAAAACCCACTCATCCATGAAAGGTCTGTGGACGCTGGCCTCTCTCATCCTGATTGTCGCCGCGATTTGTTTCCCCTCATCTCCAACTCCCGCACAGGTTCAAAAAAAGATTCCCCAAGCCCAGGCACCGACCAGTCCGGAAGAGCAGAGCATTGACGAAGGCGAAGTCATCCGTGTCACGACATCTGAAGTGCTGCTGCCGGTGACGGTGCGTGACCCCGACGGCGCGCTCGTCCCGGCGCTGACGCGCAAAGACTTTCGCGTGTGGGAGGACGGGCGTGAGCAGCCGCTCTCGGACCTGGCGTTGCGGCAGGTGCCTGTTGACGTGGCTCTGATGGTTGATTCGTCGTCTTCGGCGGCGGCGAGCCTCGATGATTTCCGGCGGGCGGTCGAAGAGTTTGCGGTGAGACTGGGGGCGGATGACCGCCTCAGTCTGTTAAAGTTCGATGACCGTGTGGAGGTCTTGCAGGACTGGACGCGGAGCCGTGTGCAGTTACGCCGTGCGTTGCAGCGGATCACGCCCGGTGTTTTCACGCGCTTTAACGACGCGCTCTACCTGGCGGCGCGCGAACAGTTTGCGAAGGGGCGGCAACGACGGCGGGCGGTCGTGGTGCTGACCGACGGCATCGATAGCGGGCGCGGGTATGCGTCGGGCGAGTCGGCACTGCGGGCGCTCCTGGAGGCACAGGCCGCCGTCTACGTCATCAGCAACACCGAGATCGAACGCGCCCGCAAGCGGTCGGAACTCGACACATTGCTATCCGGTGGCGACTCGGCAGTGCGCTTCAACCAACTCCGCATCGGTGATTTGCGACAGGGGTTGAGGGTGCTTGACCTGAGCGAAAGAAATTTGGAGCAAGTGACGCGGGCGACGGGCGGGCGGCTCTACAAACCAAAAGATTTTAGCGCGCTCGATGCCGTCTACACGGAGGTAGCTGAAGAGTTGCGCAGCCAATACGCGCTGTACTTCACGCCGCTCAACACGACACGCGACGGGCAGTTCCGGCGGGTGCGCGTGGAGACGGCAGACCCCGCGTTACGAGTCACGGCGCGTGTCGGATATTACGCCCCCTGAAGTAAGATAAAGCGTTGACGCCTTATCGGTCTTATGCCGACAATGATCCGAACTTCCATCATTCATGTCCACTATCTGGTTTTAAACGTAGCTTACGTGAGTCGTATCGTATGTCTTCAATAAATGAAATACTGTTAAAGATAACTTTTCACTCGGATCATGGCGAGTGTTAATGCGCCGCGCTCACGAATCTAATTTGCATTCTGTGAGATGAGGGTCTTACGCAGATCGCCCAGTTGGATTGATCTCACCCGCAGTTGTTTCTTCCCCAGCTTAATGTCCAGCCGATTAGCGTAGGCGAGTTGCTGAAGGTCTTCGAGTAATATCTGGACGGTAATGCTTGCTTTCTTGAGCGGTACCATTCGGGTTGAACTCCCTGCCGATGTTACTTGCTCTAACTTATGTTCAATGCTTTGGTAGCGATATTGATAGGCATCAGCTTGCACCTCGACTTCACTATCGGATGTTAATTGCTCATCCCGGCTTACGTCTCCATCAAAGTTGATGGTTAAATAAGCAGCCGACAACTCGCTCGCAGAAGCTCCTTTGTACTCAAGCTGGAAACTAATGCTGGTCTCGCCAACCGCAAGCTTATTCTCGGTAGCCACCGGTTGGTTAAGATTTGGTTGGGCGAGCGGGACATCGATTGTTACATAAGTAGTATTCTTTGAGCGGTCAAATCGTTTTCTTATCTTTGAAGGAGGTAGCTCGCTGCTCTTCGGCACTTTGAGTGAAGGCGGTGGTTTGACTGGGTTTTGATTTAACCTGCCGACATCAACCGGAGAGGAGGTTGTCAGGGCGGGTAAACAAAGAAAGAAGCAGAGAAGTGTTGTTAGAGTCATCACATTTACCTTGTTATGAGAAAGCCAGTCAGTTGTCACTTACATTGAAGAAGATATAAACGAGCAGGTATTATCGAGGAAGCTGATGCAAATCAACAATCTCAGCGGATTGAAAATTTAGTCATCAGCTTTTGCCTGGGCCAGTGATTCGAAATGACATACTGTGCCATAAAGAGTTTCAAATGAGAGCGCAATCAGCAAGAACCTGTATGCTGGGTTGTTGGCAGCAATGGTCCAACCTCGCACTTTCCAGCGCGGATTGTGTTGCAATCTTTTACGTTTCGATTGAGCAGTACATCAACGCTCGGTAGTGGCAGTTTGCCGTTGTGCTTGTGTTCTAAGAGTTGAAGTCGGCTTCACTGTAAGTCGGCACTGAAAGTAATGGCGGGGAATGATGATAAAGTTAAAGTTGTTGCTATGTTGTCTATGGTGTTTCGCGCCCCTGCTGGTCTATTCGGCTGGTTATCTGCCTGGGGAAAATGCCGGGAAAACCGCGAACGTCTTAGCTTCAAAGGAATCAGCGGCTAAAGACTCGAAGCGATTACAGACGCAGAGCGCTGTCAATCTTACCGAGCAGTCTGCCGTCAAGAAGATTGATTTCCATAAAGACGTGCAGCCGATCTTCAAAGCTGCCTGTTACAGTTGCCACGCCGGAGAGAAAGCGCAAGCTGACTTGCGGCTCGACACCAAAGCGGCGGCCCTGAAGGGTGTCTCAGGCCCATCGATCATCCCCGGCAACAGCCAAGGGAGCCTGTTGGTGCAGCGCATCCTCGGACACGGCGACATGACGCGAATGCCGCCCACGGGCGACCCGCTCACCCCGCAGCAGATCAGTACGATCAGCCTCTGGATCGATCAGGGCGCGGTGTGGCCTGACGAAGCGGCAACGCAGGTTGTCCCGGCGCGTGGGCAGAGCGTCACCACTGCTGTGACAACAGCGGCTGGCGTTAACGGAATTGATTTCGTCCGCGACATTAAGCCGATCTTTGAAGCTTCATGTTACGGATGTCATGCCGGTGGATCACCAAAGGGGCAGTTACGTCTCGACGCGAAAACTCTGGCTTTGCAGGGCGGCATCTCCGGGCCGGTGATCCTGCCTGGTAACAGCCAAGACAGTCGCCTGGTTCATCGCGTACTCGGGCTTAATGATGAGCAGCGGATGCCATTGAAAGGCCAGCCGCTCACTGAAAATCAGATTGTGCTACTGCGTGCCTGGATCGACGCGGGAGCGGTGTGGCCCGACAGTGCTTCAAATGTGGAAGCAAAGCTGGAGAAACACTGGGCGTTTATCAAGCCGGAGCGCCCCGCTCTCCCGGCTGTGAAGAACGCATCATGGATGCGTAATCCGATTGATAAATTCATCCTGGCGCGAATTGAGAAGGAGCAGTTGCACCCCTCATCCGAGGCTGCAAAAGAAACCTTGATCCGGCGGCTCAGCCTGGACCTGACAGGCTTGCCGCCGACGATTCAACAAGTTGATCAATTCACGGCTGACCGCAGTCCGGACGCTTACGAAAAACTGGTGGACCGCTTGCTCGCGTCTCCGCATTACGGAGAGCGTTGGGGGCGTGAGTGGTTAGACGCCGCCCGTTACGCTGACACCAACGGATTCGAAAAGGATTTACCTCGCTCCATCTGGCCCTACCGCGATTGGGTGATCAACGCTTTCAATCGTGACATGCCCTTCGATCAATTCACAGTGGAGCAACTTGCGGGAGACCTTCTTCCCAATCCGACTCTGGAACAAAAGGTTGC
This sequence comes from Acidobacteriota bacterium, assembly GCA_030859785.1. Classification (GTDB taxonomy): domain Bacteria; phylum Acidobacteriota; class Blastocatellia; order Pyrinomonadales; family Pyrinomonadaceae; genus JACDEG01. The sequence goes on from JALZJL010000036.1 coordinate 3,905, forward strand.
CACCGGATTCCTACGCAACTCGATGCTCAACCAGGAAGGCGGGGTTGACCCTGAGCAGTTCCGCGTCGAAGGACTGATTGATCGGGTTGACGCGACAGGCAAGGCGTTCCTCGGCCTGACGGTCAATTGCGCACAGTGTCACACACATAAATTTGATCCGATCCCGCACACGGAGTATTACCGGTTCTACGCTTTCCTGAACAGTGATGATGAACCTGAAATCGAAGTTCCGACCGAGGAATTAAAAAAGAAGCGCGCGGAAATTCTGGCGAAAATTGCGAAGATCGAAAACGAGTTGGTCGCTAAAGACCGGGAACTATCCGCACGCATGAACGGATGGGAAGCAGCGGCGAAAAGTAGTGTTGGCAAGTGGACGGTGCTCGAAGACGCCACCATCCATGCGGCATTCGGAACTAAGTTTGATCATCTTGAAGACGGATCATTTCTGGCTAAAGGTGATAATTCGACCGGGAACAAATACACCATTAAGGCACGGACGAATCTTCAGCACATGACCGGCTTCCGATTAGAACTGTTGACCGATCCCAACTTACCGTTCACTGGCCCGGGACGCAGCCGTGACGGCAGTCTGTTCGTTTCTGAGTTTGCGGTCGAAGCTAACCCAGTCGGCAAGCCGGAGACCAAGCAGAGAGTGACTTTGACTTCCCCCACGGCGGACTTCTCCCATCCTAACTTCCCGGTCAAGAATGTCATCGACGGTGATTCCAAAACGGCGTGGAGCATTGATGCCGGAGCGGGAAAGCGCAATCAGGATCGCCAAGCAGTCTTTGCGACTCAGAGCCTGGTCGGGTTTGACGTAGGCACAGAGCTTGTCATCCTGTTGACGCAAGCGCAGGACGATAAAATTGATCTTCAGGGAGGCAAACCGAACGTAGGGCGCTTTCGGCTCTCAGTGACCACCGCCGAGGCTCCCATCGCCGACCCTCTGCCGGCGAGAGTGCGCCGCATCATCTCTATTCCAGCTGCCGAACGCACACGCGACGAGCGGCGCGAAGTATTCAGTTATTACCGCACAGTTGATCCAGAATTCGCTGAAGCTAACAAGACGATTGATGAATTGATGAAGGATTGGTCGACTGGCCCGACGACATTGGCACTCTCACCGCGCAAACATCCTCGTGCCACTTACATGTTCAAGCGTGGCGACTGGAAAAAGCCGGGTGAGGTGGTGACTCCGGGAACCCCGTCCGCGCTTCACCCATTCCCCAAAGGCGAGCCGTTGAACCGTCTGGGTCTGGCCCGCTGGATCGTCAGTAAAGAGAACCCGTTGACGCCGCGCGTGATCATCAATCGTATCTGGCAACAATACTTTGGTGAAGGACTCGTCACCACGCCGGAAGACTTCGGCACGCGCGCCGAGCTGCCTTCGCATCCTGAGTTGTTGGATTGGCTGGCCTGTGAATTGAGAGACGGCGGTTGGAGCATGAAGAAGATTCACCGTCTGATCGTCACATCAGCCACGTACCGTCAGTCTTCTGTAGTCACGCCAAAGCTTCAGGAGGTTGACCCATATAACCGCTGGTTGGCCCGTGCTCCGCGTCTGCGCGTCGAGGCCGAGATTGTGCGTGATATCGCGCTCGCTGCGAGCGGTCTACTTAATCGGAAGATCGGGGGGCCGAGTGTTTTCCCGCCGATCCCTGACGGCGTGTTGAACCTCGGTTACGGCGCTCCGATGAAGTGGGAGACAAGCACGGGCGAAGATCGTTATCGCCGTGCGATGTACACTTTCTGGAAGCGCTCAGTGCCTTACCCGAGTCTGTCGGTTTTTGATGCACCCAACGCCGATTTATCATGCGCGCGTCGCAATCGCTCGAACACTCCGCTCCAATCCTTAACAACCTTAAACGATCAGGTCTTTATGGAAGCGGCGCAGGGCTTAGCCTTGCGCGTCTGGAATGAGGGCGGCAGCGCAGACCGCGACAAGATGATTTACGCCTTCCGTCTCTGCCTGGGCAGAAGACCGGATGAGTTCGAGCTTGGGAAGTTGATGACACTTCTTCTGGAACAGCAACGCTACTTTGAAGGGCGCACCGCTGCCGCAGTCTATGTCTCTTCGGCAGACATCAATCAGATTCCGCCCGATCTGGACTTACACCGGGTCGCACCGTGGACGATGGTGGCACGTGTGCTCCTGAATCTGGATGAGACGATCACGAAAGAGTAGGCACATGAACTTTCAAGATGAAATCAATCAGGAAGCTAAAAGATTAGTCAGCCGCCGTTACTTCTTCAGAGAGTGTGGCCTCGGCCTCGGCTCCGTCGCGCTCGCGTCGTTGATGAATGGTGATGTCTTAGCTTCTAATGACACACCGCCGCAGAGCAAGGTGCTCAATCCGCTCGCGCCGAAGGGGTCGCACTTTGCTGCCAAGGCCAAACGGGTCATCTATCTCTTCCAGGCAGGAGCGCCCAGCCAACTTGATCTCTTCGATTACAAACCGGAGTTGGTCAAGTACAACGGCCAGGCCGTGCCGAAGGAGTTGGTTAAAGATCAAACCCTGGCTTTCATCCGCCCCGACGCCGGGCTTTACGCATCCGAGTTTAAGTTTGCCAGGCACGGTCAGTCCGGAGCGGAACTGTCCGAAGCTCTCAGTCATCTTTCACATGTGGTTGACGACATTGCGATTGTCAAATCAATGGTGACGGATGCCATTAATCACGCCCCGGGACAGATTTTTATGAACACCGGATCGGTGCAGTTCGGCAGACCGAGCATGGGCGCGTGGATTACTTACGGGTTGGGCAGCGAGACGCAGGATTTACCAGCCTTCGTCGTGCTCTCTTCAGCCGGCGGGACCAGTGGTGGGGCCTCAAACTGGGGGTGCGGTTTCCTGCCGACTGTTTATCAGGGGGTGCCGTTCCGTCGGACGGGCGACCCGATCCTTGCACTTTCAAACCCGCGCGGCATCACGCGCGAGATGCAGCGCCGGACGCTCGACGCACTCAAGGCGATTAACGAGCATCATCTGGAGTTGACCGGCGATCAGGAGATTGCCACCCGCATCAACTCGTTCGAGATGGCTTATCGCATGCAGGAGAGCGCACCCGAGTTAATGGACCTCAGCAAAGAATCGAAAGAAACATTGGAGATGTACGGGGCGACGCCAGGCAAAAGCTCTTATGCGAACAACTGTCTGCTGGCGCGGCGACTCGTCGAACGCGGAGTGCGTTTTGTGCAACTATTCCATGAGGCGTGGGATCACCACAGCGAAGTGGCTAAAGGCGTGAAGGATCAATGCCGAAACACGGATCAAGCTTCGGCTGCGTTGATCCGTGACCTTAAACAACGCGGCTTGCTCGATGATACGTTGGTCATTTGGGGCGGCGAGTTCGGTCGAACGCCAATGGTTGAATCTGACCCGGACGCCAACCGCAGTAAAGGACGTGACCATCACAACAAAGCATTCACGATTTGGCTGGCCGGCGGCGGCATCAAGCCGGGCGTGACGTTAGGTCGGACTGACGATCTCGGCTATCACGTCGTCGAAGACCGCGTGCATGTCC
>JALZJL010000041.1 GCA_030859785.1 Acidobacteriota bacterium
CTTGAAAGCGTCATCGTATTTGCGCCGGGTCTTGGCAGCGGTCGTGGTGGTCGTGGTAGCTTTTTTCATCTTTGATTTGACGATTGTTGAAGAGAATTCCGTGTCCGTCAAACCGTGACCACCTCACAACACCTACTCCTGCACCCGCTCCGCAGGGGCTAACCGATTGCGTCAAGAATGCTCTTGCTAAGTACTTCCCCGGCGTTGACTTGAACAAAGTGCGTGTCCACTCAAACGGATTGCCGTCCTATGTAGCAAGTGGAAACATTGCCTTCACGCGGGGCTATGACATGTACTTTCAAAACGCGAACACATACAGACCCAACTCGCTTGCTGGGATCGTACTAATTGGACACGAGCTTGTTCACACACAACAAGCCCTCCAGCACAATCTCTTCGGAGCGCGGTACGTGGCTAGAGCTACATGGGTAGGAGTGGTACAGACAATACTTGGGCCATACAATGAAAGTTACGCAAGAGGGAACAATAGGCATAACCATTATGAGAGAGAAGCAAATGGGAGAGAGGAGCAGATAAGACTTAATTTCAATGGGGTAAATCCATGTCCATAAATTAAGGAGTGGGCCTCATTTCAATCATAAGGAAAACTCTCTCATGTCCATCTTAATCAATGCAGGTAAAACGTTGGAGAATTAACATGGTGCGCCTCATCCTTTCTCACAAGATACGAATAGCCCTGGCGGCTATTTTAACCTTACTACTTATCAGTGCTCTACTCGCGGGATGTTCGCAAAAGATTCCTGCGGAGTATAAGTGGTTCTTTGATTTGCCGCTTGATCGCCAACATGATGAGGTACGCAAGCTTCCTGTGGAACAGCAGATGGATATCTACTTTGTTGCAATGGGGCGGCATCCGCCAGACAAAGGCTTTGCATATGACATTGCAGATAGCGGAGTTAAGGCACTGCCTGCATTGATTCATAGATTAGAAGCGGAGGATAGCGAATTTAATCAACTGTACATATTGGATGTTCTTGAGATTATGGCCGAGCGTGGTTATCTACAAAATAGGCAAGAGACCGTAGCCCGTCTTCGGCGAATTGTGACACAGATGAAATACCAAACCACCAAGCAAGACGGCCTAAAGGTGTTAGCTAATATAGAACGGCATAGCGTTCAGTAAGCCCTCTCTCACAAGATACTTGCCATCGTCGAAGAGGAAGGCGCAGAACGGGCGAGCTATGCGCTCAAGCTGCTGCAATCGGAAGGCGAGCTAACCATCGCCTCGACCGGTAAAGACCCGACTTCGGGCAGGCTGGTGACGCACGAGTACCGCGTCGAAGGCCCGGTGATGTTGCTCTTGACGACCACCGCGGTCGAAGTGGATGAAGAACTCTTAAACCGGTGCATCGTCTTAACGGTGGACGAAGACCGTGAACAAACCAAAGCCATTCATCGCCTGCAACGCGAGCGGCAGACGCTCGAAGGCTTGTTAGCGAAGCACGACCGTAATCATATTCTTCAAGTTCACCGCAACGCTTACTGAAGCCGCTGATGGTCGCCAACCCGTTCGCGCGCCACTTGACGTTCTTCGACAATCAGACCAGAGCCAGACGCGACCATGTCAAGTACCTGACCTTGATCCGCACCATCGCCTTACTTTATCAGCATCAGCGACCAACCAAAACCACCGTCCATCATGGAAAGACGCTGCACTACATCGAAGCGACTTTGGACGACATCGCCGCCGCCAACGCTCTCGCGCATGAAGCATTGGGACGCAGCTTGGATGAACTCGCGCCGCAGACTCGTCGCCTGCTGATGCTGATCGATGAGATGGTCACAGCCGAGTGTGACCGCCTGATGATGAAGCGGGCGGACTATCGCTTCGGCAAAGGCGGCTGCTGTCACTTGTTCCGCCACACCTGCGCGACGTTGATGCTTGAGGGCGGAGCCGACATCCGCTTCATCCAACAACTGCTCAGTCACGTCTCTCTTGAGACGACGCAAATCTACACGCGAGTCTCGATCCGGCAACTGAAGGCGATCCACACCGCGACGCATCCGGCGCGGCTGCATCGCTCGCCCACCGACGCGCCGACGAACGAAGTTGCCCAGACGGAAGATGCGCGCGAAGACTTGCTGGCGACGTTAGCCGATGAAGCTGCGGAAGAAGACGACGAACCCGCTGTCCCGCCACCGTGAGTCGGTCACGGACGTTCAAAACAAGCGCGGAGAGTCGGCAGCGATAATCGGAAATTATGTTCGGGACGGGCAGCGGAGAACATAATTTCCGATTATCGTCCGCCACACGGCGACAGACTCTCCCCCCTTGCGCCCGCTTCGTTCGCGCGCTCGTGCCTCGCCCTGCTCTCTTCGCTTGCGCCCCCCGTTGGGAGGGCTGGCGCGGAAAGGCTCGCTGCCGTTGCTTGTGTTGTTCCTGCCATCTTGCTCGTTCCGCATCTTCCTTCTTCTTTTTTATAGCTGCTTTAGCGGCTACAATAGTCGCTCGCGCGCACGGCTAAAGAGAAGTGCCACAGCTAAAGAAGAAAGGTCGTAATCGTCAGCATGACAACTGCCACCGAACACTTATACATCGTCACGAACGAAAGAATCTTAGGCGGCGAGCCGATCATCAAGGGGACGCGCACGCCCGTGCGCGCTATCGTCGAGATGTGGCGCATGGGCGTCGCGCCGGAAGAAATCCCGACGCGGCTGCCGCACTTGACGTTGGCAGAAGTCTTTGACGCGCTCTCGTATTACAGCGACCACCAGGAAGAGATCAACCGCTACATTGAGCGCAACCGCATCCCCGACGAACTCATTGATCCGCTGGTCAGGAACTTGTGAGCCGCCTCTTTATCGAACTCTATCTGGATGAAGATGTGGACGTGCTGGTGGCGGCGTTGCTGCGGGCGCATGGCTTCATCGCCGTGACCGCGCAAGCGGCTGGGCGGAAGGGCGAAGATGATGACGAGCAGTTGGCGTATGCGGTCAGCCAACGACAGACGTTGCTGACGCACAACCGCGATCACTTCGTGGCGCTCGCGCAAGAATACTTCGCCGCCGGGCGAAAGCATTACGGGATCATCATCGCGGTGCGCCGACCGCCGCAGGAGATCGCCCGGCGGCTGTTACCGATTCTTAATCAGCGGACGGCGGATGAGATGGAAGATCAAGTGCGCTACATCTGAGCGCATAGCGGCGAGTGCAGTTAATGGAAAACTCGTGTCAGGGGTTCGCGCTTTGTAAATCGGGCGCTCGTCAAGCGCGGAAGCGAGCTACAGAGGTGCCAGGTCTTTTTCATTAATCCGAAGTCTCACGATTGTGGTACATGCGCGTCAATCCATGAGCGCAAGTGTTGCTCCTATGCCACACCCGCCCAGCTCAACAACTTGCGAGGCCGAACAAAATTGCGCGTCCGGTGAATGTTGAGTCGACGGCACGGGCTTTGCCGGTTTCCGTCTCGCTCCAAAACAAGAAAATCCACGCGCCCCCTCGCGCCACGCGAACAGAAGAGGTTGATCCACCAATCTTGATTAAACAAACGACTATCGCCGCGCCGGTTGAAACAAGCGGCCTCGGGTTGCACACCGCCGTTCCCGTCCAGCTTCGTCTCGTCCCGGCCCCACCCGACACCGGTTACATCTTCGTCCGCACCGACCTCGACGGCTTCGAGATTCCGGCTACCGTCGAACACATCGCGCATTGCAGTTACGCGACGACGTTGATGCGAAAAGGCGTGATGCTGTCGACCGTCGAGCACTTGCTGGCGGCGTTGCGCGGCGGCGGCGTCGATAATGTCTACATTGAAGTCGATAACCTTGAGTTGCCGATTATGGATGGTTCGGCGGACGCCTTCATCGAGATGATCGAGCGCGTTGGAATAATCGAACAACCGGCGGCGCGGCGGGCGTTGCGCGTGCGGCGCAAGGTGTCAATCGCGCAGGGCGAGCGGCGGATGGAGGTCGAGCCACATGACGGCTATGAGATTGATTGCATCATCGACTTCAAGCATCCGCTGATTGGCATGCAGCACTTTGTTTTTGACGCCCTCGACCCGGCGGGCTTCGGGCGCGAAATCGCGGCGGCGCGCACGTTCGGCTTTACCGCAGAGATCGAGGCGCTCAGGCGCGCAAATCTGATTCGCGGCGGCTCGCTCGACAACGCGATTGTGTTGACGCCCGACGGCATGTTGAATGAAACCGGTTTGCGCGTCAGAAACGAATTCGTCCGTCATAAAATTCTGGACATCATCGGCGACCTCGCGCTGTTGGGGATGCCAATCCTTGGGCGCGTGCGCGCCGAACGCAGCGGTCACGTGCTACACGCCGATCTGATGGCGAAACTGCTGCGCTCCGACGCCGCGTGGGAAATCGTCGATATGCCAGTCAACGCCGCCGCGCTCGCTATCACTCGCTGACTCATCACTCACCGTCCGGCATTACTCAATCAACCGGTTCAATCGACCGGCACCACCTCGTAAAAAATTCGCAGCCGCAATTCCTGCTGCACGACTTCATGCTTGATCTCTCGCGCGCGCAACTTCAGTGCGTTGCCGGGCGTGACGGGGAGGCGCGCGGCGAGTTGTTCGGCGCGCAGGATTTCGATGGGATTGAGTCGCTGATCTATCGCGCGCTGCACCACTTCGGTGACGACGCCATTCATCATCGCCGGAAAGTCTTTGAGGTTAAGCCGGCGGACAAGGACGCGCGCGTTTAATGCCTGCCGCTCCGGGTCGAAGCGGAGCACGATCTCCGCATCGGCCCAACCCTCGAAGCTGACGCAGCCCAACAGCGCGGCTTCGTATGAACCACGGAACGCGACGGGCACGACGATGCGCCCATCACTGAAGCGTACCGCCGTGCGCGTCCCGCCCGCCTCGCGTAGTAACGTAATCGCACTTGCGCAATTACTGTTCGTACCGGAAGTCGACCCGCTCTCGTTACCGCTCTGTCCGTTGCCACTTTGCCCATTGCCACCACTCCCGCCGTTGATGCGTCCGGCGCCGGCCAGCGGATAGGTTGGCGGCTTGTCCTGTGACAGCATCGCATCGAGCAGCGCGTTGAAGAGTTGTTCGTTAAGGATGACGACGACTTCGCCTGCCGGAATCGGTCGCACTTCGCGGGCGCGTCGTTGCGAGCCTTCACCGGCACTGACTAACGTGCATCCTGTAACGATGAAATAAAAACAGAGCGTTGCCGCCGGCACCGACCGGCGGAGAATGTCGAAGAGTTTGCTGTTCAAGATATTCAATGAGTGATGCCGGATTATTTGAAATTAGCTTTGTGTTAAGACTGTCGACGCGCAAATCTATGCCAGACCGCTGCGGATGATGTCGTGGAGTCTGAGCAGGCCGACGCACCGCTTGGCGTCGTCGACCACCGGCAGCACGGAGATTTGCGACGGACGATCCTCCATCAGACGCAGCGCGGCGTAGGCCAGCATCTCAGGCGCGGCGACCACCGGGCGGGGTGTCATGATCGCCGCGCCGTCCAGCTTCTCTAAGTCTGCCAACTCCGCTTTCTGTAGCGCCCGCCGCACGTCGCCGTCAGTGATGATGCCGACCAAATGATTCCCCGCCTCGACAACGTTGACCGCGCCGAGTCCACCCCGGCTGATGGCCTGCACGACATCGAGCAGCGTCGCCGCCGCATTGATCGTCGGGTTGCGGTCATCACCGTGCATCAAATTGCACACCTTCAACGTGAGCCGCTTACCGAGCCGCCCCGCCGGATGATTAGAGGCGAAGTCTTCCGCCTGAAAACCTTTGACCCGCATCAGCGTCATCGCCAGCGCGTCACCGATGGCGAGCGCGACGGTGGTGCTTGTTGTCGGCGCGAGGTTCAGCGGGCACGCCTCCTGTTCGACTGACGCATCGAGCACCGCATCGGCGCGCCGCGCGAGCGTCGATTGCAGATTGCCGACGATGGCGATGATCGGTACCCGTCGATGTTTCAGGTACGGCAGGAGTTCGAGCAACTCGTACGTCTCGCCACTGTTGCTCAACACGACGACGACATCATTCGCGTCGACGATGCCCATCCCGCCGTGCAGCGCGTCGGACGGATGTAAGAAGACCGCCGCGGTCCCCGTGCTCGTTAATGTCGCGGCGATTTTCTCTGCGATGTTACCCGACTTGCCAACGCCGAGGACAACCACCTTTCCGCGACATGCGGCCAACAGTTCGACGGCGCGGCGCACTTCCACATCACGTAGGCGCATCGCCGCCCGCTGAATCGCCTCTGCTTCGAGACGCATCAGATCAATCACCTTGAGATGGTAGTCTTGTTTATCCATCGAGCTTGCTTTGAAGTTTTATTTATCATGGAACTCTTCCAACAAACGTCATCACATCAATGCTGTCTATCGATGACATCCGAGCATACGACGACGTGACATGACGCGACAACTCGGCGATTCAACAGAATTGTTTTTCATTGCAGTAACGTTTTTGTGGTTGACCGGATTTATACCCAAAGGGGCATGATGGTTGCTTGATCGCATCATGTAAAGCGCATAAACAGATTGTGGCGCATGTATCTCGTACAAAAACTACTTTCTTAAAGGAGAACAAGAACGATGGCAGAACAGAAACAAAATCAAGGCGGCTTCCCGCAAAATCAAACGACCGGTCAGGATACATACTCGACGACCGGCGACGGTCATCCGCCCCGCCCCAACGAGCGCGGCACGCAGGAAGGCATGGCCGGTCAGGGCACGGGCCAAATGGGCGGCTCGCAGCAGGGTCAAGGTCAGGGCGCTGGGACCAGCAAGGCCAAGGGCGATTCCAGCAATCGAAAGTCTGAAGACTCATAACATAGTCAAAGGTCAGCCACGAATGGCACGTGCGAATTTGTCACGGTGCAATGGGTTGCTACCGTCGAGTTCGTGTCATTCGTGGCTCGATCATCACGTCGTCACCCGACCATCAACTCTTTTTGTGATTCCAACTTCGTTCGACACTAACTCTACAATTTCGACCGTTTGAATCCACAACAATTTACTGACGCGCTTCTCGACGATCCGCAACCCGGCATACGCATCGACAATTTCACCGTCGCATACCGCATCGCTGCCGGGATGAACGCGGATGTTTTCGCCGTCTGGCATCACAATCTACGTACGCCGCTGATCTGTAAGCGACTGCGTGCCGCCGATCAACAACACGCCAAGTGGCGCCGTTTATTGCGTAGGGAAGGAGCGGCCCTGGCGCGTCTAAATCATCCGGGCATCGTGCGTTTGATCGCACAGAATCAGACCGTGTCGCTGCCTTACCTGTTGCTTGAACATGTCGGTTCAAAAACTCTGCGCGATAGTTTGAAAGAGAACGGCCCGCTTGGAATCGAGCAGGCGACGATCATCGTGCAACACGTCGGAGCCGCCGTCGCCTATGCGCACGCCGAAGGATTTCTGCATCGCGACTTGAAACCGTCGAACATCATTCTGCGCGAGGGCCGTCCGGTGCTGCTTGATTTCGGTGTAGTGTGGAGGTGGAAAAGCGGACGCCGGCCACCGGATCGCTCCGGCACGCCGCAGTGTCTCGCGCCGGAGCAGATCAGACGTGAACCGCTGACGCCCCGGACGGACGTGTACGCACTCGGCATTCTGCTGTTTGAGCTACTTACCGGCGTGCGCCCGTTCCGCGCCAGCGAGAATTATTATGACTTACATGCGCCGCTCGCTGAACGCTACCCGCAGCTAGTCGAAGACCCACTCACGCCGCGCCGCGCCGGTCGCCGCCTTCCGACGAAGCTACAGCA
>JALZJL010000055.1 GCA_030859785.1 Acidobacteriota bacterium
ACCGAGGCGCTCGCCGCGTCGCTCGACTCGAACGACGGTGTGTACTTTGTGCCGGCGCTCGTCGGTTTAGGGGCGCCGCATTGGGATGCTTACGCGCGCGGAACAATCGTCGGCATCACACGCGGAACCACACGCGCGCACATCGTCAGGGCCGCGCTCGAAAGCATGTGCTACCAAACTCGCGATGTCGCGGAAGCGATGGAGCGTGATTCAAAAATCAAACTCAAAGAGATCAGAGCCGATGGCGGGGCAGTCGGCAATAACTTTCTGATGCAGTTTCAATCCGACATCCTTGGGGTGCCGGTGGATGTGCCGGAAATCACCGAGACCACCGCTTTGGGAGCGGCCTATCTGGCCGGTTTGGCAACCGGATTCTGGGAAAGTCGTGAAGAGATTGACTCAAAATGGAGAATGGGGCGCCGGTACACTCCGCAGATGAGTGAGGAGCAGCGGGGTCGTCTCCATCGGCGTTGGTTGCGTGCAGTCGAAAAGGCGGGCGGGTGGTCGCTCGAAGAGGAGTAATGATGACTCAAGAAAATGCGCCGCGTCGAGAGACCTGGCGGACAACAATCTGGGGCGAGATGGCCGCCGAATTTTTGGGCACCTTCGTGATGATCGCCTTCGGCAGCGGTGTGGTCGCGATGACCGTCGCCGCACTCAACCAGTCCGGACGAGGCGAACTGATCTTCGCGGCGAGTGGCGACTGGCTGCTTATCACGTTCGGCTGGGCACTGGCCGTGACGTTCGGTGTCTACGTGGCAGGCGGCATCAGCGGTGCCCATTTGAATCCGGCCATCACGCTCGCGCTGGCAGTCAGAAGAGGGTTTCCGTGGACGAAAGTTTTGCCATACGCCGCGGCGCAATTGGTCGGAGCCTACGCCGGAGCCGCGCTCGTCCTGCTCAATTACCGGGACGCCATCAGAAGCTTTGAAGCGGCGCGTGGCATCGTGCGCGGGACAGTGGGCGGTGCAGCGGATTCCGGAGCATCCCTCAGCATCTTTGCCACCGCGCCCGCTTCGTATTACGGCACAAGTTACGCGGGGCCGCTGATCGACCAGATCATCGGCACGATGCTTCTCGTGCTCGTCATCTTTGCGCTGACGGACGCGCGCAACCAACCTCCTAAATCGAATTTAGCTCCGCTCATCGTCGGACTGCTCGTGGCCTCCATCGGCATGTCTTTCGGCGCGAACGCCGGATATGCGATCAATCCCGCGCGCGACTTCGGCCCTCGGTTATTAGCGTGGACAGCAGGGTGGGGAGAAGCGGCATTACCGGGGGCGAACTACTACTTCTGGATTCCGATTGTTGGCCCCATCATCGGTGGCCTGCTCGGTGCGTTTATCTATGATCTATTGATTCGCGATGTGCTGATTGCGCGACACGAAACGGCGACCGCAGATGTCGAGACAAAAGGCGAGACCGTCAAGGAACGACCGGTCTCGGCAGTCGAGGAGTTCTGAGCTGTGGAGTCGGGTGAGAAAAGAATACCGGCTGATATCGAAAGCCGTGCTTACGACGCGATCATCATCGGGGCGGGAATCAACGGCGCAGGTATCGCCCGCGATGCGGCGATGCGTGGATTAAAAGTCCTGTTGCTCGACAAAGGCGACATCTCAGCCGGGACGACGAGTTGGTCCAGTCGTTTGATTCACGGAGGGTTGCGTTATCTGGAGTACGGCGAGGTCGGCCTCGTTCGTGAGTCGCTGCGGGAGCGCGAGCGTCTTTTCCACATTGCCACGCATCTCGTTAAGCCTCTGCTGATGATGGTTCCCATCTATGATGGGAGCCAGCGCGGATCATTGATGGTGCGCGCCGGGATGCTCGCCTACGACCTACTCTCATTCGATAAATCGCTTGACCGCCACCGCATGCTGTCGCGCGCGGAGGCACTGCGGCGTGCCCCCGGCCTGAACCCGAAAGGTCTGCGCGGCGCGGCTGTCTATTACGACGCGCAGGTTGAATACGCCGAGCGACTCACGCTGGAGAATTGTCTGTCTGCCATTGAGCACGGCGCAACCGTGTTGACATATGCCGAAGCGAAGCGATTCGTCATCGAGGGAGCAGTCGTCCGCGGCGTCGTGTTCGATGATCTGCTTGACGGCGGTCAATACCGTGTACTGTCTAAGGTCACGTTGAACGTCGCAGGGCCGTGGGTGGATCAAGTGCTCGACGGTCTTGAACGCCCGCCGCGACGAATGATCGGCGGCACAAAGGGCAGCCACATCATCGTTGAGACTTTCCCCGGCGCTCCGGCGTCGGCGCTCTATGTCGAAGCGGAAGCGGATCACCGTCCATTCTTTATCATTCCCTGGAACGACCAATACTTAATCGGTACCACGGACACACGTTTCGAGGGCAACCTTGACCACGTTGCAGCGGACGAAGACGAAATTGCTTATCTGCTTCGAGAGACGAATCGCGTGATTCCGTCTGCGTCGCTGACGCGCGACTCTGTGCTCTTCACATACTCAGGCGTGCGGCCTCTGCCCTACGTCGCTGAAGGGTCGGAGGGCGGCATCACGCGGAGACATTTTGTTCAGGAGCATCCGGGCCTCAACATCTTGCTATCAATCGTCGGAGGCAAACTGACCACCTACCGTAGCCTGGCAGAGCAGACGGTCGATACGATCTTCAAAAAGCTGAAGCGAGACACGCCCCGTTGCAGAACCGCACATGAACCGTTGCCCGGTGCCGCGACCGACGATTTCAAAACCTTCAGTCACTCTCTCATCGCTCGCAGTCCGTTCGATGAGATTACATCACACAGACTGCTGCGAGTTTATGGTACGCGGGCCGAGGAGTTGTTGGAGTTGGCGCGCGAAGACCCGGAATTGCTTGGGCCGCTGACTGAACATTCAAACGCCATCCGCGCCGAGGTGTTGATGTCTTTCCGCCGAGAGATGGCGCAGACGCTCGCTGATTGCATGATGAGACGAACGATGCTCGGAATGAATTATGCCGCTGGACGTGGCGCGGCTGAAGCCGTCGCACAGGTCGCTCAAAAGTATCTCGCATGGAGTCCGCAACGAGCGCAGCGCGAGATGGAAGACTACGATGCATTCATGGATCGACTGCATCAGCACCGCGCGGAAAAGTCCATCTCTGCCTAATCAGAAGTGACAGGTGACAAGATAATTGCGGATTGTGGATTGCGGAATGGAAGCAGCACACACAAGCATCGCCAGATCGTTTTCTAATCCGCAATCCGCATTCAAGGCGTCCTGTCACCAGGCACGATTTACCTGTCACGGCTGAGTAATTCATTACTCAGCCAACGTTCGAGAGGAAAAGAATGCACGACAATCAATCCACGCATCCGTCTCTGCGGATTGTGCTTTACATGACGCTCGTCCTCGCGGCGGTGTCGACGACGCCTTTGTCAGTCGCGCAGGAGAGTAAGCAGCAGGACGGAAAATTGAGTTTCAGTATTTCTCTCCCTCCCCAAAACGCAGAATCAATCGACGGAAGAGTGCTGCTGATACTTTCAGCGGACGAGACGAAGGAACCGCGGTTTCAGATCAACGAGGATTTGACGACACAGCAACTCTTCGGGGTTGATGTCGAAGGGTTGAGGTCGAATCAATCGGTGACTCTGGATACAACAGCTTTCGGCTACCCACGCCGCTCACTGGCCGACATCCCCGCCGGAACGTACACAGTGCAAGTCGTGCTTCATCGCTACGAAACATTCCGGCGTGGGGACGGTCACACGGTGAAACTACCGATGGATCGCGGCGAAGGCCAGCAGTGGATGCGTGCGCCGGGCAACCTCTACAGCACCCCGCGAAAGATACGCATTGACCCACGCGCAAGTGAGACCATCCGGCTCACACTCGACAAAGTAATCCCGCCCATCGAATTGCCTAAAGATACGAAATACATCAAGCACGTTCGGATGCAGAACCGCCGACTGACAGAGTTCTGGGGCCGACCGATGTATCTCGGTGCGAGCGTGCTGTTGCCGAAGGACTTCGACACGCACACCGAAGCGCGCTTCCCGTTGCTGATTAATCACGGGCACTTCGCGCCGACCTTTAGCGGTTTTCGCGAGACGCCGCCCGACCCAAAACTGAAAGCGGAGTACAGCGCGCGCTTCAAGATCGAAGCCTATAACCGCGTCGAGCAGGAGTATGCACATCAATTCTACAAGGAGTGGACGAGCGAAAATTTCCCTCGTGTCATCATCATCGACATCCAACACGCCAACCCATTCTATGACGACTCTTACGCCGTCAACTCCGCGAACCTGGGGCCGTATGGTGACGCGATCACATACGAATTAATTCCGTTCATCGAAAAGCAATTCCGCGGCATCGGCCAGCCTTACGCGCGCTTTCTGTATGGCGGTTCGACAGGCGGATGGGAAGCGCTCGCCGCGCAAATCTTCTATCCCGATGAATACAACGGTTGCTGGGCGGCGTGCCCCGACCCCATCGATTTCCGCGCCTACACAGTCGTCAACATCTACGAGCATGAAAATGCTTACTACGCCGGGAGCACCTGGAAGCACACGCCGCGACCCGGCAAGCGTAACTACCTCGGCGAGTTGAGCGCGACGCTTGAAGAGATGAATCATCTCGAACTCGCGCTCGGTACTAAGAGTCGATCAGGCGGACAGTGGGACATCTGGCAAGCCGTCTATTCGCCGGTCGGAGCGGACGGCTATCCGAAGCCGATTTGGGACAAGATGACCGGCCAGATAGATCGCGCGGTCGCCGCCCATTGGCGCGAGAATTACGACCTCGGCCACATCCTGCGACGCGATTGGGGAAAGATCGGGAACAAACTCGAAGGCAAAATTCACCTCTACTGCGGCGATATGGATAACTACTATTTGAACAACGCCGTCTACCTCGTCGAAGACTTTTTGAAGACGACGACGAATCCCGCTTTCAACGGCGTCGTAGCTTACGGCGACCGCGCCGAGCACTGCTGGAACGGTGACCCGACACGCCCGAACGCCATCTCGCGCCTGCGTTACCATCAAATGTATCTGCCGAAGATTGTCGAGCGCATCACGAAGAGCGCGCCGCCCGGATCAGACCTGACAAGTTGGCGATACTGAATCCCTGCATGCAACTTTGGATGATTGATCGGGAACAGGTCGAACACTATTCTGTGGACGGCGGTATCTTAGATGTTAAGGGGACGGCAGGTTGAGTCATCGTTCCGGTTGATGCGAAGATTCACAAAACTATAAATCGTAATGCTCAATTTTCTATAAGCGGATTTCGCCCTCAGCTTCCCCGAAGTGAATTCGTGTGCCGACGCTAAGCGTCACACTGCGATTCGCTTCAACATCGCGCACGTCACCGTCAGCGGTCGTCACCACCCACTTCTCATCCGTCAGATTCTTTAAGCCCCAGATGTCTTTGTTCGTCGGGTGCTGTGCGACGGACGCAACAGCTTGCGAAAAGTCGTAGAGGCGACCGTCGTCGACGTGATGCGGAAAAATCTGCGTATCGTGGTTCAGCATCACGATGTGTTGACCGATGCGAATGCGGGGCGGCAACTTGAGTTGTGCGGCGCACGACCAGCATAAGCCGGGGTTTCCGCCGGAGGCTTTCAACTTATCGGCATCGTAGAAGTTTTCCAAAGAACAATGTGGGCAATAAAAGATGGTGTCGCGCAGACGCACCATCTGTCCGCGCCACTCGCTTTCACGCACGCGCCCATGTCGGGGATCGCGTAAACCAACAGTGAATGCGCGCGTAAAGATGTCGTGCAGGAACTGCGGATAGATGCGCCAGAACGCGAGCGCATTGTCGTGGATGCCGGCGACGGGGCTGTTCGATTCGTCCTGCGGGTCGTAGATAAAGATCGGTTCCGTGCCATAGAGTTTGTTCATCGCCGGAAGGTCGAGGCACTTAATCTCCGTCTCCTTCTTTCCTTCGAGTGGGTGAGACACGGTCAGCATATAAAAAATTAGTACAGCGAGCGAAAACAAATCCGTCTCGGTGCTCGGCACGGCTTCACCGCGCACGACTTCAGGAGCCATAAAGCGCGGCGTACCTAATACGCCGAGCGTGCCACCTCCGTTCACCGCCACGTTGTCACAATCGCAGATCAACACGTCGCCATTATCCGGATCAAAGAATGCGTTGCCGAAAGAGATGTCGCGGTAACAGAACCCCTGCGAGTGAAGCAGCAAATAGTTGTGCGCGAGATTGAAGCAGGCGGTGGCGAGCGCGCGGAAGGTCGGCTCGATGCGCCGCTTCATCAGGTCAACGATGTTCTTGAAACGAGCGGGGCGCAGGCCCATCACGTAACCGAAGCCCTGCACGTTCGGGTCAACCGCAAGTTCAATCGGCCACAAAAAATGTTCGCTCGGCGCGCCCTTTCTGACGAGCAGTTCAATTGCCGCGCGCTGTTCGGGGGTCGCCATCTGCGGAAAGAACCACTTCAGCGCGACCGCTTCGCCTCCGAGGGTGGCTTTGTAAACTTCGCCCTGCCCGCCCGCGCCGAGCAGCTTTTCGGTGGTGCAAGACATACACGACGGCTCTGTGCGGACGGTCTGTCCCTCTCTGATAATTTGCTGCTCCATTAATGACGGCTCCTTATAATTTGTTGCCGCGACTTTCAACTAACGCGTCGTAGTTCGTTTCCCACGCGGCGACTCGGTTGTTAGTCAAATCATTATTCTCAGCATCGACCGCGCCGCCGGTTTCAACTTCGACTGCGACCGTGCCGTTACCATTGATCCGACTACGCCGAATCGCCGCAACTCCGCCGACGCGAATGCTGACGCCCGCTTCATGGTTCGCGTAGACGTCGCAATCTTCAATCAACACCCGCCCGTCCTCACGCACAAAGACACCTGACATTTGGCCGTGGTGAAGATGGCAGCCGCGTAGAGTGAGATTGCCTCCCGTCGTGATCGCGGCTTCGGCTTCCGCATGACCGGAGATGTCACAATCTTCGAGCGCCGCGCGCCCCACCCGGTGAACGAAGACGCCGGAGTTGTCGCCGCGATGAAAACGGCAACCGCGCGCCGTGACCTCGCCGGCATCGCTGACGCCTAAATCCGCTTTGCTGTTGCCGGTGATCTCACACTCTTCAAGCGTGCATTGAGCTTTGTTCCACACGACCACACCCGCGTCATCGCCGTCTCTGATGATTGAGCGCGCCAGAGTGAGCACGGCACCGTCGGTCACGGCGACGCCTAAGTTGTGGCTGGCGTGAATTAAACAATCTTCGACTCGTCCGCGTGCACCGGCATACACGTAGATGCCCGAATCTGCGCTGTCGTGAATATGGCAGCGACGGATGATCGAGGTCGCTGAAGAGTTATGAAGCGCGATTGAGGAGAGTGACTCGGATGTGATGTCACAATCCTCAAGAGTCAATTCGCCCTGTGGGACATCAACTGTGAAGAAGCCGATGCCGCCGGACATACCAGCGGAGATGCCGCGTAACGTGAGATTGCGCACGGTGGCAGTGACGGCGTGCATCGACAGGCAACTCGCGTCAGTGCTTTCGATGATGATCGATTCGAGCGCGCCGTCGCCGACGATTTCAATCTGGCCCTGAATTGAGATGCTTTCTCGATAGAGGCCGGGACGCACGAGCACACGCGCGCCGGATGAGGCATGGCGGAGAGCTTCCGCGATGCTTAGAAACTCTCCGTTACCCGCGGCGGAGACGATGATAGTGTCGCGCGCGTTTGGATTGATCGAAGCCTGTGGAGTTACGGCAGCGACTCCGCCGGTCGGTCTGCCGGCTCGTGATCCGGTCGAAGAAACACGCTTCGGCTGAGCAGCGGAATGTGAGGGAGGTATGACGTTTGGGAGCGAGGTTTTGTTAATCGCCGGTGGATTATTTTTGGTAACCGGCATCTCTGACTTTGACGCTGAAACCGCCGATGGTCGTTCAATTTTCGCCAACTCCTCCGCGTTGATGACGCCGAGCGCGAGCGCCCAGGTTTCGACCGCCCAACGCGCCGCCATCTCCACCAATGCCACATCGTCATGCAGACGTTGCGCCATCCGCAGCAGCAATGCTGAGCGTGGTACAGCACCTGATTTGTATGCGATCAATTCCGCCGGCACGCGCTCTTCGAGTGCGGTAACTAAAACGGCGATTTCACGTCGATACTTTGGAGCATAATCCCGCAGCAACCCTTCACAGCGGCGCGGGTTGTTGACGACCTCGCGCCCATAACGCGCGACGATCTCAATCAGTTTTTGACGCGGCAACTCGTTCATGCGTTAACTTGGGCTGGACAGGCCGGTGGCGGTCGAGGCGATGGCGGCTGTGGCTTCGGTTACTTTCTCTGTTGCAGGGTCAGCCGCAAGTGCGTCCATCCGTACCAGGAAGGCGAGCGTGCAGTCATCGCCGCTGCCGGTCGTGGTCGCTTCTTCGAGCCAACCCTTGACGTCGCGGTTCACCGAATCGAAACCATCAGCCCGCATCATGTCGATAAGATCGCCACCGACTTGATGAAAACCGGCGGTCGTCGAAAACGAATTCGCGTAGCCGTCGGTCGTCAGCAGGATCAGCGCCGGAGTGGTGTCGTTAAATGAATGTAGAGCAAAACGAAAATCCTCCGCCGCTTTATTTAGACAGAGTGAGGTTGTTTCATTCGCGAGCAGTCTGGCGTCTTCCGGCAGCGGTTGTGTGACTTCGCCACTGGTTGAGACATGCAGGATTTCACCGTCGCCGAGTTGCATATACAGTGCGAATGAAGACGTGACGGCGGCGACGAGCAGAGTCGCGCCGTAAGCAAGATAGGGATTGGCTTCGACGAGTTGGCGTGCTCTCTCTCCATCCTTTTCAATCATCTTGGCGAATTCTGCTTCTCGCAGAGGTTCGTGCCGGAGGTCGTCTTCGACCGCCGCACGCCAACGTCTGACCAACTCGCCGGGCAGATGCACGCGAGTTTTCTCTGCTAAACTTTTGGTATCCGAAATGTCAGCAGAGAGGTTGAATGTTTCGCTCATCAACGTCGCGGCCAGATGCACGGCGAAGCGCGAACCACGGTCGCTGCGAAAACATTTGTTGCTGCCGTGTCCGTCTGAGACGGTGAGGATGATCGGCAAGCCAATGCTCGACGCGCGCATTTGCAGCAGCGCATCCTGATTCGGAATCCCGGCGCGCAAGTGAGAAGCGCCGGGGACGGTTTCACCGACCACGCGCCACTCAACAGAAGGCGCGGATTGAGAAGTCGCGGATTGTTTGTTTTCACCGACCCCGCTCTGCGTCCGTTCTTTAAAAGGAACCTCTGATTGTTGCGCGACAACCTGCGCCGTGTCGCCCATCGTCCCACCGGTTGTGGCAACGGCAAGCTGCGTCTCGCTCGTCGCAGCTTTGCCAGGTGGTGCGCTCACGTCGGATGTGGACTGTGTGGTCGGTGTTGCGGTTGAAGCGTCCTTCGTTGTGTCGTTCATGAAACTTTTGCCTACCACACGTCATCAATAGTTTTTTGGTTGTCAGCCGGGTCGGCGGGGTTCGCCATTGCTGCTGGCGACGTTGCACCGGTCGCTTGCGTTTTACCCGACGGGTCGGCAGCGGAAGATGCGGCAGGTTGTGCGTTTGGAACGGGGACGCCGACGGGTGTCCCGGCAGAAGCTGGCGAAGCGTCCGGATGATCCGTGCCAGCGGAAGCTGGTGACGACGCGGATTTGAGCACCGCGGTCGACGCCCACTTGATATGTTTGACGAGCGCTTCGGGCGAGTTCGCCGCTAGCGGTTTCATCTCCGGGTGCCCAATATACTTTTGCAGAACATCATTGTCGGCATCTTGCCCGATGGAGATGGCAATGCGCACCGCCTTCTTGCCCCAGGGTTGATCCAACAAATCTTTCAGGCCCTTTTCGAAATCATCGGTTGGCTGCCCGTCGGAAATAAGGACGAGCACCGGCGGCAGTGCGCGCTCAGACATCGGCGGCATCTTCAGTTGCTCAGCGACAAGGGAGAGAGCCTTGCCCATGTCGGTTTCGCCTTCGGCGGGAAGGTCATTCCACGCGAAATCGGCAACCGGGGTCGGCTGTGAAATGTGCCACTGCGCGCCGTCGGAAAATTTCACCGCGCGCACCAGAACCTGCGCGTTCGGGTTGTCGTCAGCAACTTTCTTCATGTGCGGAATGGCTTCGCGGATCGCGTTATTTAGGGCTTGGATTTTGCCATCCTGCTGCATCGAGCCGGAAGCGTCGGCAATCCAGATGAAGTGCAACGGACGTGAAGCGAGTTCGCCGCCTGGTCGTCTGCTCATAGTTGAATATCCTCCTCAAACGAGTTGGGTCGTAACCACTTTGGTAAATTTATGGGGGTGCGGCGCAACCATACACCACCGGAGACCAAAGGTAAAAGTCACCACGGTGTGGGATCAGGTTTGTGAATAAGTGTGAGCGCGGCTTGAGCTTCAGTTCGAAATTATCTCTTCTAAAAATTGATAACCCTCCCGATGAAATCAGGGGAATTGCCGGTCGTTGACGCTCGGCTGTGCCTGCTCTTCGCGCAGGATAGCAATGATTGCTGGAACGACAAAGACCGCGCCGACAACCAAAACGATAAGGAAAAGCAAGGTGAACAAACATCCGCCCAGCTTCAATCCGCGGCGCGCCGGCTGCTGCATCGTCAGATGTTGTTGTTGAGTTCGAACATTGTTCGCTGAGGTCGCTGGTGAGATGGTATTCGCGTGCGACGGTCGAGGTTGAGCAACCGACGGGGGCGAGGTAGTCAGAGGACGTTGAGTCGTCGCCGGTCGCTGAGCATTGACAGGGGGGGATTGCGGGATGGGACGCTGTAGAGGGGTGACATGTGATGTGGTTCGTGATGGTGATTTTGATGGCGGATTCCCGGTTTCATCCTCCGCTCTGCGGGTTGATAGAGCCGGTTGCCCGCTGGAAGTAATGGTCGATGGCGAACCTGTTTGACGGGTGTCGGCGTGCGTGCTTGGCGAGGTGTTCGCTGTTCTACTTCGACTACGTGCGGCTAACTCCGTCTCGGAGAGGATGCCGAGCGCGACCGCCCAACCATCAACCGCCCAGCTTGCTGCTTCCGGCGTGTAGGCGCGATTGTCTTGCAGACGATTGGCGAGTTTGGCGAGCAACACATCGCGCGGTACAGACTTGCCCGTTCGTATTAAATCAGTTGCGACACGTTCTTCAAGGGCACCGATCAGGATGTTGATCTCGCGGCGATGAGAGCCGCACAAATCCCGCAGCAATGCTTCGATGCGCTTCGGCGAGTCGCAAATACCGCGCCCATGTTTAGCGATTAGACGCGTGAGCGTATGGCGTGGCAAAGGGTTCATGATTTACGAAATTATAAAGGCTAGGCCACAGCTGTGCGACGCGTTCGGCGAACTATTCCGCCTGTGCTTGAACAAGAAATGCTGCCTGCTCTTTAACTTTGCGATATTCCGTCGCCGCAAGTTTCCTCCATGTATACCATGAGGCGATAGTAAATATGAGGCAGGCGACGGTGCCGAATGCTGACAAGGTCAGAGCTAATGAAGAGTCGCGCAATCTAATACAGATGAACAGATTGAGGGCGACGCTGATTAACATTGAGTTAAGCGACCACCCGCGGCAAATTCGCAGGCGGCTCCTTCCGTATTCGAGAAGGTCGGAAAAGCGATCCGAGCGTAAAAGGATTTCACGTCGCGCCATATGATAGTCATCGATCTCGGTAAAACGCTCCTTCAGCAAATCCTTGTTCCAATAGTGTTCAAAGAGTGAATCAGCAATGCGGTCAGAGACAATTCCCAGAACATACACCAACGAGAGTAAGGGAATTAGAGCCGTTGTCGAGAACAGTCTTTCAGTCGGCACCCAATCCCACCCAAACACACTCAGAACCAGCAACACGACCCATGCCAGCGCGCCAACGCCGATCACAACCAGTTCGACGAAAAGATTAGTAGTGTTCATGATTTGCAATGGCGACCGCTTGATCTGCCGGTCACGAATAAGATTCCGGTGCAAACTCCGTCATACGTTCATCAAGCTTGAGCACAAATTATATGTGATTACGTAGCGTCAATCTTTAATAGTTGAATCATCGACCTTGACTAGCAAAGTTCTGTGATTAGCTTGTACTCGTAATGTGAGTGCGTTGACAACTGCCAATTCACATGCGAGAAACACATGATGCAGACTGTAGATTACAATTATTTGTATGCGTTGGAGGAAGATTTCTGGTGGTTTGCGGGGATGCGTGACATTACTTCTGTGCTGCTTGATCCGGTGTGTCCACCACTACAGAGCAGAGTTATTCTTGATGCCGGGTGCGGGACCGGCGGCATGCTCACATGGCTCAAGCGTTATGCCGGAGAGGGAAAAGTAGTAGGCATTGACTTAGTGCACACGGCGCTTGATTTTTGTCGTGAGCGTGACCACAAGTACCTGGCTCAAGCTTCTGTCACTCACTTACCCTTTGCCGACTCTGTCTTCGATCTGCTGACAAGCTTCGACGTCTTGGTTCAACTGCCTGGCAAGTCGTCGGACGAACGCGCGTTGCGCGAGATGCTGCGCGTGCTTCGCCCGGGCGGCATCGCCTTCGTCCGCGCCGCCGCCTATGACTGGATGTATAGTGACCACGATCAGGCTTTAGGCACACAGCGTCGCTATCGTCTTGATGCCCTCATCGATAAAATGGAGAGCGCGGGTTTCAAAATTCTACGTGCGACTTATGCCAACACTCTGTTACTACCTGTGGCAGTGTTGCGGCGGCTGGTGCTGAAGCGGGTCGGACTGGCCGGCAGTGGTTCCGATGTGAAACCACTCTCCTCGCATCTGCAATGGTTGAATCGCGCACTGACAGGCGTGCTGCGCAGTGAAGCGTGGTGGTTAAAGCATCCACAATTGAATCTCCGCGCCGGCCTCTCACTTGTTTGCATTGCGCAGAAGCCGCATGGATGCGACACCGTTCCTTTGCTGCAATCGGCGCAACCTGTCTGAAGAGTTAATCCTCAAAATCAAGAATCGCATCGACCACCGCATCACATTCATCCCTGCTGAATTGAGGATACAGCGGCAGGGAGAAGATTCTCTGCACCACGCGCTCGGCAACGGGCATCGCACGCTGTTCGCTTCGCCAGAATAATGGTTGCTGATGTAGCAGGAGAGGGTAGTGGATCAGCGTCTCGATTTCGCGCATCGCCAGGTGAGAGCGTAGACGGTCGCGCGTGGGGTGTTGGACAACGTAGAGATGATAAACGTGTGCCTTCAGCGCGCGCTCAACCGGAATTTTTACTCGTGAATTGGAGAGCGCCTGGTGATAGATGTCTGCGAGACTCTGTCGCTGTCGATCCCATTTTTCGAGGTGCTTGAGTTTTACGCGCAGCAGCGCCGCTTGAATTTCGTCGAGGCGTGAATTACGTCCTTCGACCTTATCGAGTAGTGCGCGGGTGTGTCCGCCTTGACGCAGGATTTTAATCCGTTCTATCAACCGCACGTCGTTTGACACGACGGCGCCACCGTCTCCGTAAGCTCCGAGATTCTTCGTCGGGTAAAAACTGAAGGCGGCTGCCTGACCCCACGTGCCTGCTCGTTTCCGACCAAGCAGCGCACCATGGGCCTGCGCGGCGTCTTCGATGACAATCAAATTGTGGCGCGTTGCGATATCGCAAATGGCAGGCATGTCCGCCATCTGACCGTAGAGATGAACAGGTACGATGGCGCGCGTCCGGGGAGTAATCACCGCTTCAACAGCTTGCGGGTCGAGGGTGTAAGTCTCCGCGTCGATATCCGCAAAGATGGGAACACCTCCCGCGTTCATGATTGCGAGCGCCGTGTAGGCAGCCGTCAGCGGAGATGTAATGACCTCGTCGGTGTGCCCCTTGCGCACCGCACCGGAAGCAATCAGCGCCAGCACCAAAGCATCGGTCCCGTTTCCTACTGCCGCTGCGGCACGGGCGTCGCAGAACCTCGCCCACTCGTTTTCAAAAGCTTCGACCTCGGGACCGAGAATGTAGACACCCCTGCTCATGACGCGCGTCAGAACGTCTGTGATCTCTGTTTCAACCTCTGCGTGCTGCCGTGCGAGATTCAGAAAGGGTATTGGCATTTGGCTCCCAGTAGTGCGCGCGATTCCTTTCGTAAAACTCTACCGTCAGTGCTAGTCCGGTGCGCAAGCTGGTGCGTGGACGCCAGCCCAGCATCGTCTCTATTTTGCGGTAAGTTGAGTAGCAATTCCCGATGTCTATCAACTGGTTTTCGGGTGGAAACGGAACGCTACGAACAGTGCCACACCCGGTTAGTGAGATCAACTCTTCGGCCACTTCGGATAGACTGACTGGCTCTTCACCGCCGAGATTGAAGATTTCACCCTCCGCCGCTTCGCTCGCGCCGGCAAGCAGCAACGCTTCGACGACATCATCGACGTAATTCAAGTCACGCCGCTGCCTGCCCTCACCAAACAATTCGATTTCATCGCCGGCCAGGGCCTGCCGCACAAACCACGGAAGGAAGCCTTGACGATTGTGACAGAGAAGCTGCCGCGGTCCATAAGTATTAGTCAAACGTAAGCACACGGCGCGAATACCGTAGAGACGATGATAGAGCAGGTGATAATTCTCAGCCGCAAGCTTGTGGATGCCGTTGATGTCGAGCGGAGCCACCCGATGCTGCTCGTCAACCGGCAGATAGACGGGCTTGCCATAGACTTGGCGCGTGCTGGTGAAAATAATCTTCACGTGAGGATTAAAATTGCGACACGCTTGGAGCAGCGCCAATTGAGCCGCGCAGTTCTGCTCCAGATCGTGCTGCGGATGGAGCATTGAATCGAGATGACTGACGTTGCCCGCAAGGTTGAAGACGTAATCCACGCCGCCAACCAAGTGGTTGATCACCCAATCAACTCCCATGTCGGCTCTGTGAATCGTGATGCGGTCTTTGATGTCCTCAACATTGAAGAGATTGCCGCCTTGACCCGGCATCAGCGCATCAATAATCGATACTTCGACATCGCCGAGTTTGATCAGCGCGCGTGCCAGATTGCTGCCGATAAATCCGAGGCCGCCCGTTATCAACACCGAGCGTCCCTTATATTCGTTATAGGTTTTAGACATTGCCATTGATGAACTCTGAAGGGCAGTTGACGATCATCTAAATGCGACGTGCATCTCCCAACAACGTTTTACCACTTTGACTTGACGAGAGCGCGGAAACTTCACTTGAGGGAGGCATGAATTTCTTCAGCGGCAGAAGTATCCTTCGCAAACTTTTTCTGGAAGCGAGGTGAGCCGGCACCAAAGCGTTGGAGCACGACGAGCTTCAGCCAAAGAAAAAGGAAATCGAACGTTGTGCGAGCCACGCGCCGCAAAGTGAAAAATTGCGAACGTCCGTGCCGACGAGGGTAATGATGCACCGGAGCTTCCGCGAAAACGCAGCCCGCCGCGCGTAGTTTGCGTACTAACTCGACGCAAATAACACCACTTGAAGAAACAAGTTTGATATGCTGAATGGCGTGCCGCCGTAATAGTCGGAAGTCACAATCAACGTCACGAATGGGAAGTTTGAACAAGTAGCGTGCTGATTGATTGTAGATTGCACCCAACACTTTGCGGCTCGGCTGGTCGGAGCGTTTTAACTTATAACCATTAACGATGTCAATTGAGTCCGTCATTAATTGGTGCAACGCCACAAGTTCGCGCACATCATACTGCCCATCGCCGTCCGTGTAGAAGATTAAATCTTTGCTTGAATTGGCAAATCCACTGCGCAGCGCAGCACCATACCCCAAGTTTTCCGCGTGATGGATGACCTTGATACCGGGCAGAGTACGAGCTAATTCGTCCACCACTGCGGGTGTCGCGTCAGTGCTCCCGTCATTGACAATCAGCACTTCATAATCATCGGTGAGAGTCGCGAGCACGGAAAGTGTACTTTTTACCAACGGCCCGATGGATTCCTGATCGTTGAACGCTGGGAAAAAGGCGCTCATGCTGTACGCACTTCGAGGCTTCTGCATAATGTATCGACCGTTACTGAATCATTCAGCGCGCTGAATTACATGCACACCGTCGATTTTGAAAGCTTTTCCTGTGTTGGCATCAAACGCCCAGGCAGATACGGTTGCCGGATTGGTTGGAAGTTTATCTAAAGTAAAAGATTTTTGCCATCTTAAAACTGAACGTGCAGTAAATTTTTCGCGTCGAGCAGCCAATTCTCTTTCAGTTGCTGTGTGAATCAACTCAAAAACGACGGAGTCATCGCTATCTTTTTCATAAGTTAGAAGCACCGCATCAGCCGGCTCTTTCCGATCTGGCAGAATAGCCCAGCCGGAAGCAAGATACGTATTGTGGCCTGTGTTCGAGAGGCCGTCGAATGATCCGTAGTCTTTTGCAACCGAATGTGAAATGCCCTGAATGTCTTGAATCCGATTGCTTTGTATCAATCCCGGCCTTAAGTAACCTAAGCTGTTGAGCGAATTGGCCTGCTCTTTCAACAAGGGAAGATTTGGAAATAATCTCTCAGTCAAAGATTCATCCTCAACAAAGTTAATAAATAGCAAACTGGCCTTCGCTTGTAAGAACACACGTCTACTCTCTCTCATTTGACGAGTGACAGGAACCAGCATCAGGAGATGCAGAATTATCAGGGCAACGGCTGTGAGAGAGATTAGTTGATCAAGTACAAATCTGTTGATTGTGAAGTGGCCTCGATTGATGATGTCCTCAATAATAATCGGCAACAGATAAACCAGCGCCACGACAAGATAGAGTGAGAATGTCGTATACCTTGTCGAAAGGGCCTGTTCGACACCGAATCCGAGCCTTCCGAATGTCACCATCACGGCTGTGATGACCGAGTATGCGCCGAGCATCAACCAGCAAATCGTGCGACGTGCAAAAGCATGATCTGATGAAAACTTTAATGAGTAGATGCAAGACAATACATAGGCCAGCGTTAATACCATACCTACAACTTTCGCCATCAGAAGCGGATGCCTGCCTACTCCGAGCGGTGTTCCGAGGAAAACTATAAAATAGTAAATCGCCTGCATTGGATGAATCAGGGCTTCGTCGAGAGAGGGATGATGTAAAGGCTTTCGATAATCGTAGAAGTAAAGCAGGACATTTAGTGTAAAGCCAACCATCCAACCGAGCTGCAACCATTTCTTTCTCATCAACTCATGTTGTGAATTTGACAGCACCAGAATAGGCGGAATTAATACCCAGCAGAGAAGCCCATTGGCGGATGAGAAAGTACTGATCGTGGAGAGACACATACAGATCAGGAATTTGGTTTTCGCGCCGAGTTCGGTGTAGGCCACCAGCATACATGTCGTGATGCAAGCAATAGGCATGAAATAAACGACCTGGATGCCAAACAACCAGTTGTCGTGCTGCATCGGGGAGAGAACGATAAGATTTGAAAGCAGAAATATCAGAAGCCGAGGCACCTGTCTTCCGCCAAGTGTTATTTCTCCGAGGCGAAAAATGTTGAAGGCGACCACGCAGGCAAGAAAAAAACTGAATACCATTTCATACCTGACGTCCCAGCCAGTCAGCCATCCTAAAGCAACGAAAATGATGTATGGAAAGAATTGCCGGTATTCGTTTTGTTGCGCAAACAGGTCGCCGAAAGATAGCGAACCACGAGAAACCTTTTCAAAAAAATGAGCGATGTCCCATTGATCCCAAAACGGCACGTCAACGCTGAATTTCAGAATCAGGATTCCGAGGAAACAGGCGGGTAGCGCGGTCAGACATAAAACCAACACACGCACAATGCTAGATGGCTGCATAAGCGTTAATACACCGATCAAACTTGGTCATGCTTTGATTGCAGAGCTTGAAGAACGAATGCGGATGATAGTGTACGAAATGTTCATCAAAACGGCTCTCATACAAACTCTGTCAGAGCACACTCGGTGACGAAGTAATCCTTGTTTCACCATCAGAGCTGAGCAGATTCCTAATTTGATGCGCCTGTCGTCGCGCTCTGCCGGCCTTCATCACTTCTCTACCTTGCGACCATCATTCGGGCGCCACGGCACGGGCGGCGGTGGGACGTCGAGTATCTCCGGATGGTCAACGCTGACCCCTTGATATTGAATGTCGGGCCACACCTTCGGGCTGGCGTAATAAGTCGATGCTGAGATGTTGACGAACGCAGCGTAGATGTTACGGCGTAACTGTCGGTCGCTGTTTCTGATCTTGTCGAGGACGTTTTGACGATCCTTGATAGACATGTGCGAAAAGGCGCGCAGTTTCCCCACGACGATTAAGTTAAACGCGGGGCTTTCGGCGACCAGCAACGCCTGCGTCAGTGCCTCGCGTTGCGAGCGGCGTTGAAAGTTCAGGTAG
Source organism: Acidobacteriota bacterium (assembly GCA_030859785.1). Classification (GTDB taxonomy): domain Bacteria; phylum Acidobacteriota; class Blastocatellia; order Pyrinomonadales; family Pyrinomonadaceae; genus JACDEG01. The sequence continues at coordinate 18,260 of JALZJL010000055.1, forward strand.
TCGTCAATCACTGCGATAAAGTCAGGAGCCTTCGCCAGAAAATTCTCGCCGAGCACTGCTTCAGCGACTGCGAAAAGAATATGCGCAGTCTTTCCATCCAGGTTTTCCAGTTTACTTTCGTCAATCGCCATCACTTTTTTCGGGTTTGCGAAGATGCCGAGAACGGAGTTCAATACTTGGGCCACGGCCACACACCTCCCTGTTGATAATGAAGCGCAAACGGCTTTCCGTGTTTCTCGCAAATTACTTTCGCCGCCCACAGCGCGAGGGCATAGATCGTGACCTGCGGATTTGCGCCTAAACCGGTCGGGAAGATCGAAGCGTCCACCACCCACATATTAGGCACACCGCGCAGAGTGAAGTCGGGATTGACGACCGCGCGCTTTTCATTCGTGCCCATCTGACAACCACCCATCACGTGGACGGTAAAGACCGAGGCACGCTGCGGCTCTTCGAATTTGATTCGATCAATCTCCGCGAAGTCGGCTTTTGATTTAACGACGAGCGGCGGATTGCGCAGATGATAGACGGACATCGCACCGGCTTCGAGATGAATCTCCGACATCACACGCAAACTCTCTTTCATCGCCTTGATATTGTCGCCCGCAAGTTTGTAATCCAGTTCGGGATCGCCGTAGTTGTCCAGTTCGACAGTGCCGTAATCATCTTTCGGGTTAAAGCCGGTCGTGTGGTGCGCGTACATGATCGCGCCGAACGGATAGTATTCGCGCATCAATTGGTGAAGCCGGTCGCCGTGTTCGAGTGTCGCCGACGCGCTCAGCACGGGGAAGAACGAGCCGGTCTCCATCAAGTAGCCGGTCGGCCCATCACCGTACTTCGAACTCCACATGTTGTCGGGCACACCGTAGGCGGGGAACGTCTTATCCTGGTAGCGCCCGATGCAGATGGTGACCGGGTGAATGTGCGTCAGCTTGCCGACGCGATCATTGACCGTGATCTTCGAGCGCAGCAGAATCGCGGGCGTATTGATGGCTCCCGCCGCGAGCAGCACGCCGATGGTGGGGCGGACGGTCAGAGTATGTTTGGTGCGGCGTGTCTTCGCATCGAGAAAAGTCGCCTGCACTTCGCGGACGCGCCCGCCGCTCACTGTCAGCTTGTCAACCTTCGTGTCGGTGTAAATGTTCGCGCCTTTGGTCACGGCATCAGGTAGCCATTTAACGATACCGCTCATCTTGCGGTCGTAGGGACAGCCGACACCGCAACTCCCGCACTCGCGGCACTCGTGGGTGTTGTTCGGCAAGTTGATCGCCTCGATGCCGAGCTTGCCGCAACCGTCGAGAAACTTCTGCGCCGATGTGTTGTATTTGTTGTTCTCAGCGATGGGAAGATAGTTGACGACTTCCTTCAGATACGGGCGCAGGTTTTCACGGTCAAATGGAAGTCCCAGAGTTTTCCAATGCTCCAGTGTCTCGACGCGCGGCGGAAGACATGCCGACCAGTTGACCGTGGTGCCGCCACCGAGACAGCGCCCCTGCATCACCTTGATGCCGCCATCCTTGGTGAGCCGCGAGCCGCCTTCCTGATAGAGCGTGCGATACATATCAACTTCGCGCTCGGTGAACATCTTGCGGACGTGCGAGTCGCCGTCTTGAACCGGGTCTTTCGGAATGTTCGGCCCCTCTTCCAAGACAAGCACATTGAAGCCTGCTTCCGCCAATTTGAGCGCGCACACGCCACCCGCCGCGCCGGAACCGATAATGCAAAACTCCGGTGTCAGTGTGAGGTTGGCACTGACTTTTCTTCCTTCGGTGATACCGCCGGCCATGATTGTTTTCTCCTCAACAGGAAAAAAGATATTGAACAGTTCAGACGCGGAAGGTGATCGTCAATCGTTAATGCACCGGAACGCCGCACGTTCGCGTCACGCTTTCACACGAACTTTGAATTCCAGTTGATGCACGTCGGCGTGATGTGGTCATCGTAGTTGTCGATGTGGCCTGAAATGCGGTCTGAAATGTCGGAACAAAAGAAGCGGGTATCGGAGGTGAGTTTTCTGAGCGGCGGCGGCTCGAAATATCCGTGCTCACGACGTGGAACCTCCTCAGACAGACACTCCCGCTTGAAACGGCGCGGATTATATACCGTCCCGGAAAAGAGGAAAGGGTTTTTTTATAGCGGGCTACAATTCGGTGTGAGTGTGTTCCTTTCGGGGCTTAAGGAACGTGTGTTCTATATCACCTTGACCTGGTGACATGCTGATGAACATGACAGACTTATTCGCATTGCATTGCCATCAGCGTCAGAGCGCGGTATGTATCGGCGGTGTTCTTAGGTGCCGGAGATACCGGTGATCGAACCCGTTGCATCAATCGCGTTGCCACGCACCGTGTTGTTCTCTCGCGACTCAAACGTTCCTCCGCTTCCGCTTGAGTTGACGAACTGTTGGAACCCAATCCCGTTGTTCGTCGCCACTGAGTTTGAGACGCGCATCATCGAAGCGCCGCCGGCAGTGCCACCACCGACGCGGAACCCGACGGCTGTATTTTTCGTTGCGACACAGTTCTCGGCATTCAACACTGCACTGTCCTCTGCCACGAATCCAATGCCGTTACTCGCTGCGACTGTATTGCGCACCATCACCCGCGAATTACCTTTCGCATAGATACCGTAGCCACCAGAGAGTGGAGCGTTGGGACCGTTACGTTCTATGCGGCAGTTATCAATCGTGGCTGACCCGCCGTTGACTAAGATTCCGTCCAAGCCGCCGTTTCTGATGATTGTGCTTTTGACAAATAACGTTGTGCCTGAGGAATTGATGCCTTCTTCTGTAAAGCCAGTCAGGATGCAATTATCAACGGACAGCGATCCCGTGCCGGAATAATTGATTCCTAACGACGCCGTGCCCAACCCGATCAGCGACAGCCCTCGCAGTATCACTGCGCCGCCGCCCGTGACCAAGATTGCAACGCCTGACGGAGTGGTAATCGTGGCGGCCACGCCCGACGGTGTCGTGATCGTGATTGACTTATCGATTGTCACCGTCGGTCCGTAGCCCGCCGTGTCGAGGATAATCACTTCCGCGCCATCCGGGGCGGTATCAACTCCACGCTGGATTGAGCGGCAGGGCGTCGGGCGCAAGCAGTTGTTGGCATCGCTGCCGGTGCCGGAAACGAAGCGCAGCACGCCTTGCGCTTCGGCTGACGAAGCGTAGGCAGTGACGCAAATTAATAGTGCGAGCGCACAAATAGTGCCGCGAAGTGTTGAATAAACCTTTGTCATGAGGTGTCTTGTTCCCTTGCAGAGGTGATTTTAGGTGGAGCAACCTTACCACGCGCTCCCGAGGTGCGCGAGCAAAGCGCGGGGCTGTGCCGCACGTCGAACTCGTATAGACAGTGCATATATGGTTAATCCTCGACGAATTCCGATTCTTCACGCAGGCGACGGTAAAGTTCGCGCGAGCGGTGAAGCCCGTCGAGCGGGCTTTCGAAAATCTGTCGGTGGCGTTACTTCGGAATCTCTTAATTGATCGACCAGTTGCAAGTAGGCGAGCAGATGCGCCGCCTGCGCCGCGAAACCGTGACCAGTTGCTTGTCGTCTTCGATGAAGCCGCCGTCCTTGTTCGTCACTTTCAGCACGTCCAATGTGCGGTCGCCGACTTGCAGCGGCACGGCAAGCATCGCCCGCATAGCTTCGTCGCGCGTCATGAAGATATTTGATTCTAAATCTATCGCCACGCTGAGGTAGCGCAAGACCAAGCGTGTTGAGCCGGTTGACGAGTAGAGCAAGAGCGCAATCAGGGTATTGAGCGGTAGTGCGATAAGACAAATCAAAGTCTGAAATCGACATCCACTTCTCTTTTGGGAACTGTATCTCGATAGATTTTTATCAATTGCTGTGCTGTTACATGTTCGCTCCAACCTCCGGCTGCTGCATGGTAATATCACTGAACTGAAGGGGGATACGAAATGATAACAGTTGCCAATCGAATTTACGTTAAGCCTGAACACGCCGATGCGTTTGAGAAGGTGTTTCGTGAGCGCGCCGGATTAGTGGACAAGATGTCTGGGTTTATTTCCAACCAGGTTCTGCGACCTGTCAATGACGGCGATCCGTACATAGTTTTCACCCTCTGGAACAGCCGACAGGACTTCCTTAACTGGGTGCGTTCCGATGCGTTCGTCAAAGGCCATGCCCAATCCGGCACACTCCCAAAAGATGCCTACGCCAAACCGAATGTGTTGGAATTGCACGAGGTCGTACAGGATTCGACCCGACCGAATTTACAGCCGGAGCCGCACGGCGGCCCGTTCAACATGCATTAGCGCCGCGTCTGCTGCCCGGTAGCTCTACGCACTGAACCGCAAGATACATGATGTAGGGATAGCCTTGGGTCGGATGCAACTCCAAACATTTCCTTCAATGACCCACGTAAATGATCAGTAACCGTTCACCTGGATCACTCATGAAGTGTCAGGAATGAGCCCTCGCGCCTCGCCTTTTACCAACAAATTACGACACGCAGCCGTCAGATATTCCATCACATCTCGGCCTTGCTGCCGCAGTGTTTGAACCGCTGTCAGGATTCGTTCGACGAACCGTGAGCCTCTCTCACTCTGTTTGCCAAAGGATCTCCGCCGCCACAATACCGCTCGCCGCAACCCGCGCTCGGCGGTGTTGTTCGTCGGTTCTACCCCTTCCACTCGCACAAACGTCCAGAGTGATGGCGCTACTTTCAAGATGTTGGCGCAAGTGTGGCGTGTCTTTGAGTGGGTTGCACGAGCGCCAGCTTGCAGCAACGTTCTAACTCTTTGCTGGATCGGCTTGATCTTTCTCTGAAATTCCACTCGACTCAAGGTGCCTGCTCTCACCTGATGCCACAGAGCGAAGATGCGCGTGACCTGCTGCAAGAGTGCCTGCCCGGTCTTGGCTGATGCGCCACCGCGATCAACCAGCGCCTGAAAGTCACGTTTGAGGTGTGCCCAACAGATTTGCCACCACCGTGCCGAGAGCCAGTTGTAAGACCAGTAGCGATCCGTCGTGATGATCCCTTTGGCATCCTGGCTGATTACTTCGCGAGCATCTTTGCGACTGCGCCCACCAATATGGAAGCTACACAAAGAAGTGGATCGGCGAGCAGCGTAAAATGAGGGTGGCGGGGAAACTTATGATGATGGAGACACAATGTGCTCGGTGAAGAAGATTACGCGGAAGCATGTCTGCAGTATCAAGACTGCCGGACGAAGTTAGCTGAACGGCAACGCTATCATGCCCTGATTCTGGTGACCCAAGGTTATCGCTATCAAAATACGGGGCGCATCCTGTTGGTTGCTGAAGAGACAGTCAGTGGATGGGTGACGCGCTATCAAGCTGCCGGCCTTGATGGAGTGAAGAACGATCCGGGATGGGGCGACGAGCATGGTCAGCGGTTGTTGAACGCCGAACAGTTGGCGGAGTTGAACCAGACGCTGAGAGCCGAAGCGATGCCGGGAACCAAAGCCGGCAGTGGATGGACGGCCAAGGCAATCAGAAGGCTGATGCGCGACAAGTACGCGCTCAGTTACAGCATTACCGGATAGCTCACTGCTATAGTGACTTCTGGAAAACTTATGCGATGGTGATCCCTGCGGAGCAGCACACGGCGGTTGGCATCAGGAGTGGGTAGACGGCGCATGTCGAGAGGTGGAACAACACACTACGGCAACGGCTCGGGCACTTTATCCGGGGTACGCTCTCATTTTCCAAGTCGTCACTGATGCATGAGGCTTGTTTAGGCTTGTTTGTGCATCGCTACAATCATTACAGGGCTCTCATGCTTAATTGAGCCACTATCGGGGGGTTATGATGAGACGGTATCACTTCCTCGCGCCTGCCGCGCTCCGGTTTCGCTGTCGGCGCTTTGGCTTTACACCCGCAGCATTTTTCGCCACCCTCGGCCGCCTTTTGGCGTCCCGTGTCGAACCACAACGAACGTCGAGCCATGGCGTTGCGGCGAATCGGCCCGCGCATCATGGCCCGTGCAGCGAGCCGCCTTCGCCGGTCGCAGGAGCCGGTGCTGGCGAAGGCGTCCGGCGCTTTACTCCGATTCATCCTCCGCGTTACATGACCAAGCCAGTCGCGCTCTCCTGCACCGTGCTATTCGCGGCCGGACTCGCCGTCGGACAGCCCGAGCCACGGGATCTCCATGCGCACATGATCGAGGCGAACCGCGCCCAGATCGTGATGCTGGCTGCGCGCGGTCTGGTGCCTGCGGAGCAGGCGACTCGCATTGCGGGCGCATTGCGCACCGCCGCCGCGGAGCAGAACGCCCCCGGGGTTGCGCGCTCGGCGAACTACCTCGACTTGGAATCTCGCCTTGCCGAGTTGATCGGACCCGACGCGTCCAACCTCCATCTGGGCCGCAGCCGCAACGACCTGGGTGCCGCCATGAACCGCATGCTCATGCGAGAGATGCTCCTGGATCACATGGATCGCATCGCCGCCGTGCGCGCCATTCTCCACCGCCTATCCGGCGAGCACCTCGAGACAGTGATGCCGGGATTCACCCACGCGGTGCAGGCTCAACCGACGACCATGGCGCACTTCCTTCTCGCCTTCGACGCCTCCCTCCAGCGGGACGCGCAGCGCCTGCGCGAGGTCTACGCGCGGCTTAACTGCAGCCCGCTCGGCAGCGGGGCATTCACCACCTCAGGCTTCGCACTCGACCGCGGTCTACTCGCCGAACTGCTGGGCTTTCAGGGATTGGTCGAGAACTCTTACGACGCCATCATGGTCTCGACGGCGGACAGCAAGGTGGAGTTCGCCTCCGCGCTCGGCATCTCCGCGCTGAACATCGGGCGCTTTGTGCAGTACATCATCTTCCAGTACGACGACCCAGTCCCGGGCATGCTGCTGACCGGTCCGATCACCAGCCGCAGCAGCACCATGCCGCAGAAACGGAATCCGAGCGCGATCGAGCGGCTGCGTCTCAGTGCCAGCGAAGTAGTGGCTAACGCCCACGCCTCGGCGCTCTTCATCCACAACACCCCGATGTACGAGGTGAAGGACGTCCGCGAGGATCACCTGTTGCGCCTGGAGCGGTTCGCCCGGGAGGCCTCTCAAATGTATGAGCAACTGGCGAGGGTGCTGGAATCCCTCACGATCCGCAAGGAGGTTCTGCGGGATCAAGTGGACCGGGATTACTCGACGATGACGGAACTGGCCGACACGCTCCTACGCGAGGCAGGCGTCCCCTTCCGCACCGGCTACAAGGTCGCGTCGGAGCTCACCACATACGGTCGCGAGCGGGGGAAGCGCCCGCTCGACCTGACGCACAAGGAGGTGGCGGATGTGTACCGGCGCGTGACCGGCAAGCCCCTGCCGCTGTCGGCCGCGCAGTTGCGGCGCGCGTTCGACCCCGCCGAGATCATCCGGAGCCGGAAGGGGCGTGGCGGACCCCAGCCCGCCGAGACCGGACGGATGCTCGAGGAGCAGCGCCGCGCCGCAGCCGAGAGCCAAGCCTGGGTTGACGCCGAGCGGCTGCGGCGGCGGCACGTATCGGATGACCTGCGCCGCCGGTTCGACGCCTTGGCCGGAGGTCGTCCCTGAACAGTGCGGTGTCCTGATGCCTCCGGCCGCACGGCGGGGCTGTGTTTGCGACGGTCTCACCGCCACACGCGGTTCGAACCGTATCCCCTTCCGCGAAGCCCGACCCGATCCGCCTCAGGGGAAGAAGTTCACACGGTCATGATTGATCCGCGCCTAGTTCCGCCCAAGCTGTACAATCGAGTTCATGCTCTCGGCGAAGCGCGACGTTTTGGCAGCAAAACGGTTCTTCAAGAAAGTAATGCGAGCTGATCATCGGCGACATCCGTTCTCGATTAATGTTGATAAGAACGCTGCTTACCCTGAGGCCTTGACTGAATCTCAGCAAGAGCAGGTGTTACCACCCGACTGTACACTCAGACGGGTGAAGTATTTGAATAATATCGTGGAGCAAGATCACCGCTTCATCAAAAAGAAGGTCAGAGCTGCACAATGTTTCAAATCCTAATTACACCAGCAGAATCAATGCGCCTTCATGGTTTTCGTGGGGCTTGATGTCTTGTGACATTCATTCTAATCAGCGCCACGCTGGGGGCGGCTAAGGTTGACAACAAGCTCGCATATCGGGCACTCACCGCAGCCGGTTACACGTGCTTGGAGCAGTTCATGAGGGTCAAGGAGGCTGACCTCCAAACATTTCATGGCATGGGCCCCAAAGCGCTTGTCTGACTCTCGCCGTAAGCATGACATCACTCTAATAAGTTCCCTGACTTGTGCGGCATGCACCACGCCATTGGCGCGCGCAGCTCGGCCGACATGAAACTCATGTATCCCGCCAGTCTTAAAGAGCAATTCGATTATTTTTGCATCCACTCCTCCACCTGCAAGAATAGTGATTTCAGGTTCGGCCGCGCGCCGGTAAACTGCCAACCGTTCGCTCTTTTGCATCCAGTCCCCGCGACCACCGTGCGCCAGAATTCGATCAACCTGTCCGATAGTTTTTAGTCCTCTAATTGCTTCGGCCTTATCCCCCATCTCTTCGAAGGCATGATGAAACGTCGCCTTCAGATTCGGCGTACACGACAGTATTCGCGCCGTCAGTTCCACGTCCACGGCTCTTTCCCGCGCGAAGCCGAGAACCACGCCGTCTACGCTTAGCTTCGACAGTTCGCGTGCAGCATCGCAAAGCCTCTCCACTTCGCCGGCGCCTGTTACACCGAAGCCATCACTCCCGCGAAGCATCACTCGTACCGGCAAGTTGACAACGGCGAGAATATCTCTCACGAGTTCGAGCGGCGGCGTCAGGCCCCCGCGCCCATATTCGCTGATGATTTCCAAACGCCCCGCCCCGCCCCGCTCCGCTTCGAAAGCATCGGCGACGGAGCAGGAGATCACCTCAAGCAAGGGCACGCGCGCGCTCATCGGTAGTGTTGCAGGAATGGCTTCCGAGGTTTACTCGTCACGCTCCGCTGACTGGTTCTCCCGTAAATTTATGATAGCGAACAACCCCGATTCAGCCGGCGCCGGCAGAACCGTTCACTTGATCGAGATTGCCCGGCCGACCATCTGCGGCAGTTTCGTGGGGCCGAACGCGACGTTGTGTTCCGCGTCGAGCAAGAGCCGGTCGCCATCGAATCTGAACGCCAGCATGGAATAGAACGGCGTCTCGTACGGGGCGAGCTTGATGGTGAAGACGTCGTCCGCCGTCCAGGCGCCGCTCGCGGCGACCACGGGGCTCGCCGGCACACTCAGGAACCGGTCGATCCCGTTGGCGAAGCCGCTACGGCTCTTCGTCCAAGACCCAATCCCGATCGGGGTCCGCGTCTCTCCGCTCGCCGTGCGCACGACGAGCGCCGGCGATCCCGAGTTGAAGTCGAGCGCCACAGCCTGGATGCCGCGGTCGTTTGCGGGGAACTCATACCACCTCGCCGATACCTTCGCGGCGAGTGGAGCAGTGGGATGCCCCGACGGGAGCCGGACCGTCAGACCGGCGAGTTTCGCCTCCAGCTTGCGCCGGGCGGCCGAGTCCTCCGGCAGGGGGGTCGCCCTCATCGCCGGCACGAGCTTCTCCCAGACAAGGTTCATCACGCGCTGCATGTCGCGCACCCCGCTGGTGATCGCCACCACGGCGTCGAGCTCGGGGATGACGAGGCAGTACTGCCCGAATGCCCCGTCGCCTCGATAGGAGTTGTGACGGGAGCGCCAGAACTGGTAGCCGTACCCCTGGTCCCAGTCGCTCTTCGGGGAGGAGCCGTTCGAAGTCTGCAGAGCCGTCGCCTCCTTGACCCACCCTGCCGGGATGAGTTGCCGCCCCCTCCACACGCCCTTCTGGAGATACAACTGCCCGAAGCGTGCGATATCCTCCGTGCGCCCGAGCAGGCCGTAGGCGCCCACCGTGATCCCCTGCGGACTGGTGATCCAGGTCGGGTTCTCGAAGCCGAGCGGCTCGAACAGCCTCGGCCGGAGGTAATCCAGCACCGTCATGCCAGTCACCTTCTGCACGATCGCCGAGAGCATGTACGTGGCGGGCGAGTTGTAGAGGAAGTGCGTGCCCGGCTTGAACGTGACTGGGTGCGCGAGAAACTTCTTCGTCCACGGCTCATCCCGCGTCTTCGATACCGGCTCGTCCCGCCAGAGTGGGGCTTCTGTCTGATGCCCCGTGGACATGCGCAGCAGGTCGCGCACCCGCATTGACCGGAGGTTGGGGGAGGGCTCCGCCGGAGCATCCTCCGGGAAGAACTTTAGCACCTCGTCATCGAGGTTCAATTTCCCTTCCGCGATGGCAAGCCCGACGGCGGTAGAGGTGAAGCTCTTACTCAACGAGTAGAGGATGTGCGGGGTCTGTGCATCGTACGGTCCCCACCATCCCTCTGCGACGACGCGCCCGTGCCGCACCAGCATGAAGCTGTGCATCGCGTCGATCTCCTTATTGGCCGCCTCGACGAACGCGAGGATGGCGGACGACGAGATGCCCTGCCGCTCGGCGGTGCTGCGCGGTAGGGCCCGAGAGCTATCGGCCGCAGGGGTAGGCGCACCGGGGTGACGCCGCGCGTGTTGCTGGGCAAGAACGGGTGAGAAAACCGACGCGAGGAGAAGGCAAAGGAGGGAGCGTCGCATGGTGCGCCTTTCGTGGCGTGTGGAATGGATAAGCCCAAATATTTTTCCAAATTCAACGTTAACTTTCATATGGCTTCCGTTTCTTCCATATCCCGGTCAGATGCCGGTTTGAGGCTAATCGCGGCACCCCTCCCCGCTGACCAGGTTGACCGTCAATCAGGTTTTCACAAGAAAGGTCCGGATTTGGTATTTCACCGGGTTGCTCTCTTACTGAGTATCGGCGGCGACAGCGTAGAGGTCATGAAATTTTCCGCCCGAAGCGGCCCGACTTCTAGGAGCCCGCCTCTCAGGATGGGTTGGAGGTCAATGGGGTACTGTCAGCTTAACTTCGTAGACAGATAGAACTGACGAAAGAAAATGAGGGACTTTTGCCTCTCGCTTTGGCCGAATTTGAAGCACCATTCACAGATCGCTTCGTAGGTCACAATTACGCCACGCGCAGCCATGATCTCTTCGACGTCGCGGAAGCTCTCGAGCGAAGCGGAAGTACAGCCACACCGTGTGGCTGATGATCTCTGAAGGGAAGCGATGGCGGCGGTAGAGAGGTGCAGCAACGTGCATCGGCGGAATATGCTGCAAGGTCAGACTTGTTGCAGGCTCGCATCGTTACAGTTGACGATACCGTAGCCTTATCTACCTTTCCACTAAATGGGATAAGATTCATAGAGCCAGACGGTTTGACAGGTAAGTGTCATGGCCGCGCATTGTCATCATCGCTTCAACGACAGAGTTTCCAACATACTACCCCTCAGATGTTGTGTACCACTTCCTGGATGCGCCCCGGATTGCCGAAGCACGTTCTATGCGACCAGTTGCGATCCTCACGCTCAAACGAGACGCAAGCGGTGTGCTGCGCGGCATACACGATATCAGACTTGTGCGCGTCACGAACTAAAGTTGTGTTAGCTCACTGGTAAAAAGCTACATCCCTTACATATGATAAGCAAAGGTCAGTTGAAAAGATTGAGCGGTGATAACGCACCGGGGCAGGCGACATTCGCCATAAGATTGTTGAGGTTGCGGCATTGTTGGTCCTCACTCGCAGCTTTCGTGCGCCTCATCCGAATTACTGCATAACTACTGCATGACTCTCAGGAATCAATGATGAAAACAACTAAGAAACCTATGCTCCGAATACTTCTTGCGCTGCTGCTGCTACCCGCCACGGTTTTGACTGCCAATCCATTAAAGGAGATCCCGCTTTGGCCGCACGGCGCACCAGGTTCAGAAGGCAAGACCGGGGAAGAAAAAGTTAGGGTGACACCGGACGGCGAGCACGTCGTGTCAAACGTCCACCAGCCTTCCCTCACACCTTATCTCCCGCCCAAGGACAAAGCTACACGCGCGGCGGTCATCATCGTGCCGGGCGGCGGGCATCGTGAATTGTGGGTCGATCATGAAGGCCATCATCTCGCCAAATGGCTGAGCGCTCGAGGCATCGCTGCCTTCGTGCTCAAGTATCGCCTCGCACGCGAGCCTAACTCGACTTATACGGTAGACGAACATGCGCTCAACGACATGCAACGCGCGATCCGCCTCGTGCGCACGCAGACACAAGGATGGGGCATCGCCCCGTCACGCATCGGGGTACTGGGCTTTTCCGCGGGTGGAGAGTTGGCGGCGCTGGCGAGCATGCGCTTCGACAGCGGCTTGAGGGGGGCTGCCGACGCCGTAGAGCGCGAGAGCTCGAGGCCAGATTTCCAAGCGCTGATTTACCCTGGAAGTTCCCACAGGATTGTTCCGAGCAAGGATACGCCGCCGATCTTTCTCGCCTGTGGATATAAAGACCGGTCTGACATCTCACGAGGTCTGGCCGAAGTTTACTTGAAGTTCAAGGAGGTTGGCGTCCCGGCCGAACTGCACATTTACGCAGGTGCCGGGCACGGGTTTGGCGTGCGCGAGAGGAATCGCCAAGCAGTGGCGACCTGGCCCGCGCGCTTCGAAGAGTGGCTGGCTGACCTTGGCGTGTTTCAATCAGTTGCTGCCGCTCTGAGACATCACCCGTCGCGACATTGAATTGCAGCGGCGAAACGCGCGGCAGATCGAACAAGATGATGCTGGGCGTTCCCACCCCATCGCTCTACGGATTGACCTCCGAAGATGTGCTTGAGAAAAGTGGGATGCGAGAGCTGAGTTTGGCAAGATGATGTGGGAACTCCCGCAAATTTGATGCTCATGGATTGAGGTGCAGCGCGGTGGCGAAAGCATGTCTTGCGTGCTCTTTTTTAGACTGCATGAAGCACCCGCGCTCGTAGCAAATCAGGCTTCGCTCGCTCGTACATCATTCTCTTGATCATCTTCAGCCGGTTGACATGCCCCTCTACTTGCCCATTACTCCACTGTGAGGTAAGTGCCGCGCGCACCGCCCCGCCTTTGCCCAGCGTGTTGGCGAAACTCGCCAGCTCCGGCAGTTTGCGCTGAGCGACATCCTCCAGCCAAGCGTCCAAGTCGTCGGCTTTTCTACCAGTGACGATTTGCTGAAAGCGTTGCACGAGGCTCCGCGCAGTCTGCGCTTCGGGACACACCTCAAAAAATTTTTCAGCACATGGTGCTGCTCTTCTTTCAACTCTTCTCCCTTATGTAACAACAGTAACAACAGCCAGGTCGCAGTGCGCAGGGATGGAGCAACAATCTGTGCCGACGGTGCAGCGCCCGACTGCAAGCGGCGCACGCATCGTAAGTTCGCCGGAAGATGAACACGCCAACTTGTAATTAAGCGACGCGCAAGCGAGTCGGCGCCGCGAAAGCCCTGCGCTGTAATTTCGCGCGCGAGCTCGGTCACGTTGTGGCAGCCTTGCTCCCACCGCTCGCGTAAGTAAGGCAGATACTTGTTGAGCTTACTGCCGCGCTTCTTGGCCGTTGCGCGTTGCGGGCACTCATCAGCATGGAGGAGTTGACGCACGTCACGGCGGTGCATCTTGAACTTCCGTGCGATGCCGCGGATGGTCGCGCCTTGGCCGTAGAGTTCTCTAACATCGGTGAAGCGCGCCGTGCGTTCGGCCTGCCGCTCATCGCGACGGCTTTGCTGGAGTTGACGGACTGTCGTAAGCGGCGTCGTAGCGCTAAGTGCACTGTGAGTTTGCGACGCTGACTCCGCTCTGATTAGCTCAGCAACCTGGCGGAGGCAATGCCTCTTGCGGTCCAGCCAACGTTCCAGCGCTTCGCTCATGTTGCGCAATAGATGCCAGCGATCCGCTACTTGCACGGCAGAAGGCGCGCCCTGCTTCCCTCCTTCAGCATAAGCTAAAGCGCGGTCACGGCTTGATCGTCTCGATGCCAGGATGCGCCTTGAGCCACGTGGCAAGCGTCGCCGCTTCACGATCAGGCAGGAGGTCGACAGGGTGGCGACGTTCGAGATCAACCAGAATGGTGCCGTAACGTTGTCCGCGCTGCATCGCAAAGTCATCCACGCCGAGCACACGCGGCGTTGGCTGCTGTAGCAACACTGCTAGTCGAACGCGCCGGATCAACGTGTCAGGGCTGCGCGGGCACTCAGCGCATGGTTAACCCGCTTTGACGATGAGCGTCACCAAATTCGTCGCGGAGGTGATCTGTTCGAGCCGAATGGCAACGGGGTTGGCAAGCAGCGTTGTGACTTCCATGCCGCTTTATAGCGCATCCTTAGGTTGCATCTCAATCCATGAGCATCAAATTTGCGGGAGTTCCCACATCATCTTGCCAAACTCATCACACAGGGGCATGCGGGGTAACAATTCTTTTTGCCGCTCATAGCTGCTTCACGTCAATCGTCTCGCTTCATTCGTCTTTGGCTTGACCTTCACGGGCAGACTCAATCAGGCGTGCGAGCCTCTGCTGCGAAGACTCGTGGAGGTCGGTAAATCTAATGCCGAAGCCTGAGTTCTGTCGCTGGTGGACTACTTCGCCACGTAGCAACAGGCCACGATCCGACGGCAATTGAATGACAAAGGAAATGCGTTGGCCGACTTGCACAGGCGCCTTCAAATCGAGGTAACAGCCGCCCAAGCTGATGTCGCTGCGGGGCGTCGTATACACATCTGAGGTGTTTAGCCATCGCACCTGAAGAGGGAGTTGTGCACGCTGATACTTTCTTTGGTCAATATTCGTCATGGTCGCACTTTACAGTTTCTTCACGTCAGCTTCTAAAATCCCAAGCTTCACCAGCTCATGGATTGGCCTTCGCGGACATAGTCGATGAGGTGTGCGAGCATCTCTTGCGATGTTACGGGCAAGTCCTCGAACCTGATGCTGAGGCCCGCACCCGGTTGGCAGTTGACCACCTCGCCGCACAGCGGCAACCAGTTGCTCGCCGCCAATCGAATCTCGACGCAGATGCGCCCGCCGCCCGGCACGGGCGCCGTGGTATCGA
>JALZJL010000067.1 GCA_030859785.1 Acidobacteriota bacterium
CTCATATTTCAGTTGTGAAAAAGTTTAGCTAATTACGCAACGCTCAGTAGGTTGAATTTACGAGGATTACTAACGGCAAACAGTCCGGCATTTTGCATTGGTCGTTACGGGAGAGGATTCGAGATGAGCACACAGAGCAGAGGGCGGCGGATTGCCGCATGGATATTAACTGGGTTGCTGACGCTGATGTTTGTCGGTAGCGCCGCCGGCAAACTGCTTAGCGCCGCGCCGGTGGTTGAGATGTTCGATAAGTGGCGGCTCGGTAATCAGCTTACACTGATCGGCGTCGGCAAGTTGGTGAGCGCGTTGCTGTTTCTGATCCCGGTGACGAACTCGCTGGGGCTGTTGCTGCTCTCCGCTTACCTTGGCGGCGCGATTGTCACGCACATGCAGCACGGCGAGCCATACGTCGTCCCGGCTGTGCTTCTCGTGCTGGTGTGGGTAGCTGGGTATCTGCGCCATCCAGAGGTGCTCCAGAGTTTCCGCGCCGGTAAGAATTGAAATAAATGGCGATCATGAAAAAGCAGTGCAGCAGTGGAACTTACGATGCCATGTTAAGCTGGCGATATGCCGTTGCATCTGTATGCGAACGTTTATGAATCCGGTTCCGTACCCGAATGGATGGGTTCCCGTTAAAGGCGGCACAATCAAGTATCTGGTGCGAAATCCGGCGGTGCGACGGTATCTTCGGCAACCGCTACCCGGAAGGTGGCAAAAGGTAATCAAAAGAGGTAGCACGGGTGAGGTGCATTATTTTGAACATGCGTCCGGCCACGTCGCAGGTGTTAAGTTTTTTCCGAACCAGATGTTATGAACCACAGTATCCAGCTCAAAACCCTCCTCTCCGAAGTGAGCAGCACGCCCAACCAACAGTTGGCTCTCTTTGCTTTTTTGAACCTGGGTCTGGTGGAGTCGCTCGCTGGCGGTTCGATCAGCGCTGCCGACGCTGTGCGTATCTTCTTCCACGCTGAGAATTGTTTGTTCGTGCGCCAGCGCTTACAGGATCGAATTGCCGATCAGGTCATGAGCTCCGGAGCGCAGTTGCCGGATTTGTTTGATGCTCTGCCTGCGCAAGAAGCTCAGCGGGAGTTTCAACATGAGTTGGCGAAAATGCGCGCGCTGTGCCTGACGCTTCTGGCTGAGAAGCAACTCGCAGCCTAATCGCGATGACGTCGACACGCGACAAACCGCTGATTTAATCCTCGACACTTACTTTCCGAACCAGCCCATCGGCTTGCCCGACAGATCAACCCAGACGCTCTTGACCTGCGTGTAAAGATCAAGGGCGTGCTTGCCCATTTCGCGCCCGTAGCCGGACTGCTTGTAACCGCCGAACGGCGACGCCGCATTGAACATGTTGAAGGTGTTGATCCAAACGACGCCCGCCTTAATCTCTCTGGCGAAGCGATGCGCACGTGTGATGTCGCGCGTCCAGATGCCGGCGGAGAGGCCGTAGATCGTCGCGTTGGCCTGCTTGATTAAATCCTCTTCGTCTTTGAAGGTGATGACGGAGACGACCGGGCCGAAGATTTCTTCCTGTGCGACGCGCATCTGATTGGTGACTTCGCTGAAGATCGTCGGTTGGAAGAAATAGCCGGCGCGGAAATCGCCCTCAAGCTGTGGCGGCTCGCCGCCCGCGAGCACCGTCGCGCCTTCGCCGCGCGCAATCTCGACGTAGCCCTTGATGCGGTTAAGCTGCTCCTCAGAAACCTGCGGCCCCATGTGCGTCGCGGTGTCCATCGGATTGCCGACCTTCATTCTCGAAGCGCGCTCTTTGAAGTTGTCGAGAAACTGATCCTTCACTTCTTCGTGCAGGAAGAGGCGCGAGCCGGCGCAGCAGACCTGACCCTGGTTGAAGAAGATACTCATCATCGCGCCGTTGACGGCCTGCTCGATGTCGGCGTCGGCGAAGACGATGTTCGGCGCTTTACCGCCGAGTTCGAGCGATACTTTAGTCAGGTTCTGCGCCGCCTCACGCGCAACCAGCTTGCCGACTTCAGTGCTGCCGGTGAATGCGATCTTGTCGATGCCGGGATGCGAAGCGAGCGCCGCGCCCGCCGTCTCGCCGTAACCGGGCACGATGTTGACGACGCCATCGGGGAAACCCGCTTCCTGAATCAGCTTGCCAAGTTCCATCGCCGTCACCGGCGTCTGCTCGGCGGGCTTGAGTACGATGGTGTTGCCGGCAGCGAGTGCGGGCGCGAGTTTCCACGCGGCCATCAACAGCGGAAAGTTCCAGGGAATGATCTGGCCGCACACGCCCAACGGCTCGCGCAGCGTGTAGTTGAACATTTGTCCCGGCACAGGGATCGTCTCGCCCTCGATCTTCGTCGCGAAGCCAGCGAAGTATTCAAAGTTTTCGACGACCTGTGGAATGTCAACATACTGCGACTCGCGGATCGGCTTACCGTTGTCGGAAGTTTCGAGCGCGGCCAGTTCCTGCGAGTGGGCGTCGATCAACTGCGACAGTTTGTACATCAGCCGCCCACGGTCGCGTGCGCTGATCTTCGACCACTTGCCGTCAAACGCGCGACGCGCAGCGGCGACCGCCTTATCAACGTCGGCCTTGTCTGCCTCCGCGACTTCAGCGAGTGTCGCGCCGGTCGAGGGGTTCGGCGTCTCGAAAGTCTTCCCGGATTCGGCGTCCATCCATTTCCCGTCAATGAAAAGTTGATAGCGGCGCGGAGTATCTGACGCGACTGTTTGCGTTGATGACATGTTCATTTCTCCTTTAATTTTATGCGACCATGATCGGGGATGACGAGGCAAATTCGTCTGTTTGATTTGAGATTACTGTATCACTCATCGCCGCCGTTCGTCCAAAGCGGCGATGGGTGCGCCGGGGTTCAAACGCCGCCAGCGATTTTGCCGTGATGCGCTTTTCAAATCCGGCTGTGGAACGCTAAGCTGACTCCACCAAACATGCTTGCCGAAGACATTGCTTCAGAAAACGTGAAGGGGTTTCGACACCTTTCGAGCTTCGCCGATGACGTGTGGCATCCATCCGTCGGCTCCGCCGGGGCATATGAATGGTGGTACTTTGACGCCATCAGCGACGACGGGCGCGATGCGTTAGTCATCATTTTTCTCGCCGACTTTATCTTTTCGCCTCGTTTCAATCGCGCCGTCGCCGACCATCTCCGCGGCGGCGGTGACGCACCACAACCGGCCCAGTTCCCCGCCCTCTCGGTCTGCGTGTACCGCGACGGTCGCTTGTTGTTCCGCGCGAACAACGAATACACATCTCATGATTTCACGGCGAGCGTCGAGGAACCAGCGTGTCGCATCGCGCGCAGCAGCTTCTACGCGACGACCAATTCGCAAGGTCATAGCTACGACGTGAAACTTGATGAGCCTCTGCGTGGAGGGCGGCGGCTGACCGCAGAGCTTCGCTGGACGGTGACGGACGGCGACCTTCTTCCGGCGCGCGAGCCGACCGACATCCGCGAGCCAATGACGGAGCACGACGCGCCGTGGCACGAATGGAATTTGGTGGCGCCGCGCTGTCGTGTGTCAGGAACGGTCGCGGTTAAAGGAGTGGGCGGCGAGACTCTAAACGAACGCCGCTTCGATGGAGTTGGCTATCACGACCACAACCGGGATCGCCGATGGATGCCCGCAACGGTCGCCGAGTGGCAGTGGGGACGCGCGCATTTTGATCATGGAACGACCGCCGTCTTCTACCGCTACCGTGAACAGGGAAACGAGGCAGCGACGACGCGCCTGTTTCTCGTCCGCGACGAAACGCTCGGCGAGCATCACGCGCACATCACCGCAAGTCAGTTGCGAGCGCATCGCTTCGGCCTTCGCTACCCGCGGACGATGCGATTCACGGCAGAGGGTACAGATGCTCCGTTCAGTTTGTCGGTGACGCAGCGCCGTGTGATTGAGGGGAGCTACTTCTATCTACGCTTTCTCGGCGAGGCGACGCTCGACACCGGCGACGGACACACGCAGAGAGCGCCCGCGATTACCGAGCACCTCGCGCCTCGCGCACTTCGCTGGCGCTGGCTCGACTGGCTGACGAGCATGCGCATCGGACACCACGGGCGCACCTCGTTTCTTCCCTAAACAATCAAAGGCGGAAGGCACTCAGGTCAAACCCGCCTACCTTCCGCCTTCTGTCCACTGCTCACTGCCTATTGCTTACTGAGTAATCAACTGTCGCAGCACGAACGGCAGGATGCCGCCGTGTCGGTAATAGTCGACCTCAATCGGCGTATCGATGCGCAACGTGACGGGTACTTCTTCGGTCTCGCCGCTCGCGCGGTGGATGATGAGTGTCACGTCCTGTCGCGGCTTGACCTCGTCGCTTTCCAGTCCCGTCAGATCGAACGTCTCGGTGCCGTCGAGGTTAAGCGTGCGGGCGCTCGTACCATCTTTGAACTGACACGGCAGCACGCCCATCCCGACGAGGTTGCTGCGGTGGATGCGCTCGAAGCTTTCGGCGATGACGGCCTGCACGCCGAGGAGCCGTGTGCCCTTGGCCGCCCAGTCGCGCGAGCTGCCCGTGCCATATTCCTGACCGGCGATGACGACGAGCGGAATGCCCGCCGCTTGATACTTGAGGGAAGCGTCATAGATGCTCATTGGATCACCGTGCGGCTGATGGACGGTGACGCCGCCCTCTGTGCCCGGCACCATCATGTTTTTGATGCGGACGTTGGCGAACGTCCCGCGCACCATCACTTGATGGTTGCCGCGCCGCGAGCCGTAGGAATTGAAATCTTCGATGGCGACGCCGCGCTCCTGCAAGTACAGGCCGGCGGGCGAAGTCGGCTTGATCGCTCCGGCGGGCGAGATGTGATCGGTCGTCACCGAGTCGCCAAAGATGGCAAGTGGCCGTGCGTTTCTGATGTCGCAGAACTTGCCGGGGTTCATCCCGAACTTCTCGAAGTAGGGCGGCTCCTGAATGTAAGACGAGGTAGTATCCCACTCGTACACTTCGCCCTCGCTCGTCGGAATGTCATTCCACAGTGGGTTCTCTTCGGCGAAGTTACTGTACAGCCGGCGGTACGTCTCCGGGTCGGTCGCCTCGCCCATCACGGCATCGATCTCTTCGAGCGTCGGCCAGATGTCGCGCAGGAAAACATCCTCGCCCTTCCGGCCACGGCCTATCGGCTCCTTCGCCATGTCGATGTCGATGCGGCCCGCAAGCGCGAAGGCGACGACGAGCGGTGGCGACATCAGAAAGTTCGCCTTGACGCTCTGATGTACGCGCGCCTCGAAGTTTCTGTTGCCCGACAGCACGCTGGCGGCGATGATGTCATGCTCGTTGATGACACTTTCGATGCGCGGGTCGAGTGGTCCGGAATTGCCGATGCACGTCGTACATCCGTAGCCGACGAGAGTGAAGCCGAGTTCGTCGAGGTAGCGATTGAGGCCCGTCTTTTGATAATACTCGGTGACGACACGCGAACCGGGTGCGAGCGACGGCTTGACGGTTGGCGGCACTTTAAGCCCACGCTCGACCGCCTTCTTCGCCAGCAGGCCGGCGGCCAGCATTACGCTCGGGTTCGACGTGTTAGTGCAGGACGTAATCGCTGCGATGACGACACCGCCGTGGCCGAGTTCGATTTTGCCGTTGGCCGAGGTTGGCGTCGTCGGGAGTGCCTCTGCCATTTCGGTCTCGACGCGGGTCGGCGTCGGACGGTTATTCATCATCTCGATTTCGGTGAACGCGCTGGTCTCTTTCTCACTCACCGAGCCAACACTGGCGACCGTCTCCGTCGCGATGACGTTGGGGATCGACTCTTCTTGCTGCGCGCCGCCACCAGCGATGGCTGATCCGGCGATGACCGGCAATGAGCGCGCGGCATCCGACACGTTCGCGCTGAGATTGATTGGGAAACGTTCGGCCAACTCTCCCGGTTGCTTGTTATAGCCGCTCTCACCGATTGGTTTTCGGAGAAGGTTAGCGAACGTCTCTTTCAACTCCGTCAACTCGATGCGATCCTGCGGGCGCTTCGGGCCGGCGACGCTCGGCTGAATTTCCGCCAGGTCGAGTTCGAGCACAATCGAGTAATCGCACTCGCCGGCGCGCGGAATGCCGAACAGTTCTTGTGCCTGAAAGTAGTTGCGGAACGTCTCGACCTGCTCTTCGCTCCGCCCGGTGGCGAGCAGGTACTCGCATGATTTTTCATCGACCGGAAAGAACCCCATCGTCGCGCCGTATTCTGGCGACATATTGCCGATGGTCGCGCGGTCGGTGACGGGGATACTCGCCGCGCCTTCACCGTGAAACTCGACGAACTTGCCGACCACCCTTGCCTTACGCAGCATCTCCGTCACGCGCAGCACCAGGTCGGTCGCCGTCACGCCTTCACGGAGTTTCCCCGTCATGTTCACGCCGACCACATCCGGTGTCAGAAAATAGACCGGTTGGCCGAGCATCCCGGCCTCCGCCTCAATGCCGCCGACACCCCAGCCGACGACGCCGAGGCCGTTAATCATCGTCGTGTGCGAGTCAGTCCCCACCAGCGTATCGGGATAGTAGACGCCATCTTTTTCCAGCACGCCGCGCGCGAGGTATTCGAGGTTGACTTGGTGACAGATACCGATGCCCGGCGGCACCACGGTGAAGTTGTCGAATGCCTGCGTGCCCCATTTCAAAAACTGATAGCGCGAGCGGTTGCGCTTAAACTCGGTCTCCATGTTGAGTTGCAGAGAGTCAGGCCGGCTCCAGAAGTCGACCTGCACCGAATGATCGATGACGAGGTCGACGGGGACAAGCGGCTCGATGATCTTTGTGTCGCGCCCCAGACGCTGTACGGCTGCGCGCATCGCCGCCAAGTCAACCAACAGCGGCACACCGGTGAAGTCCTGTAACAAAACGCGCCCGACGACGAACGGGATTTCTTCGGTGCGCTCTTCGTTCGGCTTCCAGTTGGCGAGCGCACGCACATCCGATTCCTCGACCGTCTTTTCGTCGAAGTTGCGCAGCACCGATTCAAGCACGATGCGAATGCAGACCGGGAGTTTCGAAACCGGACCGACGCCTTCCCGCTCAAGTTGCTGCAGCGAGTAGAAGTGCGCGGACTGACCGCTCGCCGTCGGAAACGTCTGACGCGAGTTGAACAGATTGTGTGTCATAAGATTTTCCTGCGACCTCGAAGCATCGTTAATGAATCGTCATCCTTCGTCAGCGGTCAGCGTTTCGTCCGCCGATACCGACTAAAGAAACTGGTCATTGGAATCAGTGTGGTCGGGACGAAACTTCTGCGCGATTGCTTGCTGAAAGTGGTTTCCCGCAGTGTAAAGGCGAGGCGCGCGAAAGGTCAAGCAAGGTGTTTGAAGGGCGTAATCAGGATATGCAAGGCAGGTTCGCTAGAGAAGCATCGGGCGTGCTTGCGTCATGCAGGAAGGGAACCGAAGGCGGGTCATTTGGTGGCGAGATTTTCAGGCCGTGCGCTTTCTTCGCTCGCGCCCGACGATCAAGCGGATCAGCCCCGCCGGGACGATCCAACTTCTGCCGTCGCTATCGCGCGCGACGATCAGGTGGGCCGGCCTCAAGCGGCAGACGCCGGTCACACGCACGTCCGACTGGCCGTCGTAAAATGATCGTCCGACCAAATCGCCGTTCGATTCCTTTGCGTCGTCGCCAATCAATTTCAGTTGCAGCACGTCGGGTTTCAGATTCATGGCTTCTCCTCGAATCAGCACAAATGGAGTGGAGTACGATAGCACGCCGTCCTGGTTGTCAATGACGCGCTTCGGGCGAGGACGCGCGGGTAGGAGTGGATGGGGCGCGTTGGAAAGCATCACCCCCGCTCTCTTGTACTCGGCGCGTGTTAAGGGGACATGAATGAGATGTGTACTCAGCTTTAATTTAGAAGGGTTTGTTTGCCCGGCACTTGACGGTTTTGTTATATTGACGTCGTTCAAACTTCCAAACGACGGCTGATGAATTTCGCGAGAGCATGTGGACGCTCGCGTTGCGAAAATCTTTCTATCATGACGCGCCACGCGGGATGGCACGGGCTGGCGGGACTTTATATATTCACGGAGGCGGTGAGAATGTCGAAGAAGAAATCCGAAAACGCACTCGACTCGATGAGCAACGCGGACTACGTCCCCAACCCGGACATTGAAGAGTTTATGGAGCAGGAAATCTCGCGCGCGCCGAAAGACCCCGGACACCTCGCGCAACGCCTGCGCAACAATACCGCATCGTCGCCGAGCGATGCGGGCGGCGACATCGACGCTTCCTGGGAAGATGTCAACGACAGCGGCACCGAATCGGTCTCCGGCGACAATCCGACGCCCGACCAATCGGACGTCGAAGAGAACGCGCACGCCATCGGCGTCAACTTTGAGGACAACGAAGAATTGGAATTCATTGATAAGATCGAGCGCCGCGACCGCGACCGCTTCGAGCTTGACCCGCGCTCGAAGACCGAAGACGATTCGATTTGAAGATTTCTGACACCCGTCTCACACAAGCAAAGCAGTTTGATTAAAAATTGGCGCGCGGTTGAAGCGTGATGCGCTTGATAACCACCGGCGGGTTGGGGTTCTCGGTTCCCTCTCTGACGGGCGCGCTGCTGATGATGTCCGCGTCGTTCATGCCTCTGATGACGCGACCAAAGACCGTGTACTGTTGATCCCACATCGGAACGCGACGGAGCGTGATGTAG
>JALZJL010000081.1 GCA_030859785.1 Acidobacteriota bacterium
AGGTTCTTTCGTTTAACGACTTCGGCCTCGTCATCATGACTCGCAAGCGCGTCAAGCAGTCGCTCGAAAGGACGCTCTGCTCGCCGTGCCCGTACTGCCAGGGCAGCAGCCTCGTCAAGTCACCGCAAACGATCTGCTATGAGGTACTCGAAGAGGCACGCCGCGTCGCGCGTGGGATGGAGGGCGACACATTTAAGCAGACGACATTGCGCGTCAACACCGAAGTCGCACGCGCTCTGCGTTCCACCGAGCGCGACGTGCTCGGCGAGATCGAGGCGTACCTCGGCACGGTGGACATTACCAGCGATGAACATGTTCACCAGGAGCAGTTCGATTTCGCCTTCATTTAGGTAACGAGTCAAGAATGATGGATGATGGGTAGGTAGGAAGGCAAAAGTAACAACAGTTATAACGGGGCTTTTGTTTGTTCTTGATCCCGAAATACTTTTGCTGAGGTACTTAGCGGGTTGCCTGTTTCGTGACTCACCGCCCGACACTT
Organism: Acidobacteriota bacterium; assembly: GCA_030859785.1. GTDB lineage: Bacteria > Acidobacteriota > Blastocatellia > Pyrinomonadales > Pyrinomonadaceae > JACDEG01. Next base: position 500 of record JALZJL010000081.1, read on the forward strand.
TTTCCACATGAGTAAGCTGAGAAAATTCTTGAACGGCGTCATGGCCGGGGGTGCGGGGGTGGCGGCGCTCGCGACGGTTAACGCAGTGATCGCGCGGTCGATACCCGAACCCGAAGATGATGCTCCCGGTGGCGAGGCTTCAATTTTTCCGTGGCGGCATGGGCAGATTGTGTATCGCGTGGCCGGCGCTGAAGACGCGCCGCCGCTTCTCTTTGTGCATGGCGTCGGCGCCGGCACGTCCGCCTTCATGTGGCGGCGCAACTTCGACGCGCTCGCCGAAGACTTTCGCGTCTACGCGCCTGACCTGCTCGGCTTCGGGGCGTCCGCTAAGCCGGCGAACGCGCCATATTCCGCCGATCTCTACGTTGAACTAATCGCCGACTTTCTGCGCCAGGTTGTCGGGGGTCGTCCCGCGATTATCGTCGCGGGTTCACTCGGTGCCGCCTTTGCGGTGCGCGTCGCGGACGAGCATCCGGCGCTCGTCGCGTCGCTGGTTTTGACCTCGCCGACCGGCTTTGACAATCTGAGTGCGCGTCCCGGAATGCGTGGCGCCGCCTTCTACGGGCTGCTCCACTCGCCTGTGCTCGGCACATCTTTTTACAATGCGGTGGCGAGCGAACGCAGTATCCGTGATTACGCTCGCAAACAACTTTTTTACGACAAACGTTTCGCCACCAAGGGACTGACTGCCAACCTCTACGCCGCCAGTCATCAACCCGGCGCGCAACACGCGATGGCTGCCTTCCTCTCGGGTTTACTCAACACCGACATCCACGAAGCATTTGCACGACTGCGACAACAAGTCACGATGGTCTGGGGCAGAGAGGACACGGCCAACCCTGTCGCGCAGGCTGCCACGCTGCTGCGCCTCAACCCGCACGCCCATCTCGAAGTCTTCGACCAATGCCGGATGATGCCGCAGGAAGAGCACGCCGAAAAGTTCAATGACCTGCTCCGCGCAACGCACCACGCGCGCTCCGCCGCCGCTTGAGGGTGAGCTTTGATCGTCACCACTCACTCAGAACGATGATGCGCAACCCACTATCACCATGCAGATTTGGAGAACCAACCGCGATGAGAACGAACAGCAGAAAGCTCTATGCCGCATTGCTCCTGCCGCTGACCGCGTTGGCAGGTTTCGCCGCCGGTCGCCAGACGGCCCCGACGCTGACGGTCAAGCTCGACAACACGAGAGTCGCTGTCACTGAATCGCTGACCCCGGCGGGCGGGCGACGTGCGCCTTACACGCGACCGACCGATCAGGTCCTCGTTTTCCTCGATGATGCCGAGTACGAATCGGTCGACGATGCCGGCAAGGCCACCGCGCGCCGACGGAAAAGCGGCGACATCGTCTGGCACACGAAGGGCGAGTCCGCCCCGCTTCTGGTCAACAAAGGCCAGCCGTACCGGAATCTAATTATCGCCCTGAAGTGATCGGACACACATCGAGGGAGCGACGCTGATGCACAAAGCGCGGGCGATCATTCTCGCACTGAGTATTTTTTTGATGACGGCCACTCCTTTCGACGCTGCGTCTCTGGATACGCCCTACGGTGAGTTGTACCGACCGCAGTTCCATTTCTCGCCGGCCAAGAATTTCATGAACGACCCGAACGGGATGGTCTTTTACAAAGGCGAGTATCATCTATTCTATCAGTACAATCCGTTCGGCGACGTGTGGGGTCACATGAGTTGGGGGCATGCGGTGAGCACCGACGCGGTGCGCTGGAAACACCTTCCCGTCGCGCTCTTCGAAGATGGCGGCGTGATGATCTTTTCCGGCAGCGCCGTCGTCGATTGGCACAACTCAAGTGGCCTGTGCGTCGCCGGCAAAGGTGGAGACAAGTCGTGTCTGATTGCGATTTACACCGGCCACTCAGAGGGACGGCAGACGCAGAACATCGCTTACAGCAACGACCGTGGTCGCACGTGGACGAGGTACGCGCGCAACCCGGTCATCGACATTAACGAGAGTGACTTCCGCGACCCGAAAGTGATTTGGCACGAGGCGAGCAAGCGTTGGGTGATGGTCACAGTCCTCGCCAAAAAGAAGAAGGTTCGCTTCTACGGCTCGGCGAACCTGCGCGAGTGGCAGCACCTGAGCGACTTCGGCCCGGCAGGCGCGACCGGCGGCGTGTGGGAATGCCCGGACTTGTTTCAGTTGAATGTCGATGGCCGGACGGGTCTAAAGAAGTGGGTCTTGAAGGTCGATTTGAACCCCGGCGCGGTGGCGGGCGGGTCGGGCGGCCAATACTTCGTCGGCGAGTTTGACGGCACGAAATTCGTCAATGACAATTCACCGGATCAAACTTTGTGGATCGATTATGGCAAAGACTTTTACGCATCGCAGTCGTGGGCGGACACGCCGCACGCCGACCAGGAACGGATGTGGCTCGGATGGCTGAATAATTGGGAGTATGCGAACACGGTTCCGACCAGTCCGTGGCGGGGCGCGCAGTCAATCCCGCGCGTGGTGACGCTGAAGGCATACACGGAAGGCGTCCGACTCATGCAGCGCCCGGCGCGCGAAGTGCAAAGCTTGCGCGGCGAACACTTCCGTTTTAAGAACGAAGCGGCATCAAAGATCAACTCTCTCCTACAAGCGCGCGGCGTCAACGGTGATCTGCTGGAGATTGTTGCCGAGTTCGACGCCGGCACGTCTTCCGAGTTTGGCTTGCGTGTGCGCCGAGGTGATGCGGAAGAGACCGTCATTGGTTACGACCGGGCGGCGAAACAGATTTTCGTCGACCGGATGAAGTCTGGCAGAATTGACTTCGACAAAAACTTTTCAGGCCGTCACGCCGGCCCGCTCGCGACCGAGCGGAATCGGGTGAAGCTCCATATTTTCGTCGACCGTGCTTCCGTCGAGGTCTTCGCTAACGACGGGCGCACCAACATCACCGACATCATCTTCCCGAAGCCTGAAAGCCGCGGCATCGAGGTCTACGCGAAAGGCGGCGGCAGCGGCGGCGGTGGTGACGCCAAGCTCGTATCGCTTGACATCTGGAAGTTGAAATCCGCGTGGACTGACATCCGTTGATTCTCGCTGCGACCATCGGACGCGAGGCTCGCGCTCGGTGAGCGGCTACACACATTCTTTCAACCGATAAGGAAAAATCATCATGCTCAACTCAAAATTCTTCTCCCGGCGTGAGGTCATCAAAGGCGGTGCCCTTGCTTCCGCGACATTGCCGTTGATCGGTCTTCTCAGGACAGACTCCTCGGCGGCTCCGGTCACCAAGACGCGGGTCGACAATGATCCGTGGCACGGGCTAAAGACGGGGGTCGCTTCCTACACCCTGCGGAAGATGCCGCTCGACGCAGCGATCAAGGCAATCCAGCGCGTCGGCTTGAGCTACGTCTCGATCAAGGATTTCCACATGCCGATGAAAACGACGGCTGAGGAGCGGCGCGCCGTCATTCGGAAGTTTAAGGAGGCCGGCATCACGCCGCTCAGTTGCGGCAACGTCACGATGCAGAATGACGAGGCCAACATCCGCGCGGCATTTGAATACGCGCGTGACGCGGGGCTGCCGACCATCGTCTGTAGCCCGCATCCCGACTCGATGCCGATTCTCGACCGGATGGTGAAGGAGTTCGACATTAAACTCGCGATTCACAACCACGGGCCGGAGGACAAACGCTTTCCTTCGCCCTACGATGTGTGGAAGGCGGCGGAGAAGTATGACTCGCGCATCGGCCTATGCATCGACGTCGGCCACACAGCGCGCGCCAAGGTTGACCCGGCGGAGTCGATCATCAAGTGCCGCGCGCGCCTCTACGACTTACACATCAAAGACATCAACAGCACCGAGCCAAATGGCACGACCGTCGAAGCGGGGCGCGGCGTGCTCGATCTGAGGTCGATCATGCAAGCGTTGATGAAGATTAAATACACACACCTTGTCAGCTTCGAGCACGAGAAGGACGCGGACGATCCGCTCCCCGGTCTGTCGGAGTCGGTCGGTTACACGAAAGCTCTGCTGGCCGGGATCACTGCGAAGAAGACTTAGCAGAAACTGGGGAGCAAGTTTACAAATATTCGTTTTGCAGTAGTGGTTTAAGCAGGAGAGAAATCACGATTTTCTTGGCGTCCTTCGCGGTCCTCTTGGCGTCCTTTGCGGTTAGCTCAGAACTTTAACCGCCAAGAGTGCAAAGAATTTCCCCTGGTTTGAGCCACTACTCGTTTTGCTTCTGCAAGCTTTGGCACATAGGGCACAGAGCGGGAGAGCAAAACTAAACCGCTATGCACTGAAAGCAGAGAGCAGCGTCGAACGTCGGCTGTTAATCATGACGTTGTGTTGCTTCAGCAGATCATGACTACATCGCGCCGTGCCGCATGTTCGCTCCACCCTTCCCCTTGCCAAGTTCGTCGAGTGCGGCACGGAAGCCTTGCGCGAGCGTCGTCGCGACGCCGCGTCCGTAGTAGTGCAGGAAGATGATGCGCGGCTGCTCGCCGAGCATGTGATGGTGTAGCGCCACGACTTCGAGGTTGTTCCGACGCAACGCCATAATCACAGGATTTACTTCCGACTCAAGCATCGCTACGTCTCCGGCGATGTGCGCCGCATCTCTTTCCCCCGCGAACGCCGCCCACGTGTTCAAGCCGATGTTGGCGGTCATCTCCGCGCCCATCGCCATGATTTTCAGGTCATCGCGCCCGATGGTGTACTTGTAAGTTGGGCCGTTGACCGTGCCCGTGTGCCCCACGATCTTGTCGAGCGCGGGCAGATCGAAAATCTCTTTGCCCGTTCGTGCGGGAGATTGTCCGGCTGGCGGCTGATTCGCGGGAAATAGTTTGGTGTTTTTAATCGCGGCGGCATAACGACGTGCGAGATCAGCCGTATCACCCATGCCGTGCAGGTGCATGTAGAAGATGCGCGGGCTTTCGTAGAAGAAGTGGTTATGAATCGCGCTGACCTCCAAGTTGCTGGCATGCGCCGCTGAAATCAGCGGGTTGACTTCTTCTTCGAGCAACACCGTGTCGCTCATCATCACCGCCGACTTGCCATCAGTGGTCTTCTTGAACGAAACCCATCCGCCAAAGCCCAGAGGGATCGGCACCGCCTCACCCTTGATCGTCATCTTCAGATCGTTGCGCGGCAACGGAATGGTATAGACAGCCTCCGCTTCGACGTACCTGCCCTTCTTGCCGAGCGCCGCATCCACTGCCGTCATCTCGTTCTGAACTAACGACGGCGTGCTGAAGGTACCCGAAGCCGCCACAACTTGTGACGAGCTTTCCAAACCTGCTGCCCCCGCCGCACCCAACACGGCGGCAGCACGCAACATTTCACGACGACTAAAACTTTTCTTATCCATGATTTCTACTCCTTCGAAGTTGTTTGAATGAGCAACGAAACGATTACTAGCCTTCTGCTTTGGCCGGTCATGTTCGATCAACCTTCTCGACACGTTCAACGCGCCCGGCGCGCATCAGTACTATTCGATGAGCGAGCGCACGCGCTTCCGCATGGTCATGAGTGACGTACACAGTCGTTACGTGCAGTTGCTGTTGCAGCGCGGCGAGTTCAGTCAGCAAATCCATTTTCAACCCAGTATCAAGACTCGACATCGGTTCGTCGAGCAACAAGAAACGCGGACGCCCGACGAGCGCCCGCGCAATCGCCACGCGCTGTTGTTCACCGCCGGAAAGCGTACCGGGATAGCTGCCGGCAAAAGCCTCGACGCGCACCAACCGTAGCATCCCGGCGATGTGTGCGGCGTGCTCGCGCTTCGGCACGCCGAGCGACGCGAGCACGAACCGTAGATTCCCCGCCACCGTGAGATGCGACCACAACGCGAGGTCTTGAAAGACGAAGCCAATTCCCCGCGCACGCGGCGGAGATAGATTGCGACCATCGGCGGCAACACACGCGCCAGCGATCCGGATTTCGCCCGCGTCCGGCGTCTCAAGTCCGGCGATGAGACGCAACAGGGTTGTCTTACCGCACCCGCTCGCACCGAGTAGGGCGACAATCTCCCCTTCTGCAATATCGAGCGAGACCGCATCAACAACCGTGCACGCACCGTATCGCTTCGTCACACGAGCGAGCCGGACGAACGCTTCCCCTTTCACCGCTCACCTCTTTCGCCACGCGAGAAGAAGCCGAGCAACGAGAGCGGAATGAGGATGATGCCGACTTGCAAGAGTGCTAATGCTGCGACTTCCGCAGGCGGCGTATTGGCAATGATCGTATAGACGCGCACCGGCAAGGTTGATTCGCCGGGCGGTGCGACCAAGAGTGTGGCGCCGAGTTCACCGAAGCAAAAGATGAACGACACAACCCATGCGGCGGCTAGTCCGGTTCGCATCTGCGGCAGAACGATGCGCGTCAACGTGCGCCACCAGCTTGCCCCTGCTACCTCGGCGGCTTCTTCAACAGATACTGGAATTTGCCGCACGCTCGCCGCGAGCATCAGTGCCGCGACGGGAACAAATCTGGCGAGATATCCGACGACGATGATCGTTTGACTTGTATAAATCGCGCCTACCAAACCTGGTCTATTCCACAATCCGATCAGCCCCACGCCAACGACTGTGCTTGGCATGGCAAAGATGACGATTAAGAGAAGATCAACCAGCCCACGCAATCGCGCACCTGAACGAGCGCGACCGTAGCCGAGCAAGACGGCGAGCGCGCACGTGAGCGTTGCGCCAATAGTAGAGAGATACAAGCTGTTGAAGATGGCATCGCCGGATGTTCCTAAAGCAAATATAATGCGCTCCAATTGCCCGGCTTCGATGGCAAGAGCGCTGAGCGGCAAGATGACTGACGCGGCGAGTATTATTGTGAAAAAGCCGAGCACCACAGCGCGCCAGCGACCGAGCCGCAAGACAAGACCGGGATACAGATTGCGCCGCGTCGCCAGCATCCGCTCGCCGGTGATGAGTTTGGCGATGATGCCGACAACCAGCGCAACAGCAAGAAGTGGAACGGCGAGCGCCGTCGCCGCGCCGAAATCATAGAGCGCGCTGAATGCCGTAAAGACTTCGGTGGTAAAAACACGGACGCGCAGCAAGCCGGGTACGCCGAACTCCGCCAGCGCGAGCACAAAGATGATGAGCGCTGCCGCCGCAACCGTCGGCCCAATGAGCGGCAGCGTAACGCGCCACAGCACGCGACCGGGAGATGCGATGAGTAATCCCGCTTCTTCAAGGCGACCATCCACACGACGCGCCGCCGCTTCCGTCGCCAGCATTGAAAGCGGATAAAAGGAAGTACCAAGTACAAGGACTGCTCCGGTCAGGCTGTATGTCCACGCCGATAGAAGATCGCTTCCGAACCACCTTGCAATGATCCCGGTCGAGCCGGTCATTAGAATCCACGCGAGAGCCGACACATAAGGCGGCACGACGAGCGGGATGACGAGCGTGATGCGAAGCATTCGCTTCAATGGTAAACGGGTGCGCGCGAGCAGCAGTCCGAGTGGCGCACCGATAATCGTCGACAGCAACGCAGTTCCCGCACCGAGCAGCGTGCTCGTCAACAGCAACTCACGTTGCCGCGCATCAATCAACAGTTGGCGATAATTACCAACATTGAAACTGCCATCCCTGCCAACGAATGAGACACCGAGCATGTAGATAATTGGCAGCACGCAGAGCAGCAGAAACAATGTGACAGCGACACCGAGAGTGATCGCGCGTGCCGAAGGAAGCACCGGCGGCAACCGGAGCTTAATTCCTTTTACTGTGGTATTGCTGGCTACCAAATCCAATGCTTCCCTTTACAGTCCGAGTATGGGCTGCAAGCGGCGCGACACATCCTCAAGACGGTCAGCCGCTTTGCTGTAGTCGAGCGTCATCGGTTTGATGGAGCGAAGCGCAGGGATGTTCTTCGGACCTTCGACGCCGGAGTGCAGCGGAATCTGCACGGCTTCCGATTGCGCGAGCA
>JALZJL010000109.1 GCA_030859785.1 Acidobacteriota bacterium
GTGTGGCCGCCGACGAACAGCGAGATGAGAACTTGTTCGATCACCTCATCCTGACCGATGATCGCTTTGCGGATTTCGCGCAGCAACTCGACGCGGGCTTCCGCCAGCCTGTCCAGTAATTCTTCATCCCGCACCAGCGTGCTTTCAACAACCATTATGCTCTCCTAATTGAATGATTGACGGTGCGGACTGAACGGAACAACTAAGATTGCTGATAATTCAATTGTTGATCGTTCCCTTGTTCGTGTTCCGCTTGCGCCGTGAAATATCGTCACGCTTTACGCCCCACCGACATGATGACCGCTTGTATTGATGATCTAAATTGAAACATGCGACAGTGGGACAAAGTAGCACAGACTTTAATCTGTGCTTGCCACATCAACACAGATTAAAGTCTGTGCTACGACGCCCGAACGCGGCTTACTGTCCGACGAGCTTTAATAATAACTCCTGCGCCTTCTCGTAACCCGGCGCGGCTTCGAGTGAACGCAGCACCGCACGTTTGGCGTCGGCGGGTTTTCCAACCGCGAGCAGCGTGCGGGCGACGTTGTAATTCGCTTCGGCCACGTTTGGCGGCTGAAGCGCGAGCGTCACACGGTATTCGTCAAGCGCCTTGGCCGCTTCGTTGCGTTCAAGATGAATGTCACCGGCCTCTGTATGCAAGCCGTGGTCGAATGGGTCGATGAAAAATGATTGCCGCAACGCTTCAAGCGCACGCTCGCGTTGACCAAGTTTTGATTGCAAGCGGGCGAGCCGCTTTAGCGCCTCGACGTTGTTCTCATCGATCTTGGTTAATTTGTCCAGCACTTCGACCGCCGCTTGTGACTCGCCGCGCTCTTCGAAGAATTTTGCCAGCGCCTCGTATGCATTTCCCTGCGCCGTGTAGTAAGGGAAAAGATCGATGGCGCGCTTGAAATGGGCGACGGCTTTTTCGGTGTCGCCGCGCGATTGAAATAGCGCCCCGGCGCGGAGGTTGAGTGTGAAGTCGTCCGGATTGACGCGGAGATGTTGCAGCACCGCATCACCCGCCGGGTCACCGCCAATTTGATTCGCACCGGCATCGAGCGCACGCAGCAGAGGTTGCGCCTTCGCCTGTACGAATCCATCGAACGCGCGGTCGAACTCAGCCTCGGACATCTTCAGAACCTGCTGAATCACTGCGGGAGTCTTCGCCTTGTCGCGATAGAGCGCGAGCATTTTCAGAATCGCGTCGAAGCCGTAGCGCTCGGTGATGAACTCGCAAATTTGGGACGCCTGAAAGTAGGCCAGCGAAACATCCTGCGGCGTGCGCGGACGCTGAAACCCGCCATCAAGGTCAGCGATCTTGAACCACTTCCCGGCACCGTACGCCTTCAGCATCGGCACACTCCAGTCGTCGCCCCAGCCGGGACGCGCGCGCCGTTCCTCGTACACCGACAAGCCTTCGGAGAACCAGCGCGGGATGCGATAGTCGGTCATCTGCAACGTAATCACATGCGTGTATTCATGCCAAAGAGTGCTGCCCCAATTGAACTGGCCGCGAGGGCGCGCCGACGGAGAGTCGAGCGCGATGACCTGCCCAAAACAGACACCGAGTGCGCCAAGTCCCGGCAGTCCGAGCGCGCGCACCGCAAAATCTTCGTGATTCGGAAAGACCTCGACGACGATTGGCGCACGCGGCGTGAATTTGTATTTGGTGTTCAGTTTGGTCGCCGCTTCTTCGAGCAGTCCGGCGGCGTATGGCGTGACCACGTCCGATTCTTTGGCCGCTGTTTTGAGGACGAACGCACCGCGTGGCGTCGTGTGGTAGTCGTCCATCGTGTCGAGCAGATCAAGCGTGTTCTTCGCCCACACGTTGAACGGGTCGCCTTTGAATGCGGTCTCAATCGCGGCGCGCCCTTCACGATCACGGCCCAGCCGCATCAGCGCCATTCCATAACTCAGGTGCGCGCGCCACAGACGCGGCGATAACTCGGTCGCGCGGCGGGCGAACTCCGCCGCCTGCGCGTAACGACGGGTGATCGTCGCGAAGTGCGCAAGCGTGTCGTAGAGCGCACCGTAACGTGGATTGACGGACAGTACGCGCGCCGCCTCCAGCTCATAATCGCGGTCTTGCAGATAGAGCAGTGCCGCACGCAACGCACGCGCTTCGAGCGAGTTGGGATTCGTCTTCAGAGCGCGCTCAATCTCAGACGCCGCAGCGTCGTAGTCCTCAGCCTCCAGCCCGACCCACGCGCGTAGCACACGCGCGCCAACCAGTTCAGCATTAATTTCGAGTGCACGCGCCAGCGCCGCCGTCATCTCCACGCCGCCATCGAGCCGCTTGTTGGCGGCGACGCCGAGAAACGCGCGCGCGCTGTGCGGATTGATTTTGAGCGCGTCGTTGAAAAACTCCGCGGCCTCGGCGAAGTTGTACTTCTCTGTGAACAACTCGCCGCCCCCAAGTTGCGCATCGATGGATGACGGATCGGCGGCGATGGCCGCGAGATACAGGTCGTTGGCGTCCTTGTACTTTTCAAGGTGCGTCATCGCACGCGCGGTGACGGTCAATTCGGGCGCGGTCTGCGGGTCGTTGGCGTCGTGATAGTCGACGATGGATTGAAGAATCTGACGAGCTTCATCTTCGCGCCCGGTGGTCAATAACATCTCCGCGCGGCGCACATCGCTTTCAAGCCGGGCCGGTGTCGCGCCTGTCTGTTTTGACAACTCTCGCCCGACGCGCTCGAATTCCCCTGCTGCTTCGCTGTAACGCCCGGTCGCCGCGTACACCTCGCCGAGTTGATGGCGAACCCGGCTCGCATTCGCGTGCTTGGCAAGGAAGCCTTTCGCCGATGACTCAGCTTGCGCATACCGCCCCGTCCCAAGAAAGGCACGCAATAGATTCCGCTCGGCGTCTTCGTCCGACGGGTTGGCCGCCAGACGTTTGTTAAGCAGATCGATGGCGCTCTGGTAATCGCCCCGCGTCAACTCAGCCGGCGTCGAAGGAACGGGATGATTCTGTGACGCGGCAAAAGGAACGTTGATGAAGAAAAACAAAAGTGAGATTGAGAGTATGAAGAAACGCCAACCAACAGGCCGACGCGCGCGCCGAGTGCTTCGCCAAGTTTGAATGACGGATGTGAATCGCGACCGTTTGATGTAATGAAAAATCGAAACCATGCTCGCGCCCTTCCCTCCCCCTTAATTGCTGGCCGGCTTAGCGGCGCTTCGGATGACCCGGCTCAGCTTCGCCAGATCAATCAGTATCTTTTCCAATTCCGCGTCGTACTCGTCGGCCTGCATTCCGGCTTTACGATTCTTCAGTTGCTCGACTTCTTCTTCGAGTCGCGTCCGTTCGGTGACGAGCTTGGCCGTTTCGACGCCGTTCACTTTCGGCGTGATCGGCAACGAGTCGAAATAGGTGACGCGCGCCAGTGCTCCGTCGCCGCCTGGCTCTGCGTTCGGATGGCCGACGCCGTCGCCGTTGTCTTCGAGCAGGGCGTGTTCCGTCGCCAATCGCCCCGCGCTTTTATAAGCTTCCGCCGTCAACTTCGCTCCGTACTGAAAAGCTTCGAGGACGGAGATGCGCTTGTTCTGGTCGGCGTCGGCTTCGGGGTTTTGCAGCGCCGCGATGAAGTGTTCGGCAAAGCGGGTCGCGTTCCGCTCTTCACCGCTGCGTGTCGCGGTGACGATGACGCGCCCTTTGGCGGCCAGCGATTTGATGAACTCGCCGCTCGCGCTCGCCATGTTCATCAGCACCACGCGGCGTGCGGGCAACGCATCAATCAGACTGCGGTAAGCTTGCGCCGGAAGGTCCGGGCCGACGAGATTGAATTTCGCTTGATTGCCGTCGAACGTCCCGTGACCGATGAAGAAAATAAGAACGCTGTCATCCGGCTTCACGTCTGAGCGCAAACCTTCGAGGGTTTTTCTGACCTCTTCGGCGTTCGCCTGTGTCGCGCCTTCAGTTGGCTTTTCAGAGAGCACACGCACTTGTTTAGTGTCAAAGCCGAGGCGCTCAATCAGTGCGCGGCGCAATGTCCGCGACCACTCGTCGAACTGTTTCGCATAAACCTCGTCGCCGCTTGCACCGCTGATAATGACGGCGTGCTTACCCGGATCGATTGGCGCGTTTGATGTTTGGTGAGCAGTGTGTGAGAAGCGGCGGGCGACGTGCGGCTGCTCCGCAGCCAACACATCCTTGTCAGGCACCAACGTGAGCAAGCCGACGAAGATCAGCATCACGACCAAACGAATTGTTTTATTTCCTCTTCCCTGACCCATAACGACGCTGTTCCCTTGAGCTCTCTTTGACAATTGCTGCCGGACGCTTCACGCCAGTCCTTCCCGTTTACGCAGAAACCATTCGGCACCGGCGAGTCCGACGAGAAGCAAAAAGTTGATCGGCATGTCCCACAATTCCTTCGTCACGCGCTCGGAGTTGTCGCTCTTGCGATATGTCAGATCGTCGATCAGCGCGCCCGCTTCGGCGAGCTTATAATACTTGCCTCCGGTCTCCGCCGCGACGCGCTTCAGTAACTCGACGTTCTGCACCGCGTCGTGCGACTCCCGATTCATTTCGTTAACCAAAAAACTGGATTGCGCCGCGCCGAGTGTCGCCGCCCCTTTCGTCGCCGACAAATCAACGCGGTGCATGCCCACTTCATGCGACGTGAACTCGCCCGCGAAATAATTGGCATCGTCGCGCGATATGAATTGCAAAGCGACTTCAGTGGTTTCGCCCGATGGCTTCAACACTCGCGCCACGGCCTTGGCGTCCTTGATCGCTTCGAACTTTTTGTCCCTTACTTCGGCCACGATTCGCACCACGTCCTGCGGAGCGTAAGTATCGCGCTCGGCGGCTATCTCGAATTGATCCGGCGAAGTGCTCACAAGGTAACGTAGCGTCTGACGCCAAAACGTCTCATGGGCGTTGCTCTTCGAGTCCATACGCATCTGCCAACGCCACGTGTCCGAGGCTGTCAGGGCGAGCGTGCGCCCACGCCCGTAACGCTCTTCGACAAGCAACGGCACCGTGGCGGCATTACTGCCGCGGTCGCCCGCGTTCGAACGGCGAGCTTCGAGCAGTACGGTGGCACCCGGTTTGACGCCGGTCAAAACTTCCGGCACAGAAATCGGCGGCAACTCGTCCCACGCTTTTTGATTCAACGCGCGGTCTTCGTGCAGGCGCGTCACGGCATGTGTGCGACCCCGCGCCGTGAGCATGGCCTTGTAACCGGGAAGATTTCCATCAGGATTCTTTTCAGTGCGACCGGTCAGTCGGAGCGGCAGCAGATCGGCAAGCGGCGTCTGTGCGTACCTGCCGGCGTCGAAAGCGTTGCGGCCTCCGAGCGCGATCAGGCCGCCACCGCGTCGCGCCACGAACGCTTCGATCCCCGCAAGTTGCTCCGCCGTGAAATAAGCGGACTCGACGCTGCCGAGCACCAGACCGTGATAGGCGAACAGTTCTTCCTCAGTCTTCGGGAACCCGTCCGCCAATTCGCTTTCGCCAGCGACGCCCTGCCGATAGAGCTTGTTTTCGCCGGAGCGGAGCATCGACACCAGCACAATTGTTTTCTCGTTGCGGGTCAGAGCCGCACGCAGTTTTCCGTATTCCCAACGCGGCTCGCCCTCGACGTATAGAACCCTGATCGGCCCGTCGACAACCTCGACCAGCACATCCTGCGCATTGTTATCAATTGTCAATTCATTTTCGAGCGGCGTGATGGCGAATGTGTAGCGGTGTAGTCCCGCGGTCGCGGGTGTCAACTCGACGGTCGCGGCCTGCGTCTCCCCGCGGCGTAAGTTGAGTTCCTGCGTCTTGACCGCGCGCCCGTTCTCGCTGATGGCGATCAAGACTTTTCCCTGCTCGTAACCGCTCAGCCGCACCAATGCCTCGGCGCTGATGCTTGAACCGGCGATGACGCGGCGCGGTGCGTTGACACGCATCATTTCCGCGTCCGCGACTTCGGTCGCACTGCCGACGCCGACGGTGTAGACGGGAAGGTTGCGCGCGCGCAAGGTTCGGAGTTGCTCCGCTAAATCGCGCGGCGCGTTCGAGGCACCGTCCGAGACGACGACGACGGCTGACAGAGGCGCGCCGACCGAGTTCTTGACCACATCCTCAACGGCACCCGTGATGTCGGTACTCGCGCCTTCGCCGAACAGTCCTTTGGCGTCGCGCAGTTTCGTCACCTCGTCTGAAAAGGCGTACATGTTTGTTTTGAATTTGTCTTCAAGGCGGCGCAGGAAGGACCCTTCGTGAGCGAGCAATCTCTCTTTCACGGCGTCGAGGCGGCTTTGTCCGTCGGCCTCGTCCGACAACTGCATGCTGCGGGAATCGTCGGCGAGGATCGCGACGTAACTGCTTCGCGGAACAACGGACGAAACGACAATCACCGGTCGCAGCAGCAACACCGCCAGTAGCGTCAGCAGCGCGACTCTAATGGCAATCAAACCCGACACGGCACTTGTTTTCTGGCGCGCGCGCGGGCGCGCATAGACGAGATACACAACGACGCCAATGACAAGCACACCTAAAAGTGCGACGATCAATGATGGTCGCGCGTCGAAGCCGAATTCGCCGTTCGTGAAAACCGCCCGCTCATGCTTGAAAAAAAACTGCACGAGTTGATCCATGCACCGGTGCTCCGTTTGGTTTCTAAGACATCATGATCTCGTCAACCAGGACTGACTCGTTCGCGGGTTCGACACCCGTCGGGCGAAACTGTCCCGTCTGGTTCATTCACTCGACAGTGTAATGGCTGCCTCTCAAAATCTAAAAGTCGCCACGCCGCAAGTCCCAAAGCCTTCACGTCGATCTCGTTGACGCACATTCATCTTTTCTTTAAAAGTCATCGAGTTATACCATCTTAGAGACCCGTCATCAGTCTGCGATGTAAATTATCGTAAAATTTGTCAACCGCTTGTATAAATATCATTCGCACAATTGTTCTTCGTTTCGATCTCAATGTTGCTGTCGTTCGGTGGCGTTGGGTCAGTGGATGAATCTTGAGACCTGAAAATCATTCAGACAGAATCGCTTTACTGTGGATAGATTAGAGAATGTGGTGGGACTTAACTTTAACAACGGCGGGTGCATGCGTTTCGTGTCAACTAATTTTCAAACGGAAGTATAACTGTCGAGGTCGAAACGGAATATCACCTTATTCGTTTTAAGAGCCGCGTGCCTACTTCCTATCAGAATCAATCAATATCGTTCGGAGTCGTGGCTTGACTTGAGTCGACCGAGAATCTCTTCCCAATCATCCGGATGAAAGCTTCCTGAAAACTGTTCACTCGCCTGAGCGAGTGTGTAGCCGCCTTCAAGCAATTCATTGATGATTCGCGTCTGCTCGACAATCTCTTCGGGAGACAGTTTCCGATCCGGCTCTGATCGCGCGACATCCGCATCCTCCGGCGTAGAGAGTTTTGATTCGTCCCTGGTCATCGCCGCGCGGTGAACAAACTTTCTTTTCAGGTGAGTCGCTAGAAAAGCCGGAACCGATGAAACCGTCTTGGTCTTACTCGCCGCTTCCCTTAACTCTGTCACCAAAATGTCCGCCACCTCTCCCCAGCGCGCCTGCTCACCGTGGTCTGGTTCGACGCCGGTGATCTCTTTCACGGCTTCCCGCAGCTTGCCCACGAACGTGGCAAACGCTTCATCATCATTTTTTTCCAATGTCTTAAAAGAAGTCTTAGACATATCGTAAGTTGTTGAAATCTCATCACTTAAACTATGCCTAGTCTGACTAGTTTCTAGTCTGACTAGTCTGCCTAGTTTCTGGGCATACCCAGTCAGACTAGTCTGACTACTCTGACTAGTCTGACTAGGCATAGTTGCTGAGACTTCTTCCGGAAGGCGGACGGTGTACTCATTTCCCCGATGTTCACCGGTGATTAAACGAACATCAATTAAGCCAACACCTACCAGTCTTTCGATATTTGATTCGAAGGTTGCCCTCGAACCGATCCCTGCCTGACTCATCAATTTCGGGCGCGAGACTCGAACAGTTCGAGTTGGAACGATGGCGCCGCGCGTCATTTTGTAGAGGCAGTCGTAGAGCTGTTTGCTCTTACCTGTGAACAACCCTGCCGGTATCGCTTCACGCGTGATTGAGTTGGCGACCTTAGTAAAATCTTTCTGCGGAGAGATCGGCGATTGTTGCGCAGTAATTAGCAAAGCCGATTCTTCAGTATGCCTAGTCTGACTAGTCTGACTACTCTGACTAGGCATACTAGTCTGACTAGGCATGGTTGATTCCGATCTGGGTTTAATCAAATCCTCATGTGGCAGTCTGAGCGAAGAGGGAACTGATAGGCCCAGTTTCTTTTTCACCTGTGGGGTGCGCATGGAATTGATGTTTTTCGGCTTTGGGTCGGTCATTGATGCCTCACTTTACTGCGGTCAGCTTTTGCCGTGGCATGTCAAGCTTGTCTAAAACTTCGTCCGTCAGCGACCAGAGTTGGTCGGCGGCGCGGTGTGTTTTGGCGTAGAGAACTGCCGGCAGTTTTTGTGACGGGGCTTCCGCGACTTTCGAGTAATCGTGCAGGTTAGTATCAAAAACGTGACCGACCAGGCCGATGGCGGCTTCGACTGCGCTCCTCGATTCGGCGGAGAGGTTCCGTTGTGGTTTATACAAATTGATGACCGCGCCCAACATCTGGAGGTCGGAATTGACGTTCTTCCTGACCTGCTCAATCGTGTAGGCGAGGTCTGATAATCCCTGTAATCCCATCGCGTCGGCGGCACAGGGGACGATCACAAAATCGGCGGAATAGAGAGCCGTGGTCAACAGCTTGCCCAGTTGCGGCGGGCAATCGACAAAGACCAGATCGTAGCTTTTACCGTGCTCTTTCAACTGGTTACGGAGACGATGGGTCAAATAGTCGGGCTGCATTTCGAACCGCGCCAGACGAATGTCAGCCGGCACCAAATCAAGACCCTCAACCGGGCTTTCGACAATCGCATCGTCTAATGGCAGAGGCTCCATCTTGATGCCGGTCGGTGTTTCCGGCTCGATCAAAACGTGCGACAGAGTGGCCTCGTACACATCCGCATCAATCCAGCTTTGCGTCAAATTTCCCTGGGGATCACAATCAATCACGAGAGTCTGAAAGCCGCGAAGGGCGCAGCAAGCTGACAGTTCGCGCGTGATGGTAGTTTTCCCGACTCCGCCTTTTTGATTGGCGATAGCGATAGTGATCATGCCGCTTTATCCTGATTGTCTGGTTTCGGGATCAGGTCACTGAGGCGTATGCGCCAGGTCGAGCCGATGTGGAGGGCGGGTAATTTCCCGGTCTTCAGCCAAGCGTAGACAGTGCGTCTGGTGACACGCAGCAGAGTCGCCGCTTCTTCAGGTGTCAAAAATTCTTTCTGATTCATGGTGCGCAATTTACACCCCATTTCATATATTGTGCAAGGATTTCATATCCGCGTCATCACCAAATGAAATACCCCCACCAATCAGCAACGTTTCGTGAAACGTCATTGGGATTTCCGGTAATGGAACTTTCCGCATTCCAAGCAGCGATGAAATAGTGCGGAACCACTCGACAGACTTCGCACACGTCGGTATGGTTTAGATATCAACGAACAAAGCGTGAAGGAATGGGTCGGCGGTCGCGTCGTATTCAATTACGCATCCTTCAAGTCATTTCACGTACGGCGGGAGTATCGTCAACATGGCAGAGAAGAAGAAACGGCTTCGTCCGACTGAAGTGTGGCGAGACGCGAAGGATTTGCTCTGGGCGCATCGCTATCGCCTGGCTTTGGGCATGGCGCTGATGATCGTCAACCGGCTCGTCGGACTGGTGCTGCCGGCAAGTTCCAAGTATCTAATCGACGAGGTCATCATCAAGCAACGCGGTGAGTTGCTAACCACGCTGGCTCTGGCGGCGGGCGGTGCGACGTTGATTCAAGCGGCGAGTTCTTTCGCCCTGGCGCAGGTGCTCGGCGTCGCCGCGCAACGCGCCATCACCGAGATGCGCAAGAGCGTGCAGGATCATGTCGCACGTCTGCCAATTCGTTACTTCGACTCGACGCAGACCGGCATTCTGATCTCGCGAATCATGACGGATGCCGAAGGAATCAGGAATCTGGTCGGTACCGGCATCGCCCAATTAATCGGCGGGACGGTGACGGCGGTTATCGCACTCGGCGTTCTCTTCTATATCAACTGGCGTCTGACTTCGATTACGCTTCTGGCTTTGGCAATCTTCGGCGCGGTGATGGCGTTGGCTTTCTCGCGGCTCATGCCACTCTTCCGCGAGCGCGGCGAGATCAACGCCGAAGTGACGGGCCGGCTCGGCGAGACGCTCGGCGGCATCCGCATCGTCAAGGCATACTCGGCGGAGAAGCGCGAGTCGTTAATCTTCGCGCGCGGCGCACACCGCCTGTTTCGCAACATCGCGCGTTCGATGACGGGTGTCTCCGCCGTCACGGCTCTTTCGACTGTCATCATCGGCAGCATCGGTGTGATTCTGATTCTTGTCGGCGGACGCTCGATCCTCTCTGGTCAGATGACGCTTGGCGACTTTTTCATGTACATCTTTTTCACCGCGCTGGTCGCCGCGCCGCTCGTCGAAATCGCCGCTATCGGAACGCAAATCACCGAAGCCTTCGCTGGCCTCGACCGCATCCGCGAAATCAAGCGGATGGCGACCGAAGACGAAGGCGAGCAGGATCGCGCGCCGGTCAAGCAAATCGAAGGCGACGTGGCTTTTGAAAACGTCAGCTACGAATACAACCCCGGCGCGCCCGTGCTAAAGGGAGTGTCTTTCCGCGCGCCCGCCGGTTCGACGACCGCGCTCGTTGGCTCAAGCGGGTCAGGGAAGAGCACCCTCATCAGTCTGGTGTTGGCGTTCAACCGGCCCGTGACAGGCAGTGTGTTGGTGGACGGGCACGACCTCGCGTCGGTGCGTCTGCGCGATTACCGTCGACACCTCGGCGTCGTGTTGCAGGATAATTTTTTGTTTGACGGCACCATTGCGGATAACATCAGCTTCGCCCATCCGCACGCGACGCGCGAACAGACCATCGCCGCCGGGCGCGTCGCCCACTGCGAAGAGTTTATCGACAACTTTGCGGACGGCTACGAAACAATTGTCGGCGAGCGCGGCGTCAAATTGTCCGGCGGCCAGCGGCAACGCGTCGCGATTGCCCGCGCGATTCTCGCTGACCCGAAGATTCTGATTCTCGACGAAGCCACGTCGAGCCTCGACAGTGAAAGCGAGATGATGATTCAGGACGGATTGCAGACGCTGCGGCGCGGGCGCACCACGTTCGTTATCGCCCACCGACTGTCGACGATCCGCAGCGCCGATCAGATTCTCGTCCTTGAAGCCGGTGAAATCGTTGAGCGCGGGACACATGAAGAATTGCTGGCGGCAAGCGGGCGCTACAAACAACTCTACGATAAGCAATACAATTTCGAGCGCGACCGGTTCATCAATCCCGGCGAAGACTTCACGCCGGAACCGCCGAAGCAATTAAGCGCCGCGGCCCCTCGCCCGCCGGCTCTCTAAACGGCGCGCGGCGTGGCATCAGCCTTTCAAACATCAAAACATGCCGAAGGAGTAGATCATGGCAGCAACCACTCAGACTTATTCGAACCACACGCGCTGGCATCCGCCGTTCCACTTTTTCCTCGCGCCGGTGATGTTGATTAACCTCATCTGGGCGATTGTGCTTTTCTTCAGAAGTCCGGGATGGACCGAAGGATGGTGGGTCGTAATGTCGCTGGCACTCGTGGTGCTGGCGTCACTCGTTCGTCTGAACCCGCTGAAGGCACAGGACCGAATCATCCGTCTCGAAGAACAACTCCGCTATCAGCAAGTGCTGCCCGCTGACCTTGCGCGCCAAGCTCCAAAGCTCACCCGCGGACAGATCGTCGCGCTCCGCTTCGCCTCCGACGAAGAATTGCCTGAACTCATTCGACAGGTACTTGACGGCCGGCTTACGAAGTCCTCTGACATCAAGAAAGCAATTCGCAACTGGCGCGGCGACACCCTCCGCGTCTGATATTTAAGTCGGTCACTGAAACTTGTGGTTTCAGACTCCTAACGATTGCGTCGGTGTCAATAACCTCTTCAGATTGGAAGACACATAATGACAGGATATTCATTGATGAAAGCGTTAGTCTTAATCGGACTGCTTTCGGTTATGTCGGAAACTACGCTGGCTCAGTCGGCTCCGGTACGAATAATCTTCGACACGGACATGGCTGAGGACGTGGATGATGTCGGCGCATTAGCGGTATTGCACGCGCTGGCTGATCGCGGGGAGGCGGAGATTCTCGCGACGACGGTTTCGGCGAGAAACGAATTCGTGGTTCCGTGTCTCGACGCCATCAATACGTATTACGGCAGGCCAGACATTCCCATCGGTTATGTCCGACCGTTGGGGAGCAATTCTCAAATCGGCGTGCAGGGCGGGCCGGCGCCGTCGAAGTACGCCGAACTGGTGGCGAAGAAATTCCCGCACGACCTCAAGTCCGGCAGAGACGCCCCGGACGCGGCCAAACTGCACCGAAAAATCCTTGCGGCTCAACCCGACCATAGCATCGTCATCGTGACGGTCGGCTTTCTGACGAACCTTAGAGACCTCCTCGATTCAGGCCCGGATGAATTCAGCAAACTCGGCGGCGAAGCATTGGTCAAACAGAAGGTGAAGTTATGGGTCTGCATGGGCGGGAAGTTTCCCGAAGGATTGTTCCCCGACGGCGGCAGCGAATACAACGTCAACTTCGACACGGTCGCCTCCGTGCGCGCCATTAACGACTGGCCGACGCCAATCGTCTTCAGCGGTTTCGAGATCGGCGCACGAGTATTGACGGGTCAGCGGCTCAATGCTACGCCGGAAGAAAATCCGGTGCGCGCCGGGTACTATTACTACAACGGTCTGAAGCACAGAGAGAGTTGGGATCAAACCGCCGTGCTGTTCGCGGTTCGCGGAGAGCGAGACTACTGGACACTGTCTGACCCGGGCTTCAACCTGATGCACGCGCGTGCACGTTTCGGTTACAACGAGTGGATTCCGACGCCCCGTAAACAACATCGCTACCTAATCGAAAAAATGCCCCCCGCGAACCTCGCGCAAGTTATCGAAAACTTAATGACGCAACCGCCGAAGCTGAGAGAGAACCAGCCAAGGCGTAAGTGATTGATGGCCCCGTTCTGTGAATTGCTAAGGTGTAATTCCTCAAGTCCGGATCACACGTCTTCGAACGCATTATCCACAACTCGGAGTGGAAACCGACTGGATCGATGCTTCCGCGTTCCAAGATAAATTGGCTATAATTCTGCGAAATAGTTTCAGGAGATATTATGAGCCGAACAATAACCATTTCCGATGAACTCTACGCCCGCTTGGAAGCGGAAGCGCGCACGCGCGGGTTGAACAGTATCGAACATTTGCTTGAGGAACGAGAACAAAGCGAATCCGATCTTAACGAGCGTCAGAGGGTGGTCAAAAGAATTGATGACTTGCGCGAGCGACTTTTCATCACATACGGCGAAATGCCCGATAGTGTTGAATTGTTGCGCGCAGACCGAAACCGCTAATGACTAACCTCGTCGTAGATAGCAGCGTGGCAGTGAAATGGTTCGTCGTCGAGCCTTACTCAATTGAAGCCCAGAAAATTCTCGACGAATATCGAAATGGCTCAATCTCTTTTCTCGCGCCGGATTTGATCAACGCTGAGTTTGGTAACATCATTTGGAAGAAGCATATTTTCCAAGGTCTGGCTGAGTCAGACGCGCAAAGTATCGTTGATGATTTTCGCGCTTTGCGATTTACGTTTGTTCCGACAGCAACCCTCCTTGCTGATGCTTATAAACTCGCCGTGAAGTATCAGCGTACAGTTTACGATTCGCTTTATCTTGCTCTGAGTTTACGCGAAGGCTGTCAATTTGTGACCGCAGATGAGAGATTTGTAAATGTGATTGGGTCATCGTTTCTCAATATCGTTTGGGTATCGAATTGGACATAGACACAGGCCGCATCGAACGCGCGCTGAATCCCTTCTGCCATAAGCACTCCAAGAACTTTGTTTCGTCACACTCCGCCTTGCGCCCTTCCAACATTCCAGAAACAGACATCAAAGCACTCCGCTGACGAGGTTCATTTGACGGAGGCCAGCACCCGCTTAATCAATTCTTCAACGCTGCCGTGGTGCCAGCGCCAGACCACGACGAGGTCGTGTTCCGGGTCGACCCAGATTGTGTTGGAGCCGTACCCGATAGCTGCGAAACTCGTCTCCGGCGCGCTCGGCCATTGCTTGCGTCCGGTGTTTAGCCACCACAGATAACCGTAGTCCGGTTTCGCAGCGCCCGGCGTCGTCGCCGCCCGCACCCAGTCGCGCGACACGATCTGTTTGTCTTGCCACTTGCCGCTACGCAGAAACAGATAACCGAACCGTGCTTCGTCACGCGCACTAATCCACAAGCCGCCGCCCCAACGCGTGCCGCCGCTGATGGACGACATCTTTTTACCGTCGATATCGACCTCCGAGTTGAAGTAGCCGGGATACCGCCACGTACTCGAAGCGCCGATGGGATTCATCACTTCGTCGCGGAGTACGTCCGTCAGTGGCTTGCGCCAGACGCGCAGCAGCGACAGCGCGAAGCGGTTGACGCGCACGTCGTTGTATTCATAGAACGTACCCGGCTCGCGTAGCGCCCGTGGATCGCGGCGTCCGTTCCCGAACTGCTCAACGCCAATGAAGTCGTGAGACTTACCCCACATCTCGCCTTCCCACTCGCTGGATTGTTGCGCGTGGTGATGCCATGTGACTTTGGCATTGTGCGGAGAATCGTATCCGCCGTCGCGGATATATGCACGAACGGGGTCGTGAACGCTCTTCACGAGTCCGCGGTCGACGGCGACGCCGAGCAGGGTCGACAGAAAACTCTTCGCCGCGCTGTAGGTCGGGTCGGGTCGTTCGGTATCGCCCCACTCCGCGACGATATAGCCGTGGCGGATGATGATGCCACTATTTCCCCCGCGCTCTTTCGGAAGAGGCCCGAGCAGCGCGCCAAATGTTTCAACCTGCGTCGAAAAGTCGCGCGGGACTTTGCTCTCCTGCGAGGCGGCAAACGCGACTGCGGCGGCGAGCACATCACCATCCATGCCGACCTCGGCGGGACGCCGTCGCTGCCACACACTTCCGCGCGGTGGATAATAAACCGATGCGCGAGACTGAACACCGGTCGCCCTCTGTGGTATCGGCGCGGTTTGGAAAGCCCCCACATCAACCGGTCCAAACAGCGCGAGAGTGATGAACGCGGCAGACAGGTAACGTCTCATTAGTCTCCTTGAATTAAGAGTCGGTAAGTATCTCAAACCATAATAAGAATGTGACAGGGTGAAAGGACTCGACAATCTTCAAGAGCTTTCTTACGCCCCTCCGGGGCTTTGATCGCCGGGGCACAGTTTCCACGGCTGACGCCGTGGGCTAATAATATGTCGCCACTCCGTGGCTCAAGAACCATTGATCTTTATTATGATAAGTCTTGATGCTGCGCCTCATCTCCAACAAACTCCGGTGCCGCTTGCGTGCTTCAGCTTAGTCGTTGCGCGAGAATCCAGGGCAGTAGTTGCGGCTCGGCGAGCGCGTTGAGCCACACGTTGTGACCAACGCCTTCAATCTCGGTGTAGCGGACGCGGTGGCCTTCGATGGCTTGCAGGGCTTCAACCATCTGACGCGATTCATTGACCGGCACGATGCGGTCTTCGCGTCCGTGAAAAACCCACACCGGCGTGCGCCCAACGCGGCGCGCAATAGGCGCGAAACGATCACCGGTTTTCAAAGGACTACCGCCGCAGATCGACACCAGCGCGGCAAATCTGCCCGCGTGCTGCGATGCGATGTGCCACGCGCCATAACCGCCCATCGAAACCCCAGTCAGATACAGTCGCTTCGTGTCGGCACCAAACTCCACCACCGTCTGGTCGATGGCGGTCATCACCATCCGCTCCATCTCCGGGTCGTGCCAGTATTGATTACGGCGACACTGCGGAAGCAGAATGATGGCCGGAACCTGCTCCAGATATTGCCGTGCGACCGCGCCGGAGCCGCCTTCAGCGCGCACAAACCCGCCTTCGCCGCGCTGTCCGATGCCGTGCAGGAAGACAATCATCGGCGGCTTTTCTTTGCTGCGTAAATTCGCGGGAACATACAGGTGATAATCGTAAGACTCTCTGCCGATACGGACAGTGCGTGAAAGCATGCCGCTCGCTTGACCCGACTGTTGTCCGTCTTGTGCGTGGCCGTCCCCCGCCGGCGATGCGACGGCAAACAAACTTCCCACCAACATTGAGAATAAAATATTGCGCATCCTTATGAACTTCACCTTTCACTGTTTTGATTTTGATGTGTGGTTGATGGCTGCGGCGTGGCATTCGGAGCGCGGCCCAGCAGCGACATCAGCCGGTCGGGGTAGTCGGTCATGATCCCGTCCACGCCGAGTTCGAGCAGGCGGCGCATGTCATTTGTTTCATTAACCGTCCAGGCATGTACCTGTAGGTTTCGCGCGTGGGCGGCGTCGACGAAACCTCTGGTCAGCATCTGCAATCCGCCGGCATACTCCGGCACTTGTAACGCCTGCATCGCGGGACTGTACGAGTCGGCGAGTCCGGCTTTGTACATCGCGAGAAACTTACTAACTTCGGTCGGGCTACCGGAGGTGGCGACCTTTGGGCACTCGCGACGAAACTCGTCGAGCATCCCTTGGCGAAACGATCCGACGATAACTCTGTCAGCCATTCCGTGCTCGCCGATCACGCGACACAAAAGCTTCGCCGGTGAGGACGTGCTCTGCTTCGGTTCAATGTTGAATCGCATCGCGGGGAATGCTGAAAATACTTCTTGTAAGGTCGGTATCGTGATGCCGCGACCACGCCACGGAAAACTCTTGCCGCCATCCATCGAGAAGCGGAAAGCGGCGTCCAGCTTTTTAATCTCCGCGAAGGTCTTGGCATTAACTCGCCCGGTGCCGTCGGTCGTCCGCTCAAGCGTCGGATCGTGAATCACGACTAAAACGCCATCAGAGGTTTCGTGAACATCCGTCTCAATCACGTCGACGCCAGAATCACGCGCCCGCTCAAAGGCGAACATCGTATGTTCGGGCCACAGGCCGGCCCCGCCGCGGTGCGCGATGACCAGTGGCGTGCGCGTCTGTTGTTTGAAAAAATCGCGGTCGGGCGCCGGCTCACCTGCCGACCACGCCAGTCCACCATACAATCCACCGATCATCACCATGCCCCCGAACGCCAGTGCCGCTAACCATTTGACACGCCGACTCGTCACAACTCATCCTCCGTCAAAATCCGTTTAGATGCCGGAACAGCGTCGCGCGTCGCTTGCTTTAATATGCTCGGAACACCGGCGGCCACTCGCCTGAATCGGCTCGCCGTGGTATATGTTCGCTCAAAGTCTCTGGTTCGTTAACAAACCAATTTGTGTGAGGAGATGTTCGATGAAAAGAGTGTCGATCTATGGATTCTATATTGTCATCGCGGCTGCCGCGCTGGTGTGGACTTCGGTCGCACGCTCGCGGAAGATGCACGCGCAGGAAACCGTCAAGCCGTCGACTGTCGGCCAAATCATCCGCCACGACGCGCGCTTCGACAAGTTAATCGCGAGCGATGCGAAACTCGAAGTCTTAGCCTCCGGTTTTGAATGGTCGGAAGGCCCGCTGTGGTTCAAAGACGGTGGGTACTTACTCTTCTCCGACATTCCGCGCAACTCGGTGATGCGTTGGAAAGAGTCGGAGGGCGTCCGTCTGTTTATGAAGCCGGCGGGTTACACCGGCGTCGCCGACTATGGGCGCGAACCGGGCAGCAACGGATTGACGCTCGACGCAACGGGCCGTCTGGTGTTGTGCGAGCACGGCGACCGGCGCATCTCACGGCTCGAACCGATGGGCGGCAAGCGGACGCTCGTTGATAACTATCAGGGTAAGCGGCTCAACTCGCCGAACGACCTCGTTTACAAATCCAACGGCGACCTCTACTTCACCGATCCACCTTACGGACTGCCGAAGGGCGCCGACGATCCGCACCGCGAACTCGATTTCTGTGGCGTCTATCGTCTGTCGCGCGACGGACAACTGACACTGCTGACGAAAGAGATGACCCGCCCGAACGGCATCGCTTTCTCGCCCGACGAAAAGACTTTGTACGTCGCGCAGTCCGACCCGCAGCGCGCCGTGTGGATGGCATTTCCGGTCAAGCCAGACGGCACCATCGGGGCGGGTAGAGTCTTCCACGACGCGACGCCGCTCGTCGGCAAAATGCCGGGACTGCCCGACGGGATGAAGATTGACCGCGATGGCAATGTGTTCGCCACCGGGCCGGGCGGCGTTCATATCTTCGCGCCCGACGGGACGCCGCTCGGACGCATCGATACCGGTCAGTCAACCGCCAACTGCGCATGGGGCGACGACGGCTCAGTGCTCTACATCACCGCCGATAATTATTTGTGCCGCATTAAGACGCGAACAAAAGGTAATGGCTGGTAAGTAGGAAGGCAAAAGTAAAAAGGCAAAAGGCAAAAGTAGCAACCAGTCACGATGGGGCTTTTGTTTATTAGACGTTAACGGGAATCGCGGGCGCGGAGCCTCACGGCGTTGAGAGTACCGGCTTGAGTCGGGTGTGTTCGGCGCAGAAAGCCGACTGAAGTCGGTACTCTAAACACCGTCATTCGACAGTTAGTCTATTTCCGATAACGTCTAATCATGTCTGTGTCTCTCGTGTTAAGTCCTTTGATCGTCACCAATCAAACAAATACAGTGCGATAGCCCAAGTCATTAATGGCGACCTGCCTCCCGCACAACTTGAGTTATGGTTGGCGGGTTAACTATGATTGAACATCAATGAGTAACTTAATCACAGGGGCATGTTGCAATAATTGGTTGTGGCGGATTGTGTGTTGGTGGGTCATCGCCGTTCACGCGACCACCTTCGGGCAGACGAAGGATATGCTTGGAGTGAAGTTTGCGGATGTCGCGCGGCAGGCGGGCATCACCACGAAAACCATCTACGGCGACGAGCAAAAGAATCGTTACCTGCTGGAAACGACGGGCAGCGGCGCGGCATTTTTCGATTTCGACAATGACGGATGGCTGGATGTCTTTTTAGTGAACGGCACGCGCTTCGACGGTCTGCCTCAAGCTCAGATGCCGACCAACCGTCTGTACCGCAACAACGGCGACGGCACGTTTACCGACGTGACGGGAAAGGCCGGACTGACGCGCACCGGTTGGGGGCAGAGCGCGTGTGTCGGCGACTTCGACAACGACGGTCACAGCGATCTGTTCATTTCCGCCTACGGCAAGAATGCTCTCTATCGCAACAAGGGCGACGGCACGTTCATCGAAGTCGCGGATAAAGCCGGGGTCGCCAACAACCGCACGCGCTGGGGGTCGGGCGCGGCATTTCTCGATTACGACAAAGACGGATACCTCGATCTGTTCGTCGCCAGTTATATTGATTTCGATCCGAAGACCGCGCCGCTTCCAGAAACCGGGCCGTGTCTATACAAAGGCGTGATGGTCGCGTGCGGCCCGCCCGGATTGACCGGCGGCGTCAACATGCTCTATCGCAATAACGGCAACGGGACGTTCACCGATGTGTCAGAAAAGTCCGGCGTAACGAAAGCCAACGGCACATACGGACTCGGCGTATTGGTCGCTGATTTCGACAACGACACCTGGCCGGACATCTATGTTGCGAATGATTCGTCGCCCGCCGCGCTCTATCAAAACAATAAGAACGGGACATTCACCGACATCGGACTCGAAGCGGGCGCGGCGTTCAGCGTCGACGGCAAGCCACAGGCCGGGATGGGAGTTTCTGCGGGCGACTACGACCGCGATGGGTGGCTGGATATCTTCAAAACAAACTTCTCCGGCGACACCTCGACACTCTACCGCAACGTCGGCAAAGCGGTCTTCGACGACATGACTTTTCCCGCCGGCATTGGCGTCAACACGCGGTGGCTCGGTTGGGGTTGCGGCTTCTTCGACGTGGACAACGACGGCTGGCCGGATGTCTTCTTAGTCAACGGCC
Source organism: Acidobacteriota bacterium (assembly GCA_030859785.1). GTDB lineage: Bacteria > Acidobacteriota > Blastocatellia > Pyrinomonadales > Pyrinomonadaceae > JACDEG01. Next base: position 20,030 of record JALZJL010000109.1, read on the forward strand.
ACGTCTATCCGGAAGTCGCGCGGCTGACGACCGAGGCCGGCTATGCGCAACGGAAAGTTTTGTACCGGAATTTGCGAAACGGTCGCTTCGAGGATGTATCGGAGAGTGTCGGTGGCGCCGTGATGACACCATCGCCGGCACGCGGTTGCGCCTTCGGCGACTTCGATAACGACGGTGACATCGACATTCTCATCAACAACGTCAACGCCCTGCCGGAACTTCTGCGCGCGGAGTCGAGCACCGGAAACAACTGGATTAAGATCAAAACCGTCGGTGTGAAATCGAATCGCGACGGCATCGGCGCGCGCATCAAATGCGTAACCGAGGACGGCAGCCAAATTGACGAAGTGCGCAGCGGCGGCAGTTATTATTCGCAGAACGATTTGCGCGTTCACTTCGGCGTCGGCAGGAATCAGAAAGTGAAGATGATTGAAATTCGCTGGCCGAGCGGACAAGTGGATACTCTGAATGATGTCGCCGTCAACCAACTCATCCACGTCAAAGAAGGCAGCGGCATACTGCGGACGACATCTCCGAAAGAGAATAAGAAGTAGCGTGGTGATTGTAATTTCTATGAATCATTCGTTTCCGGATTCACGCCGACAACCGTCCTGGGCGACGCTTCTGATACTGATTGCTTTGATCTCGCTGCCCGCTGTCGGACAGAAAGCTCCGGCGCGCGAATCTGCCGAAGGACACTATCAGAGCGGACTTGCGCTGTTACAAAAGCAGCAGGTCGATCTCGCCATCACAGAATTTCGCGCGTCGATTCGTGTGAACCCGAAAGTCGCCGAGACACATGCTTCACTCGGCTTCGCGCTCGGCGCCAAAGGCTTGCTGCCGGAGGCCATCGCCGAATTTGAAACGGCGGTCAAACTCAAGCCCGACTTTGCCGAAGCTCATTATTACCTCGGCACCGCGCGCTGGTTTTCGAACAACGTTGACGGCGCGATTGAGGCGCTGAAGACGGCGGCACAACTGCTGCCAAATCATACGAACGCGCATTATTACCTCGGACTTGCTTTGAGCAAAACCGGCGACACTCAAGGCGCGATTGGGGCGCTCAAGACGGCCCTCCAACTCGCGCCCGAAATGATCGAGCCGCGTCACGCGATGGGTCAGGTCTTGCAGAAAGACGAAGACCTCGACGGCGCGATTGATGCGTTTCGCACGGTCATTAAGTTGAAGCCTGATTTCATTCAAGCCTACATCGACCTCGGCCTTGCACTCGTTCAAAAGCGTGACCCCGATGGAGCCGTCACCGCGTTCAACTCAGCGCTCAAGCTCGACGCGAACAACCTCACGGCGCACCACAACCTCGGCATGGCACTCATTCAAAAAAGCGATTACGTCGCGGCCATCAGGCAGTACCGCAAACTGATCGCGCTGGCGCCCGATGATGCCGAAGCACACTACAATCTGGCGCTGGCGTTGAAACAGAAAGACGATCTTGACGAAGCTGTGAGGGAACTGAGAAAGACTATCGCGCTCCAGCCCTCTCTGCCGGAAGCGCACTACACGCTCGGTGTCATTCTGTTGCAGCAGTCGAAGTTGAAAGAAGCGTCCGACGCATTCAGGGCTGCGACAACGGCGAAGCCCGACTACCCGGAAGCACACTATTCGCTTGGCACCGCGCTACAGCAGCTGGGCGACACCGACGCCGCCATCGCGGCCTTTCGTGCGGCGCTCAAGTACACACCGAATGCGCCGGAAATTCACAATACGCTCGGCACCGCGCTCCGGCAGAAAGGCGACATGGAAGCATCGCGCGCCGAGTTTCAGGAAGCCGCGCGGCTCAACAAACTGAAATCAAACATGCAGGCCGCCGTCTTTGCAACCAACACCGGCATCGCGCTACTGAAAGAAGAAAAGATTGATGAGGCCATCGAGCGGCTTGAGTCGGCGGTGAAAACAGACCCAATGAATGCGCCGGCGCACTACAACCTCGCCAAAGCGCTTCAGCAAAAAGGCCAGCGCGAAGCGGCGAGAGCGGCATACGAGAAAGCCAAGCAGATTGATCCGCGCCTGAAGCCTCTGCAATAGGAGCTGGGGCCAGTAGCCAAGACCTACCAAACTCTTATTTCCCCCGACGCCCAGCCCCTTCTTTAATCGGGATCAAACGGTTGGCTTCAACGTCCTTAATCATTTCAATCAACCCGCTCGGCCAACGCACTTCAATCTGATCCGCCTTTTGGTTCTTGCCCATTCCGAAATGTAAACGCAGATCGTTGTGTGAGTAGTAGCTGGACTGGCTGGTCACTTCCTGGGTTTGCAGATGAGTGCCGGTCTTCACCGAGACGCGCGCGCCGATGGCGCTGCGGTTTGACTTCGTGCCCGTTAGTTTCAGTTTGAGCCAGTTGTTGACGAGGCGGCGTGAATCACCCGCGTACTCGTTGCGTAGCAGCAGCGGCGGCTCGTTCATGTTCATCACCAGCGCGTCAACGTCGCCGTCGTTGTCGAAGTCGGCGAAGGCGCAGCCACGACTCGATTTCGGATCGAGGATGCCGGAGCCGGACTGTGCGGTGACCTCTCTGAATCGATTGTTGCCGAGGTTGCGGAACACGAGGCGCGGGCTGCGATGCGGATATTCTTTGAAAAACTTTTCGACTTCCGGGTAGACGTTGCCGGTCGCGATTAATAAATCCGGCCACATGTCATTGTCAAAGTCGGCGAAGCCGGTGCCCCACTGTACATAGCGTGTGTGCTCGAACCCGGCGGCGCGCGAAGCGTCTTCGAAGAATGCACGCTCGCTATTTTTATAGAGCACCGGCAAGTCGTCGGAGAAGTGGGTCTTGAAGATGTCCAGAAAACCGTCGGAGTTGTAGTCGCCGATGGTGACGCCCATCCCTGCCTGCGCCTGCCCGTCTTCGTTATATGCGCTGCCGGTTTCGAGCGCCACATCGGTGAACGTGCCGTCACGGTTGTTGCGATAGAGCGTGCTCGCCGTCGAGTCGCACGCCACGTAGATGTCCGTCCAACCGTCGTTGTTGTAATCGGTCGTGATCGCCGTCATCGAATAGCGGCCTTGAACCTTTGCGACACCCGATTTCTCTGAGACATCAATGAAGGTGCCGTCGCCGTTGTTGCGATACAGCAGATTAGTGTCGGTCGGCAATCCCTTCGGCCCGCAGTTGACAGGCACGCCCTTCCAGGAGCAGTTCGCGCCCTTGCCCGGTTCGAGCGCATTGGCGAGATCGAACTTCAAGTAATTGGCGACGAACAGATCGAGATTCCCATCACGGTCATAATCGATGAACGTGCAGCCCGACCCCCAACGCGTACCCTTCGCGCCGAGACCCGCCTTATCCGTCGCGTCGGTAAATGTGCCGTTCCCGTTGTTGCGATAGAGAACGTTCAGGCCCCAATAGGTGATGAAGAAATCCTCGTCGCCGTCGTTATCGTAATCACCGACGCTGATTGCCGACGCCCAACCGGTACGGCGCAGTCCCGCTTTGTCCGTCACGTCCTGAAAAGTTCCGTCGCGCCGGTTGCGGTACAGACGGTTGGTCGGCTCTGTACCCTTCGGAAAACCTTCGAGCCGCGTGCCGTTCAAAAGCAGGATGTCCGTCCAGTTGTCATTGTCGTAATCAACGAATGCGACGCCGCAGCCGTTTGTTTCGATAATGAATCGCTTCCGCTCGACGCCACCATAAATAGTCGATTCCGAGAGTCCGGCGCGCGCCGCCACGTCAACGAACGTCACCGGAAAATCGTCCGCTTGATTGTTGGTTTTAAGTGCCGCCGTGGAACCTTGTTGCGCCACCGCACGGTACGTTTGAGACGGTAATAAAAACAGCCCGTGGATGAAAACTAAAACATTAATGAGCCGCAGCATCACGAAAACAAGATGACTAGCTTTCATAATTGAAGGCGATTGACTTTCGTAAATAATAGAGTGGGCCTGGTTTCAAGGCTCAACAGTAGACCTCTTGCAAAGGTAAAAATCTGATTGTTTAGAGGCGGGCTCCGCCCGCCGTTGCCCGTGACATTTAACTGCACCCCGGCGGGCGGAGCCCGCCTCTAAACGGATTCAATGCATTATGCAGGACTTCTCTTAGCCGACACTCGGCCTCTATTCTTTATTGTCTGAAAGCATCCGCAAACGTTCAGCGGTCTCGAACTCTTGCTTGGCTTCCGCGGCGCGATTTTGTTGTTGAAGAACTTGGGCGAGCAGGTGGTGGCCGGAATAGTTGTTCGGGTCCATTTGTAATGCGCGCCGCAGCATGCTCTCAGCGTTCATCAAGTCCGCCTTCTTTAAGTAGACCTTACCGAGCACGATGTACGGGCCACTGAAGTATGGATTCAGCCAGATTGATTTCTGAAGCGGCGCGATTGATTCGTCCCACTTAAGCTGCCGTGTGTACGCCTCGCCGAGACGGTAATAAGCCATCCCGAACGCCGGGTTGACGGCAATCTCTTTCTGTAGAAGATCGATGCCGAGATCAATCTGCGCGCGGAAAATCGCCAACTCACCTAACATGAAATTGGCTTGAGGTAATTTCGGGTCAAGTTCGAGAGCTCTTCGCAATTCTTTTTCGGCAAACTCCTCGAACTGTTGACGCACCATCATCTGCGCGTTGATTAAATAGGCGGGAGCGGTATCGGGTTGGAGCTTAAACATGCGGGCGAATGCTTCGCGCGATTTATCGGGCGCGTGGGTTTGGATGTATCCGATGCCGAGCGCATAAGCCATCTCGGCGCTGTCAGGCGACCACTGCACGGCCTGTTCGAGATAAGGAACGGCTTCCTTCACATGACCCAGAATGTAATGCGAAAGCCCAAGCGTCTGCACAATCGGGCGATACTCACGACTGGTTTCTTGTGTCTGCTTGAGTGCCACTGAGAGATGTTCGACGGCCCGCACATGATCGTTCTTTTTATAGTAAGCCAATCCTAAAAGGTAAGACGTTTGCCTGTCAGTTGAGCTTTTACCCGTGAGTGCGGTGAGCGCCTTGATTGCTTCGTCAACTTTGCCGGACTGCAAAAGTTGTTGCGCCTCCAGCACATTTGGGGTGGCAGTCGAGAGCGTACTCGGCGGGCCGTTGACGCTCTGTCCCACAGCCGAAGAGTGCGTTAGAGAGAACACGATGGCGGAAGTAAACAACAAAATAAATTTGCGCATATTGATGGCTTGGAAGTGCATGTTGATTGAACCCAATCACTCAACAGTGACAGGTAAATGGTGACAGGTGATAGGAAGATTATTCTTCATGTCGGATGGCGCAAGTTTTTCAACTTTGACTCGCTCGTGTGGCTAGGCAAAATGTTATCACCGCAAAAGTGGGATGTTGGTTGTCCTCTCTTGTCACCCATCACTGTTGAGAAATCAGGATATGGTCTTCACGGCGGAAAGGCAAAAGGCGCGGTGGTGAGGAAAGACTTTAGCCGTCACAAACGGGATTGCAAGCATCATCCTAAAACATGGATTTATCCAAATTCTCGTTAAGAAATGGGCGATTTGCATTTGGTTTGTTCGGGTTGGGGACAATATCTCAGCTACTTAAATCGTTGCCATAAAACACTTATCAAGATGCTGGCGGACCGCAAAAGATTTGGCGCTTCAATTGCTTCAGACCAACGTAATCGCCAACACCACGACATTTTAATGTCAATTGAAATTTTCCAGCACGTAATCCTAACCCGCAGGGAATATCCCACATGATTGAAGGTCTGCCGATAAGCATTTGGCTGAGGCGTGCAGAAGTTAAGGGGGAGGACGTGCCGTCAGACGTTCGACGGAAGGCAACCGGTTTTACGGCGGGCTTGTCGTCGATTCGCATTTGGCTGCAAAGCTGATTCACCGATTGGAGATACCACACTTATGTATAGAAGCAAATTCCTTTTGCTCGTGCTCGGTCTGCTCCTCGTCGCCGTTTCCTCCGTGACAAAAGTCCAAGCGCAAGCTGTCTACGGAAGTATTTCAGGCGTCGTGGCGGACTCGACCGGGGCGGTTGTCCCCGGCGCGACGGTCACCATCAGGAGCATCGAACGAAACACCACCGACGTGATCGAGTCCAACGATTCCGGACTCTACGTCAAGGAAAGACTGCTGCCCGGCAGCTACGAAGTTAAGGTCGAAAAGGCCGGCTTCAAACAATCCGTCGTTTCCCCAGTCAGGGTCAACGTCGACACTTCAACCAACACCGACGTGGCGCTCGAAACCGGGCAGGTCACAGAGACGGTCACGGTCTCTGGTTCCGAGGGAGAACTCCTCAAAACCGACCGCGCCGATGTCGCGACCACATTCGAGTCGCGGCAACTGACCGAGTTGCCAATCCTCAGTCGCAACTTCACGCGCTTCGTGCTACTCACACCGGGCACACAGCCCCTCGGTTGGCAGCATGCCGCGAGCGAGAATCCGCAAGGCTCGACGCAGACCATTGTCAACGGCCAGAGTTTCAGCGGTACCGGCTATCAACTAGACGGTACAGATAACCGCGACCCGATCCTTGGGATCATTGTCGTCAATCCGACCCTCGAATCAATCGGCGAAACGAAAGTTACATCACAGAACTATGACGCCGAATTCGGTCAAGCGATTGCCGGCGTCGTCTCAGTGCAAACCAAATCGGGCGCGAACGATTTCTTCGGCAGCGCCTTCGCTTTCCGCCAAAATGATGTACTGCAAGCGCGCAACCCGTTCTCCCAAGCAACTACCGATCCGGTGTCCGGGAAACTGGTGCCAGACAGCTTGCGGAATCAGTTCGGCGGATCAGTCGGTGGTCGCATTATCAGAGACAAGCTGTTCTTCTTTAACGACTATCAGGGAACACGCAGCAAACTCGGCGGCTCGCGCCGGCTAACTGTGCCGACCGTCTTAGCGCGCACTGGCAACTTGAGTCAGTACGTGGACGGTAGCGGAGTCCCAATTCAGATATTCGATCCGGCCACTCGTCAGCAGTTTGCCGGCAGTGTCATTCCGACTGCTCGCTTGTCGCCGCAGGCTTTGAGACTGCTTCAGTTGATCCCCCTGCCGAACGCACCGGGTGTTGACGGCGGCACCCGCGACAACTTCGTCGTCGGCGGCAGCGAAATCTTCGACGCCAACGCTTACAACGTGCGTATTGATGGACGGCTTACAGAGAAGCTGAATATCTTCGGTCGTTACAGCTACCTCGGTTCGCTCCGAGATGGGCCGACGGCCTTCGGTCAGGGCGGCGGCTCTGAACTCGTCACACTCGGCGGTGTGTCCAAAGGCCGCAACCAAAGTCTCGCCATCGGCATGGACTATACGCTATCGCCGACAGCAGTCGTCGACGTGCGCTTCGGCTTCTTCCGCTATCTCGTCAACGTGTCGCCCTTCGACTTCGGGACGACCCCCGCAGCCGATGCCGGCATCCCCGGACTTAATCTCGCGAGTAATCCGGAAACTAACTATCTACCAGCGGGTTTCGTGCAGGGTCAGGGCGGGTTCAACTTTGGCTCTGGTCTCGGCGTCAACCGTGTTAACGCGCCGCTGACGCAAAAAGAGGATCAGTACCAAGTCGTCAGCAACCTGACGAAGACGGTCGGCAATCACACGCTTAAGTTTGGCGTTGATGTGCGTCGCGCGTTTAACCTACGCGTCCCTTCAGACGCCAGCCGCGCCGGCGAGCTGACCTTCGCAAGTAACACCACGGCCAGCGCGACCGGCGCGGGTGGACTCGGACTCGCCACCTACCTGCTCGGACAAGTCACAGATTTTCGTCGCTACTACAGTCAGCAGACGGATGCGGCGGAGCGTCAGTGGCGTCATTTCTACTACGGACAAGACACCTGGCGCACAACGCCAAAGCTGACTCTTGCCTATGGATTGCGACTAGACGTGATCAACCCGCAAGAGATTAACGCGGCGGGCAACGCCGGTTTCCTCGATTTGGACACGGGCGAAATTCGCGTCGTCGGTCTTGGTGACACGAACCTCAAAGGCAACGTCGAAAACAGCTTGAACTTTGCCCCGCGACTGGGGGCTGCTTACCAGCCAACCGAGAAGTTGGTGCTTCGCTTAGGTTACGGACGGAGCTATGACATCGGTGTGTTCGGCTCGCTGTTCGGCCACTCCGTGACACAGAACCTGCCGGTACTCGCCGTGCAAAGTCTCAACGCTTCGAGAGTCAACAATGCTGCGGGAAGCGTTTTCAATCTGGCAACTGGTCCGCAGTTGCCGAACCTCTTCGGGTTGAACGCGCCACCTAATCAGGGCGGTGTTCCGAATACTTCGCTTCCGGCGAACGGGCGCATCTTCCTGCCCAATGGCGTGTTCGCCCGCGCGTTGCCTGAGAAGCAACGGCTGCCGACGGTGGATGCGTACAACGTCACGTTGCAGTATCAATTGAGCAACACCACGTCGGTCGAGGTCGCCTACGTCGGCAACAAAGGTTCGCACACGTTCGCCGGCGACGGGCCTGGCATTAACATCAACCAACCAGCGCCGGTGAATTTTGGAACTGATACGAACGCGCGCCGCCCGTACTTCCAACGGTTCGGCTGGACGCAGGATATTGACTTCTTCTGCAACTGCGCCGATAACCGTTACGATTCGCTGCAAGCGAAATTCACACGGCGCTTCAACAACAGCTTCTCGATTAACGCAAACTACACGTTAGCGCGGTCTCTGCAAAATGATGGTGATCAGTTCTTTTATAATCGAGAATTGACACGCGGAGCAGCTGGTTGGGATCGCAAGCACACATTCATCTTTACGAATGTGGCTGACGTTCCGGTGGGACGCGGCAGACGGTTCATGACGGACGCGCCGAAAGTTGTTGACTCTATTATCGGCGGCTTCCAATTTAACTCCGCCACCAGAATCGCCAGCGGCAGGCCGTTTGGTATTGGCTTCAACCGTGGCGATACATATTCCGGTCAGAGGGGGTCAGTCGATGTCGGGCCGGACTTCCCTAACCTCGTCGGTACGCCGGAACTCGGTGTGTTCAGACGCAACGGTGAGATTTTCTTCATTAACGATCCGGGCATCGGGCAGTCGGGTAGCGCCTTCGGCGTTCCGACTCTCGGCAGCTACGGCGACCTGGGACGCAATGTTTTGCGCGGCCCGTGGTATTGGAACACGGACGCTTCGTTGTTTAAGAAGTTCTTCTTCAACGAAAAAACCAACCTGGAATTCCGCGTCGAAGTGCAGAACCTCTTCAATCATGTCAACCTTTCCACGCCCGACGGTGGTCTCGGATCACCCGGCAGCCGCAACCAGAATTTCGGTCGCATCAACGGCGTCGAAGGCGAGCAACTTGAGCGCAATCCGCAACGCAACTTCCAGTTCGCGTTGAGACTACAGTTCTAGGCGACTGTCAGACCACCAATCAGAGCGCGCGTAACTGATTGAGAAAAACGCGCGTCCTGCATTAGACAAAGAGGAGAAGCTCACAACGGGTTTCTCCTCTTTCGCTATCAACTGACTTCCACATCCGCAACAATACTTTTCTACTAATATGAAAGTCGTTCGGCGCTCACTGAAAAGTATCTTAGCGGCGGGCATCCTGCTGTGTCTCATGCTGTGCACCCTCACGCCGGGGAAGGAGAAGGTGAGCGGTGATAGCAAACCGACGATCAGTCAAACACCGGAGAAGGTTGTCTACTACCAATCGTTGGGCACCAAGCGGATGGCCGAGCGACTGGCGCGCATCTACCGCGACCAAGACTTCCGCACCGATCCGAGTAAAGACCGAGAACGTGCTGAGTATTACCGCGGGGGACTGAAGCAGAACCTTGACCTCCGCACCGAACTCAAAGCGCGACTCGCGCTCGCTGGTTCGCTCCTCAAAGCCGGCGAGAGCGCCGTTGCCGTCAGCGAGATTGAATCTTTGCGCCGCATAGCCGAAGAGAAAGGAATTGTGCCCGCGCCGTTTTTCGTGAAGGAGATGAGGCAGTTACTTGCCATCGCTTATCTGCGGCAAGGGGAGCAGGAGAATTGTCTACTGAATCACAATCGTGAATCCTGCATCTACCCGATTCGTTTAGGCGGGCAGCACCAGTTGAAGCGCGGCTCGACCGGCGCAATCCGCGAACTGGGCGCGCTCCTCAATGAAGATGCGTACGACGCAAGCGCCCGCTGGCTGCTCAACATCGCGCACATGACGCTCGGCGAGCATCCGCAGAAGGTGCCGCCGCAGTGGTTGATCCCGACGGCGCGATTCGATTCCGAATACGACATCAAGCGCTTCAATGATGTTGCCCCAAAGCTCGGACTCGACGTAACGGGCCGCGCAGGCGGCAGCGTTATGGAAGACTTCGACGGCGACCAATTGCTCGATCTGATGATCACTTCGTCGGGGCCGCTCGATCAGTTGCGCTTCTTTCGCAACAACGGCGACGGATCATTCAGTGAGCGCACAAAGGAAGCCGGACTCGTGGGCGAGACAGGCGGACTGAATCTGATTCACGGCGATTACAACAACGACGGATGGCCGGACGTGCTCGTGCTGCGCGGCGGCTGGTGGGCGGAGCACGGGAAATACCCGCCGTCGCTTCTGCGCAACAACGGCGATGGTACGTTTGACGATGTGACCGAAGGAGCCGGGCTGCTGTCATATCGTCCGACGCAGACCGCTGCGTGGGCCGATTACGACGGCGATGGCTGGCTCGATCTGTACCTCGGCCACGAAGATAACGTGCGCGAGCGCCATCCGTCCGAGATGTATCACAACAACCGCGATGGCACGTTTACCGAAGTTGGCGCGAAACTGGGGTTAACCGAGATGGGTTACGTCAAGGGCGTGGCGTGGGGCGACTTCAATAACGACGGACGACCCGATCTCTACGTCTCGCGTAAGGGCGAATTGAACAGATTGTTTCGCAACGACGGCCCAGTGAATGCTCAACAGCCTGAAGCCCACGCATGGAAATTCACTGATGTCACCGCGCGGGCCGGAGTGGGCGAACCCGTGCATAGCTTCGCCACCTGGTTTTGGGATTATGATAACGACAGCTGGCAGGATTTGTTCGTAGCCGGGTACTACACCGAAACGCTGAGTGACATCGGCGCATTTCTGATGGGAATGCCGAACCGTGCCGAAGTGCCGCGCCTCTATCGTAACCAAGGTGACGGCACGTTCGCAGACGTAACGAAGCAGACGAAGTTAGACCGTGTGATTCTGCCGATGAGCGCAAACTACGGTGATCTGGACAACGACGGCTGGCTCGATTGTTACTTCGGCACGAGCACGCCGCAGTTCGAAGCGCTTCTACCGAACAAAATGTTTCGCAACGCCGAAGGTCGAGTCTTTCAGGACGTGACGACCTCGGGCGGCTTCGGCCATTTGCAGAAAGGGCACGCCGTCTCGTTCGGCGACCTCGACCACGACGGTGACCAAGACATCTTTGAAGTGATCGGCGGCGCACTCGCGGGCGATGCGTATCAGAGTGTACTCTTCGAGAATCCGGGACACGGGCAGCGTTGGCTGGCGTTGGAGTTAACAGGCGTGCGCGAGAATCGCTCAGCGATTGGCGTGCGCGTGCGTGTCCGCGTGAAGACGAAAGATGGCGCGCGCGACATTCACCGCACGATCAGCTCAGGTGGGAGCTTCGGTGCGTCGCCGTTTCGTTTGCACGTCGGGCTGGGCGATGCGGTAGCCGTCGATGAAATCGAAATTCGTTGGCCGGTTTCGGGGAAGACCCAACTGCTCCGGCGCGGCTTGTTACTCGACCACCACTATCGTTTGCGCGAAGGCGAGAGCCAACCGTCGGTAGTTGAGTTGAAGAGTTTTTCACTTGCAGCGAAGAGTAAAACTGAGACGCACCGTCACCACTGAATGGTCTCGATAGGTATCGAATGGCTGACTCACGCGATTCAAAAGTATCCGAACAGCGCATCATCGTCGGCCTCGGCGAACTGCTCTGGGACGAGTTACCCGAAGGCCGGCGGCTCGGCGGCGCGCCGGCGAACTTCGCTTTGATGGCGACGCAGTTGGGTGATCGCGGAATCGTTACCAGCCGCGTCGGGGCGGACGATTCCGGGCGGGAGGCGCTACGCATCTTGAGTGAGCGCGGCTTAAACACGTCCTATGTGCAAAGCGACGCGGCGCACCCGACCGGAACGGTGCAAGTGCGTTTAGACGCGGGCGGGCAACCCGATTACGTTATTACAGAAAGCGTCGCGTGGGATTATTTGGAATGGACGCCGCAGTGGGAAGAGTTAGCCTCCGAGGCCGACGCCGTTTGTTTCGGGACGCTCGCGCAACGTGCCACCGCGTCTCGCGAAACCATTCGACGATTCATCCGCACGACGCGCGCCAACTGTTTGCGAATCTTCGACGTCAACTTACGTCAATCATTCTACTCCGCAGACATTCTCGCAGAGTCACTCGACATCGCGACGGTCGTCAAACTCAATCATGAGGAGTTGCCGCGTGTGGCCGAGATGCTCGGTCTCGGCGGGCGTGGGGAAAATGCCTGGGCGCACCGGTTGATTCAGGTGTTTGATCTGGCAATGGTCTGTGTGACGCGCGGGGCGAATGGGAGTTTGCTGATTACACCGACGGATTTGATTGAAAGCCCCGGTTTGAAAATCAATGTCGCGGATACCATCGGCGCGGGCGATGCATTTACCGCCGCGCTAATACATTGTTACCTGCGCCAAACTCCTCTGGAGAAAATCGGCGAGGTCGCCAATCAACTGGGCGCGTGGGTCGCCACACAAGCTGGAGCGATGCCAGTCATCGACGATCAAATGCTGGCGCGGCTGCTTTGCTCAACCGAGAACTAATCGATGGCTAATCTGGAACTGAAAGATGTATCGAAGATTTATGCCGGCGGAGTGAGGGCCGTCTCCACTGTCGCGCCCGGCGCTTGCGACGCTGTTTCTGTTCACATTTATCGCCAAGTGGAACGGCTTATTTAAGCCGCTCGTCTTCACCAGCACGCGCGACTTGCGCACCGTGCAATTGGGGCTGACCGTGTTACAGGAACAGTTCAAAGTCGAGTACACGATGCTGTTGGCGGCGGTCGTCTTCGTCACGATTCCGAGCATCCTGATCTTCTTCATCAGGCAGAAGCAGTTCATCAAAGGCATCGCCACTTCAGGACTCAAATGAAATGTCTTCTAAGAATTGGAGGCCCGTTATGTTTATGTCGAAACTCTCCACGCTGTTACGGATGGCGATCATTACTTCGCTTTTATCATTCGTCGTGGTGGCGATTGCACGCTACTCGCCACC
>JALZJL010000155.1 GCA_030859785.1 Acidobacteriota bacterium
GCTGATTGATAAGACGGATATTCAAAGAGCTGGACGGGTGCGCTCAACCGAAGGCTTGATGCTGCATTGCTTCGGAAAACTAACTTTCGCTTTCTTATTGTTAGTTCTCAACCCCTGATTCACATAGTAGTGTTAAATAGTCAATCCTCGGCAATGTCTGGAATGAGAGCGCAGAGCTGGGGTGCGGTCGCCCGGCGCGGAAGGATGATTCATCCGGCGGGGTACGCGGGTAAGTTTTAACACAGAGGGCAGAGTGAAAAGCTTTCATCTCTCTGTGAACCTGACGAACACGAAGCGCAAGTGTGCCAGTCAACGGGCGACTCTCGGCGTGAAATCCTTCAGTGAAACTTGCTTGAGAGTTAAGCGAAGTCGGCCACCAATCGATAGCCGACGCGATGGACGGTGATGATATGTTGTGGGTCGCCTGGTGTGGGTTCGAGCTTGTGGCGAAGGCGTGTGATGTGTGCGTCAATCGTCCGCGTGTAGAGCGAGGCGTGTTCGCCCCAGATGTGATGTAGTAATTGTTCGCGGGTGACGGTTTCGCCGACGTGCGCGATCAGAAATTGAAGTATCTCGAACTCGCGCGGACTGATGTCGAGCGGTTCACCGCGTTTGTTGGCGCGCAGGCGACGAAAGTCTAACTCGACATCGCCGATCTTGATTGTTTTTGTTTCCGTCGGCGGACGTTTCGCGCGGCGCAGCACGGCTTCGACACGCGCGAGGAGTTCGCCGACATCGAACGGCTTCGGGATGTAATCATCGGCGCCGAGCTTCAGGCCGAACGCCGCGTCCGAAGCCGCGCCGCGCGCCGTCAGCATGATGACGGGCGTCTCGACTCCGGCGGCGCGCAGGCGTTGACAAACTTCCAGGCCGCTCATCTTCGGCAGCATCAAGTCGAGCATGATGAGGTCGGGCGCATCGCCGTCGGCCTCAACAGAAGCGAGACGCAGACCCTCATTCCCATCCGTCGCCGTGCTGACGCGGTAGCCTTCGGATTCGAGGCTATCGCGCAACGCGATAAGCACGTTCGGTTCGTCTTCGATGACTAAAATCTTCGCCACTATCGGTTTCCTCCGAACCGCTCTGCAACAGTCGTTCTTCATCCGCGACGATCAGCGGCAAGCGCAAACGAAAGAGCGCGCCCGCACCTAATTCGCTCTCGACCGACACGCTGCCTCCGTGCCCCTGAACGATCTCGCGCACAATCGCGAGTCCGAGTCCGGTGCCGCGCTTCGCCTGCACTTCGGATTGCGGAGCGCGATGGAACATTTCAAAAATGTGACGTTGTTCGGCAAGCGCGATGCCGATGCCGAAATCGCGCACCTCGATGATCGCATCCTCGCCGTCACGACCGACGCGCACTTCGATGCGATTCGCCTCATGCGAGTCTGATGTCGGGACGGAATACTTGACGGCATTCGATAACAGATTAATCATCACTTGCCGGATCGCGCTCTCGTCAAACTTGGTGATGATCGGCGGTGCGGGCAGTTCAACTTCGACGGTAAAACCCTGCGCCCTCAACGTGTGACGAAAAACCTCGATGCTCGCAACGACGACATCGCACAAGCGATTCGTTTCTAAACGGTAGCGACGAATCCCGCGCTCAAGCCGCGACATCTCCAGAATGTTATTGAGCAGCGCCGTCAAACGGTCGCTCTCGGATGTAATCATTTCGCCGTACTCGCGCACCCGTCCGGCATCTTTGGCTCGCCCGGAACGGAGCAGGTCGCCGAAGGCACGAATCGCGGTGAGCGGGGTTTTCAGTTCGTGCGACATGCTGGCGAGGAAGTCTGACTTGAGTTGCGCGACCCGCATCTCACGTCGCGTCGCGCGCCACGTCAACCCGAGGCCGACGAACGAAAGACCAGCCGCCCCCAGGCCGAGCAGAATACTTGATCGAGTGTAGTCGTCCGTATATGCGAGCGTTGCCATGTCGCGTGGCATGACCTCGAAAGAAAGGTTCGGGAACAGACGATCCGCCGGCTCGAATGATCGACGCCGCAACGGTTCTTTCACCGCGCCGGTCGAAACTAAATCCCGTATTTTTCCCTCTTCACTGACGCTCACATGGTAGGCCAGCGCGCCGAGCGAGTTGCCGATAAGTTCCCCGGCGCGCCCTTCGTACCGCTTGACCAATGCCCGCAGGTAATCGGGCGCAGGGTAAGCATCAACATCAGCAGTGAAGGCGAACAAGCCGACGCGGTCGAGGTCGTCCTGCCGGTTCATGTGATCGGGTTCATAAACGCCATGAAAGAAGATTTGCCGCGGTTGCGTATCAGCTATTGAGATAGGGGCATATGCCGTGTAGGTCGCATCCTGATTTCGGTCGGGTATCGAAGCCCAGGCGCGACGAAGCGCTTCGGTCGCGTCCGCATCTTCCTCCAAGCTTCCGACCGGCACGCCCTTAAACTTCGTATTATTCGGGTCGTCAATATCGGGTGGGTCGTAGCGCAACACACGCCACGTCTCCGTCTCGCGCCCGCGCTCGAACAGGACGACGAAGAGGTGGCGAATCTCCGGGTAGCGTCGGACGGCGCGCGTGAAGGCGTGGGCGATGCCGGGGATGTCGCGTTCACGCACGCGCGTGTGCGGCATGCTGTGCGTGATGTAGCTGGCGCGATCAACCATGTCGCGCTTTGCTTCGTCCACCAGCGCGAGCAGGTGCAAATCAAGATTGGCTTCGAGCGTCGCACGCACCTGTGTTTCAGTGCGGCGCACAGAACGATACTGCATCACCACGAGCGTGATCGTCGCGAAGAGAATCGCCCCCAGTGCGACGATTAAATACCAGGGCTGACGCAAAGTCTTCAGTCTGCTCATACGCGTGAGACTCCATACCGCTGACAATCATCGGCATCATAAGCCGAAGCGTCGATTGCGTAGTGACTTTCAAGATTATTTGTTACGACTCGGTACATCTTTTTACATCTCGCGCGACGACTTGAATCTCACCACAAATTAAACTGCGCCGCTATCGAGCCACAAAACACCCACTACCATGTGCTCAGCATGCAGGCGAGCTACGTCTCCGCGCTCACAAATTCATTGTTGGACGATGATATTTCTCGACGCCTGGAATTAATCGTTTCAGCGTGGTGACGCGTGTCACAGCTTGTCACATCTTTTTACATGAAACGTAGTGAATAGCCGCCGGCTACAAAGCTATCTTGACGACAGCAGACCACTAAATCCCGACTCTTCAATTATTTGGTACAGGAAGATCAACTGCCGCTTCAAACCGGCAAGCGACTCGTTACCCGTTAGGGAGGTACAATCAAAATGTCCGTTAAGAAAAACGCCGCCAGACATGTCGCCGGTGTGCTGGGTCTCACCTTGACACTAATGTTACTCACCTCGTTTATCAATCCTGCGCTTCTGGCACAGTCCACGACGCAGATCAACCTTACTGCCGATAGCGCCTTCGATAATAAAAACAGGAAGACTTACCGGGTCGGTGGCCCGGACGGCGCCGAACCGCTCAACGATCTCAACACTGCTGCCGAAGAATGGAAGTTCGAGGTCGAACCGGGTTCCGACTTCTGGTGGGAAGCCACGTATCGAGATGTGGCGACTACTTCGAGTAATCCGACACGAACCGTCGTGACCATCCAATATCGTCCCGAAACCAGTTGGCAGGGAACGTTTCGGGCTGACTACTATAACGGTTCGACGCGACTCGCTTCGATCAACCTGCCGGTTAATAGCAGTCCGGACTCGGCCACCGGTAGAGGACAAAAGACAATTTATCAATGGGATGTCTCTTCGGTTGTCGGCACCGCGGCGACGCTTAACGCAGGCAAGGTGCGCTTGACCAACACCAGCACCAACGGCAAAAAGATGTGGGTCACTTACTCTGTCATCAAAGCAGACTTCAGTGGCGGTCCGACTCCAACTCCGACTCCGACACCGACACCGACGCCAACTCCTCAACCAACTCCGACACCAACGCCGACGCCAAACAATCCGCCGACCGTTGGTATTACGGCTCCTGCAAGCGGTATGACGTACACCGCGCCAACCAGCATTACGATCCAGGCGAGCGCGTTCGACTCTGACGGCACCGTGAGCAAAGTCGATTTCTATCAAGGCTCCGTGCTGCTCGGCACAGACACGACAATTCCGTACGAAGTTGCGTGGAACAATGTCGGAGCAGGCAACTACAGCTTAACCGCCAGAGCGACAGATAACCGGGGCGCAGCAACAACTTCTGATGCGGTAAACATCACGGTCGACGCTGACCCCGACGCGACGCCGGGTATCGTCGATGGAGCCACCTTGCGGCTTGCGGGAACGCATACTTTCACCGCGACGCCGAGCAACTCCGGAGGCACCATCACCTGGACAGTTGATCGGGAAGTAACCAGCGAGAGCGGCGGCAATCCGAGTTTGACGCGCAACGTTCTGTCGGCGACAGGCGCGACCGCCTCGTTCAACTTAACCAAAGTCTCCGGCAGGGAAACCGTCTATTACGTCCGCGCACAGGACAACGGCTTCAACGATACGCAGACCGTGCAGGTTTTTCCGCCGAACGTGCGTTCCTCTTTGACCTACAAGAGCGCGGGCAATCCGAACGTCCGCACTTACATCGTCGTGCCTTCGACCCTGAGTGCTTCGACGCACATCGTGATGGTGATGCATGGCAACGGGCGCAACGCCGACGAGTACATCAACACATGGGTCGGGTGGGCTTCACAAAACAACTACATCGCGCTTGCGCCGCGCTTTGATGACAGCAACTGGCCCGGGTCCCGTAGCTATCACTCCGGCAACATCTTCACCGGAGATGACGGCGCGGGCACCAAGAATCCGGAAGCGAAATGGTCGTTCACCGTTGTCGAAGGCATTCATCAGCGCGTGCAGAGCGGGTTTGCCGTCAACGACACGCTCTTCGATCTGTGGGGACATTCGGCAGGCGGACAGTTCGTCCACCGCTTCATGCTCTTCAAGCCGAATGCGAAGGTGAGATTCGCGATGCCGGCCAACTCCGGTTGGTACACCGCGCCCGATCTGAACATCGATTACCCATACGGCGTGCGCCATCCGCAGCTCTCCTTGACGATGCAAGACCTGGTTGATTACACCAACAAGCAGATGATTATCTTCCGGGGAACCGCTGACACGCTCAGGGACAGCGACTTGCGCACAACCCCCGAAGCCGACGCGCAGGGACTCAATCGCTACCAGCGCGCCCTCTACATGTATAACAAGGGCGTGAACCTCAACTCGAATCTGAATTGGCAATTGCTCGACGTGCCGAACGCCGATCACGACCAAATTAAGATGGCTCCGGCAGCGCAGGATTTCTTGAGAAATCCGAATCCGCCGCTTCCGCACCAGTAAACAAGAGCATATGATAACGAAGGCAGAAGGGAAGAACGCTGTTCTTCCCTTCTGCCTTTCGGTTTACGTTAACCGCAGGAGTTTTTGCTCCAACACATGCCGATGATTTCACGCCGACTACGCCCACAAGTTCGTCGCACACATTGCTGCGTTGCGAGCGATACCGACGGCGGCATCATGGTTTCGAGCTGCTAACATATTCAAAAGTGACAGGTGATAAGTGACAGGAAAAACCAAACAGCGCCGCCATTCCAGCCCGCGACCTCGCGCTCTCGTGGTGATGTTCCACAGCATGTGGGAGCAGATTCATGGCCCTGGTGAATAACCTAACCGCAGAAGAAAACCGTATCGTTCCTGTTGATCCTGTCACCTGGTACCATTTACCTGTTTCACTCTCTTTCGGAAACGGCAGAAGCATTGAGACTCGCTGCCGATATTCTTCATATGCCGTGCCGTGAATGCTCTTGATGTCGCGCTCCTCAAGCTGAACAGCGATCAGAATGTAAGCGGTGGTGGCAATAGCGAAGACCAGATGCCCAACCGTCATGCGAGGCGTTGCCCAGAAAGCTATAATGAAACCCAACATGATCGGGTGGCGCACAACCTTGTAGAGAAAGGGCGTCCTGAAGCCCAACTCGGTGTACTCCCGCTCATGCTGATAGAGATAAACCTGCCGCAAGCCAAAAAGATCGAAGTGGTTGATGAGAAACATGCCGACGAGTACCGTCGCCCATCCCAGAAAGAAGACTGCCCATATGATGTAATGCCCGACCGTATTCTCAACATTCCAGATGACACCTGTCATCGGTCGAGCAGACGCCGTAGCGCGTGCCTAACCCGCCCGGCCATACCGACGTTTTCCGGGCCTTCTCCTGGTCGCCCGACGGTCGCTAACTCGGCGGCTGGATCAACTCCCCCACCGAGAACCCCGGCATCCTCATCTACACTTTTGAAACGAACAGCTTCGAGCGAATCACTGACTTCGGCTCCAGACCCATCTGGCTGCACGACAGCCGCCGGCTGTTGTTTAGGGACG
>JALZJL010000208.1 GCA_030859785.1 Acidobacteriota bacterium
GTAAATGTCTCCCCGACCCCTGACCCCTGTTCCCCCGGCCCCTTTTATGATTGAGCTGAGAGACATCACCAAAAGTTTCGGCCACGTGCTGGCGAATGACCGTGTGAGTATCCGGGTCACGCCGGGGACGATTCACGCGATTGTCGGCGAGAACGGCGCGGGCAAGTCGACGGCGATGCGCATCGCGTATGGATTCTATCGTGCCGACAGCGGCGAGATTCTGATCGACGGAGTAGCGCGCGACATCGCAACGCCGCACGACGCGATTGCGCTCGGCGTCGGGATGGTGCATCAACACTTCATGCTGGTCGAGACGATGACAGTTGCCGAGAACATCGTGCTCGGCGCGGAGCCGGGCGCGGCATTTGCCCTTGATCTGCGTCAAGCCGCCGCACAGATTCGCGCTCTCTCCGACGAGTTTAAGCTGGCGGTCGACCCCGACGCGCCCGTCGAGAGTCTCTCGGTCGGACAGCAACAGCGCGTCGAGTTGTTGAAAGCGTTGTATCGTCAAGCGTGCCTGTTGATTCTCGACGAGCCGACCGCTGTCCTGACGCCGCAGGAGGTCGAAGAGTTTTTTGCGATTCTGCGGCGGATGCGCGAACAGGGAAAGACGGTGGTCATCATCACCCACAAGCTTTCGGAGGTGTTGGCGATTTCGGACGAGGTGACGGTGATGCGTGACGGTCGCGTCGTCGGACGCGTGATGACGAGCGAGACGAACGCCGCTGAACTGGCCCGCATGATGGTCGGGCGCGATGTGCTGCTGCGCATCGACAAGCCGCCGGCGCGCCCCCGTGCGGTGGTGCTGAGAGTTAATCACCTGACGGTAACGGCCAAGGACGGGGCGCGGCCTCTGGACGGTGTCACGTTCGAAGTGCGCGCGGGCGAAATCGTGGGCGTCGCGGGCGTCGAAGGTAACGGGCAGACCGAACTGATCGAGACGCTCGCCGGACTAATCGATAATCCATCAAACGTGTCCGGTGAAGTCGAGTTTGAGGGTGAAAATTTGACGCGAATCGGGGCGCGACGGCGGCGCGAACTCGGCATCGCGCACATCCCGGAGAACCGTCACCGGCGGGGTCTGCTGCTCGACTTCGACTTGAACGAGAACTCGATTCTCGGCGTGCATTACCGCCCGCCGGCGGTCGCATCACCCATCGGCGTGCTGCTCGACGATGACGCGATTCGCGCGCGGACTCGCCGGATCATTAAAGACTACGACGTGCGTCCGGCGAACCCAGACCTGGCGGCGCGCTCTCTGTCCGGCGGCAATCAACAAAAGTTAATCATCGGGCGCGAGTTCGACATCCACCCGAAGTTGCTGCTCGTCGCGCAACCGACACGCGGCGTCGACATCGGCGCGATTGAATTCATCCATCGTCAAATTGTCGCGCTCCGCGACGAAGGATGCGCGATCCTGTTAGTCTCCGCCGAGCTTGAAGAGGTGACGGCGCTTGCCGACCGACTGCTCATCATCCATCAGGGACGGGTCGTCGGCGAAGTCGATCCGCGCCAGGCGACGGGCGAAGAGATCGGACTGATGATGACCGGCGGTCAACGTGAGCCGGCAAGCGTTAATTGATAAGCGCGAACTGGGGCGGCGCGACGGGCGCTATCCTTCACACACCGCGTACGGAAAGGGGCATCGATGACGAGGAATCTGCTTCGTGAATACCTGTCGTACATTCAGGTCGAGAAGGGTCTGTCAATCAACTCACTGGAAAGTTACACGCGCGACCTGGAAGGTTTGCAGACGTGGGCCGGCGCGCGCGGCGTCGAGTTGCATCAACTGTCCAAAGAGATGTTGTCGCAGTGGGTGATGTCGCTGTCACGCGACGGACTGGCGCCGCGCTCGGTCGGACGGATGCTGAGCGCGGTGCGCGGCTTTTATCGCTTCCTACTGCTCGACGGCCATTTATTGACGGCTGACCCGACTGCCGAACTCGTAACGCCGCAATCGATGCAGAAGCTGCCGCGCTTTCTGACAACGGAGGAGATGGAGAAACTACTCGACGCGCCCGACACTTCAACTACCGAAGGCGTCCGTGACCGTGCGTTGATCGAGTTGCTATACGCGACGGGGCTGCGCGTTTCGGAACTGGTCTCTTTGACGACGGCGAACATCGACACAGAGCAGGGCGTGCTGACGTGTCTCGGGAAGGGAAGCAAACAGCGGCGTGTGCCAATCGGGCGCAGCGCCCTTCGTTGGTTGCAGCATTACCAGGGAGCGCGACGCACGCTGATTAACAATCGCGAAAGCGAGCGTCTGTTCGTCAACGCCGGCGGTCGTCCGCTGACGCGCCAGATCGTCTGGGGGATGCTGAAGAAGTACGCGGCCAAGATGGGCGTCCGCGGTGTCACACCGCACGTCCTGCGGCACAGTTTCGCCACGCACCTGCTGGAGCGCGGAGCCGATACACGCTCGCTACAGGCGCTACTCGGCCACAGCGATTTGGCGACGACGCAGATTTACACGCACGTCACGAGCGAGCGGCTTCGCTCGACCTACGAGAAGCACCACCCACGCGCGAAGCGACACGGCGTCGAGCCGGCGGGTGGTGATGCGACCGGCTGATAATAAAACCGCTCACGAACCATCGAATACATGAAGCATCTCCGCGAATTGCTCTTTCCGCTCATCGCTGTCGGCGCGGCGTTTCTGGTCGGCGGCGTCATCGTGCTGCTGATCGGCGATGATCCGATTGAGACGTACCGGCTGTTGATCGGCAGCGCGTTGTCGTGGCCGGACGGCATCGGCTATACGCTGTTTTATGCAACGCCGTTGATCTTCACCGGGCTGGCGGTTGCGGTGGCGTTCCGTTGCGGCCTGCTCAACATCGGTGCGGAGGGTCAACTCTACGTCGCGGCGTTCGCCACCGCGTGGGTCGGGATTACGTTCGCGCAACTGTCGGCGTGGGTGTTGATTCCGTTGGCGTGTCTGACCGCTGTGATGAGCGGCGCGGCGTGGGGCGCGATACCCGGCGTGCTGAAGGCGCGTTTCGGTTCGCACGAAGTCATTAACACAATCATGCTGAACTTCATCGCCGTCGCGCTGGCGAGTTACTTCACGCAGTATCATTACAAGAACGAGGGCGACGCGATCATGCAGACGAAGATGATCGGTCTGATCGACACGGCGCAAGGGTTGAGCGGCGAGAACGCACACGTCCCGCGCATCGGCCAGTTGGTTGGTTGGTTCCCGGAGCGCATCCCGCTGAACATCTCTTTCTTTCTCGCGTTGATTGCGTGCGCGCTGGTCTACGTCTTTTTGTGGCGGACGAAGTGGGGCTATGAGATACGCGCGACGGGTGCAAACCCGACCGCGGCGGAGTACGGCGGCATCTCGACGCGGAAGCAGATCGTGCTGGCGATGAGTGTCTCCGGAGCGTTGGCCGGGATGGTCGCGATCAACGAAGTGCTCGGCTATCGATACCGCTATTACGATGGGTTCTCGGTCGGTTACGGCTTCACCGGAATCGCGGTCGCGCTACTCGGTCGCAACCATCCGGTCGGCGTGTTGCTGGCTGCGCTGCTGTTCGGCGCGCTGATTCGCGGCGGGCTCTTCGTCGACATCTTCACCGACCGCGTCTCGAAAGATTTGGTGCTGGTGTTGCAGGCAGTCGTCATTTTATTCGTCGCCGCCGAAGCACTGTTCCGCGACTCTCTCGGTAAGTTCGGTCTGCTGAAGAGATCGAAGTTATGACAGTTTTGAGTTTTGTGTTTTGAGTAAGAACGGCGTGTGAGTTTTGAAAATAGCACCCAGCTTGCAGAACACTGGAAACTGAAAACTGATGATCGAACCCTGAAAACTGAAAACTGAAAACTCAAAACTGATGACTGATGACTGAAATCTTCACCCTGTCGATTGTGTTGTCGTCGATTCGTCTGGCGACGCCGTTGCTGTTGGCGGCCCTGGGCGGTCTCTATTCGGAGCGGGCGGGCGTCATCAACATTGCGCTCGAAGGGTTGATGCTGGCAGGCGCGTTCACAGCAGCGGCGGTGACATATTACACGCAGAGTCCGTGGGTGGGTCTGCTCGCCGCCGTTGTCGCGGGCGCGGCGGTCGCTGGGGTGCATGCCGTCGCCTGCATCCAATTCAAAGCGGATCAAGTGGTCAGTGGGACGGCGATTAACATTCTGTTCCTCGGCGTCCCGGCGCTGTTGAGCGGCGCGCTGTTCAGTTCGACTGGCGCGACGCCGCAGATACCAATAGAGAATCTGATTCCGTGGACGCCCATTGTCATCGCCATCGCGCTGGTGCCGCTAACGTGGTACGTGCTCAACCGGACACCATTCGGCTTGCGCCTGCGCGCGGTCGGCGAGAATCCCGAAGCGGCGGATGCGGCGGGCGTCGGCGTTGCGCGAATCAGATACGCGGCGGTGTTGCTGTCCGGCGCGCTGGCGGCTATCGGCGGCGCGTACCTCTCGATTGGGCAGGCGTCGCTGTTCACGCGCAACATGACCGCCGGTCGTGGCTTTATCGCGCTCGCCGCGCTGATCTTCGGCAAGTGGCGTCCCGTCCAGACGATGCTGGCATGTCTGCTGTTTGGCTTCGCCGAAGCGGTGTCGATTCAGATGCAGGGCGTCGCCAAAATCCCTGTGCAGTTCATACAGATCATTCCGTATGTGCTGACCATCGTGGTGCTCGCCGGATTCATCGGTGCTTCGCGGGCACCGCGCGCGCTCGGCCTGCCTTACCAAAAAGAGCGTTAAGGGTGCGGTGCTTTGATTAGACCTCTTGCAAAAATCAATTACCATGTTTAGAGGCGGGCTCCGCCCGCCGGTGCATGGTTAAATGTTACGGGCAACGGCGGGCGCAGCCCGCCTCTAAACAAACGGATTTTTTACTTTTGCAAGAGGTCTATTGGCCTCGCGGCGCGGGGTTATGTTAGTGTTTCGGCCTACTTCACGCGGGTCAGCCAAACCAATACATTTCAACGACGAACAGTTTTATGGAGAACTTAGGGGAAAAGGAACCATGAAACCGATGGAGAGCTTGTCACCGGAATCATTGTACGAACGCGCCGAACACGCGGCGCGCGTCATCCGCTCGCAGTGGAACGAAGAAGCGCGCACCTCGATTGTGCTCGGTAGTGGACTCGGCGCATTCGCCGACGAGATTGAGGACGCGTTGATATTGCCGTATACGGAAATTCCCGGCTTCGCGCGATCCACCGTCGAGGGGCACGCCGGACGTCTCGTGCTCGGCAAAATCGAGGGCGTGCCAATTGCGGCGATGCAGGGGCGGTTTCATTACTACGAAGGCTATCAGTTCAACGAGGTGACGTTCCCGGTGCGCGTGCTCGGCGTGCTCGGCGTCAAGTCACTGGTATTGACGAACGCCGCCGGCGGCCTCAACAACGGATTCACGCAAGGTGCTTTGATGGTCATCAGCGATCACCTTAATCTGATTGGCGAGAATCCGCTGCGCGGCGCGAACGACGAACGCTTCGGCCCACGCTTCCCCGACATGACCGAAGTATATGACCGCGAGTATCAGGACATCGCCATCAAAGAGAGTCGCCGTGCGGGGCGCGAGTTGCGGCGCGGTGTGTACGCGGCGCTGTCGGGACCGAGCTATGAAACGCCCGCCGAGATTCGCATGCTGCGTGCGCTCGGCGCGGACGCCGTTGGGATGAGCACCGTGCCGGAAGCCATCGTCGCGCGCCAGATGGGCATCAAGGTGCTCGGCATCTCGTGCATCACCAACCTCGCAGCGGGCGTGCTCGACGTGCCGATCAATCACGCCGAAGTGATCGAGATCGGCGAGCGTGTCCGCGTTCCATTCGCGGAGTTGCTGCGGGGCGTCATTCCAAAATTGCTGTGAGCAGTGAGCAGTGAGCGGTGAAGAGAATGGTTTACTGCTCACTGCTTACTGCTTACTCTGAGGCTGCTCAATGATTATCGGCATTTGCGGCGGAACAGGTTCGGGCAAGACGACGGTTGCTAACCGCATCCTCGAATCGGTGAGGGCGTGCGAAGTGGTTTTCCTGCAGCAAGATTCGTACTACCGCAACCTTGACCAACTGCCGCTCGACTTTCGCTGCAAAGCTAACTTCGACCACCCGGATGCCATCGACAATGACTTGCTGGTTGAGCATGTCAGAGACTTGAAGGCGGGGCGCGAGGTCGATTTGCCGCTCTATGATTTTAAGACGCACACGCGCCGCAGTGAGACGCTGCGGATGGAGCCGAAGCCGATCATCATCATCGAAGGCATCCTGGTTTTCGCTGAGCCGCGACTGCTCAGCGAGATGGACATCAAGGTGTTCGTCGATACGCCGGACGACATTCGCTTCATCCGCCGTCTGCGGCGCGATGTGGCCGAGCGCGGACGCACCGTCGAATCAGTGGTCGAACAATATCTGGCGAGCGTGCGCCCGATGCACATGCAATTCGTCGAGCCATCGAAGCGCTGCGCCGACGTGATTATCCCGGAGGGCGGGCACAACCTGGTCAGCATCGGCTTAATCAGTGGAAGGATTCGCGAGCGACTAGCTGATGAACAACTGCGGCGCGCCGAAACGGCGACGGGCGCAACGGCGACTGCGAAGTACGGCGCGTGAATACAATGACGATGACGGACCGGCGGGCGATCATTGAAGCGGCGACGGCGGCGCGCGATTTCGCGCAGGCGCGTTACTCCGGCTTTCGTGTCGGCGCAGCGCTCGAAGCCGATGACGGCGCCGTCTTCACCGGCTGCAACATTGAGAGCGCGACCTACGGGCTGACGATGTGCGCCGAGCGCGTCGCCATCTGGAAGGCTCTGTCGGCAGGAGTATTAAACTTCAGGCGAATCGCGGTCGTCGCCGATACCAAGCGCCTGACACCGCCGTGCGGGGCGTGCCGGCAAATCATCTGGGAGTTTTGCGGCGACGTGCCGGTGGTGCTCGCCAATCTGCGCGGTGACACCGAGATTCTGTTGATGAGCGCGCTCCTGCCGCGGCCTTTCGACAATCAATTTCTGGATGAGACGGAGGCGCAAAAAGGATGACGAGCGAAGCAAACGCGGAGGAAGAGGAAGGAACCGCCGGCGCGAGGGCCGAGATGGCTGTCGAGCGCGCCATCAACCGGCACGTCGGGAACTTGATCCACCTGTTTCTTTCACTGCTCGCAATTCTCATCCTCGGCGCCGCCATTGTCGCCACTTACGACACGGTGGTACGCGAATTCCCAAAGCTCTTCCAGCCGACGGACGAATACGTCGTGCTGCAAAAGATCATCGAAAACATTCTGCTCGTCGGCATTGCTGCCGAACTCGGACTGCTGTTGTTGTTTCACCGCTCGAGCGCCGCCATCGAGGTCATCATCTTCGTCGTCGCACGCAAGATCGTCAGCCCCGACATCACATCGCTCGACCTGCTGCTGAGCGTCGCGGCGCTCTCCGGTCTGCTGGTCGTGCGCTTCTACTACCTGCCCGGCAAACCTAAGTAAACAGTTTTGAGTTTTGAGTTTTCAGCTCAAAACCAAAAACTGTTTGATGCCGGAACAGAACGGATGGTGAGTGCGCGATACTCTGCCGAGAGGTCTGATTACTCAATGTCGAAAAACGTGTGGGCTTTTGTCACAGTAGTACTGGTCACGGTGTTACTGTCATCGACGGTGACGCTCGCCGTGCAGACAAGGATGCAGGTCGATCTGTTGATCGTCGGTGGCACGGTCGTGACGATGGACGGGGCGCGGCGCGTGATTGAGGATGGCGCGCTGGCGATTAGAGGTGGGCGCATCGTCGCGGTCGGCACGCGCGGCGAGATTCAGAACAAGTACTCGACCCGGCTGCGTACCAGCGTCATCGACGCCACCGGCAAGGTAGTCATCCCCGGATTGATTAACGGCCACACGCACATCGCGATGACGCTCTTCCGCGGCCTCGCCGACGACCTTGATCTGAATGAGTGGTTGACGAAATACATCTTCCCGGCGGAGGCGAAGAACGTCACCGAAGAGTTTGTGCGCGTCGGCACGCAACTCGGACTCGCGGAGATGATTCGCGGCGGGACGACGACATACGCCGATATGTATTACTTCGAGGACGCCGTCGCCGACGAGACGGCGCGCGCCGGTGTGCGCGGTGTGCTCGGTGAGACAATCATCGACTTTCCCGTCCCTGATAATAAGACGCACGCTGAGGCGATGGCTTACGCCGAGCGCTACGTCGCGAAGTGGCGCGGTCATCCGCTGATCACCGCGGCCGTCGCGCCGCATGCGCCGTACACCGTCTCCGAAGAGCATCTGAAAGCGGTGCGCGTCTTCGCCGACCGCACCGGCGTGCCCATCCTGATTCACGTCGCCGAAACGCGCAAAGAAGTCGAAGACTCGACACAGGCTAAGGGTGTTCGCCCCACCGAGTATCTCGCGCGCATCGGTTTCCTGAACCAACGAGTCATCGCTGCTCACACCGTCCACATCAGCCTGGAAGAGATTGCGTTGCTGAAACGCTTCGGTGTCGGCGCGGTGCATAATCCCCAGTCGAATATGAAACTCGCGTCGGGCGTCGCGCCCGTCCCGCAAATGATCGCAGAAGATTTGGCGCTCGGACTCGGCACCGACGGCGCGGCTTCCAACAACGACCTCGACATGTGGGAGGAGATGGACACCGCGGCGAAGCTGCATAAAGTTTGGAGTCAAGACCCGCGCGTGGTGACGGCGCAGCAGGCGCTAGAGATGGCGACGATTCGCGGCGCGCGCGCTCTGCACATGGAGCGCGAGATCGGCTCGCTCGAACCGGGTAAGCGCGCCGATGTGGTGTTGGTCGATCTCGACGGGCTGCACCAGACGCCGCGCTACAGTATTTACTCGCACCTCGTTTATGCGACGAAGGCGGCGGACGTGCGGACGGTGGTGATTGAAGGTCGTGTGGTGATGCTTAATCGCCGCTTGCTGACGCTGGACGAATCGGCATTGAAGCACAGGGCGCGGGCATTTCGTGAGCGCATCGCGCGGAGTCTCGACGCCGGCCTCACTCAAACTCCGTAGTCGTGAGTCCGCTGTCCGCGTCAAGTGGGGTTGATTGAAATGTCCGATGAGGCGATAATGAATTCAACCTTAACAGTAAATCGCGAAGCGAGCTTTAACGCTCGCTTCGACGTTTTTGGAGTTCGATTAGCGAAGGGGGATCACTCCGATTAACATCACAAATTTAATTTTGAAGGCGAGCGTCTGTTGTGGCTTGATGCTCGCTGGCGTGGTAAGCGCATACGCGCAGATGGGAACGACGACGGACGCGGAGACAAGCGCCGACACCACGGCGGAGCCGAGAGTCGACCCCGTGCAGGCGCGTCTCACGCACGCCCGCGTGCTTGCCGCCGCCGGCAACTTCACACTGGCGGCCAGCGAACTCGAAGCGATCCGCGCCGAGGCGAAAGACGAAACGGTGCGCGACGTGACGCGCCTCTTATTGATGAGCGTCCACCTTAGCCTGAGTCATTACACGCGCTCGCGCGAGATGCTGGAAGAAGCGTTCAAGGCGCGCGCCGAGTCGAAGTCGGGCATCACCCATGTCTACTACGCCCTGACCGGACAGATACTCAACAGTCTGCGCTCGCGGATTGATCGATACCGCGAGTTTGGCCTCGACATCGCGGACGGCAACTTGCCGACTGAGGCCCGCAGCGACCTCGATCAGATGCGGACGCTGGTCGAGCGGCTCACCGAACAGGCCAAAGCGATTCGCGAAGAGAACGTTCGCCATACCGATTCGAGCGCGCTGCTTGAAGATGCGGCCAGCGTGCGTCTGAGGCTGGCGCGCAACAGCGGCGAACGCGCTCAGTGGCAGCGCGAGATTTCGGAGGCCCGCCAACACCTCGCTGCTTCGCAGACGCGCGCCGACCGACACGGCACTACACTCGACAGGGCACCGGCTATCACCATCGTTGATGTTTCTACCGCCCTTGTCACCGCCGCACCTGCTGACTCGAACACCGACTCGAACATCAATACCGGTGGCTCGTCGTCGACGCCGGCCCCTGAATCCGTCCCCGCCGCGCCCGCGCCGTCCGCGCGTCCACAGACCATACCTACACAGACCGCACCCGAACAACCCAATACACACATTCAGCGTGTGCCTTCGGTATCAGCCCCTCCGGTGTCAGGCCCGGCGGCGACCGAAAAAACTTCTGACGACCCCATAGTCGTTTCAGAGAGCGACCGCCACACATCCGACTCGTCGTCACCACCGCCCCGGCAGACCGCGCCGACATCAGAGTCGCAGGCCGCTAACAGTCGGAAGGAGCAGTCGCCGAGCGGATTGATTTCCGTCGGCTCCCTCGTTGACAAGGCGATGCAGAAGGTTGCCCCTAACTATCCTCCAACGGCGAAGTCGGCGCGCGTCGGCGGAGTCGTGACAGTCTATTTGGTGGTAAATGAGAAGGGCATGGTCGAAGATGTGCGGGCGACGAGCGGCCCGGCGATGCTGAAGCAAGCGGCTAACGAGGCCGCGCGCCGTTGGCGTTTCAGTCCGACTCTGTTGAATGGTCAACCCGTGCGCGTCGCGGGTTTCATCAGTTTCAACTTTACGCTGTGAACCTCGCTCGGTTCAGACACACCTGAGGATTGTGACCAAACAATATCACCCGGCTTTAACCGTCAGCGGATGTCAGTCAGCAAACGCTACGCGCGCGGTCTACGAAGCAACTCTCCTCTGCTGAGACTACGCGACAGCACCAATAGGCATCCGTACAGCGCACGTGCATCTTCGCCCGCCGCACCCACATCAGCTTCCAAACTCTTCGGTACCTCCACGAATACGCCGCCCTCATCCTCTGCTAACGCGATCATTAGGTCCACCGATCCGATCCTGCTTTGCCCATGCGCACGCGCCACCCGCCCTGCTGCTTTCAACACGCCGACCATTTCGGGCGCGAGCCGCAAACCTTTGCCAGGATGCTGCGGCCCGTCTTCTAAACGCTCCGCGATAAGCTGCTGAACTCGGTCGGCATCAACCCTGAGGGCGCGCATCAACACAGCAAAGCGACGGCTTTCTTCAGCGGCTAGAGCCACGACAAGATGCGCGGAGGTAACATAGTTGCGCCCACCTTCACTTGCTCTTCTCGCCGCGTGCTCAAAGACGCGCTGACCGCTACCGGCAAACCTATCAGCTAATGATGCAACATCGCCCATTACTTAACACTCCTTAAACTACCCTCGATAGCGCCCAACGGAGGCTGGCGCTCGCTTCGCATCGCTCGCGCTGTTCCTCTTTCCTATCGCCTCGCTATCTTTCACGCCTCCGGTTCTGCTGCAATGAATGGCGGCTTTGATGAATATGTCTTTGTGATACTTTAAATCTTTAGCGGCTGGTGCGGGATGACCCCGTGTGAGAGCGGCTGAGTTGGACGAGAGTCTTTGACACCGGAGTAGTTGCCGCCGCCGCGGGCTGTTGGTTGTTCGCGCATCCGCCACACCCGGTCGTGCACGACGCCGCCGCGCCGCCGTCGCCTGACGCGCGAAACGAGCGGAAGCGACTCCACCCACGTCGCACGACGTAGAGTGCCGCGCCCAGCACGATCAGCATCACTACGATGTTCTGCCAGTCAATCATCTTTCTAACGCTCACGAGAAACCGAGCAACCGCCCACCCTGAAACGTGATAAATGAAGCGACGTAAGCGAGCACTAGCATGTAGCCGACCATGAACAGCGGCCAGCGCCACGAATTGGTTTCGCGACGCACGACCGCGATGGTGGACATGCACTGACACGCGAGCACGAAAAAGACCATCATCGAAACGGCGACGAGTGGCGTCCAGGCCGGACTTCCGTCGGGCCGCCGGGCATTACGCACTGCATCAATCAAAGAAGATGACTCTTCCCTCGCGTCGGCGCCGACGTTGTAAACGATGCTCAGCGTTGACACCAGCGTTTCGCGCGCGGCGAACGATGCGATCAACCCGATGCCCATCTTCCAATCAAAACCGAGCGGCGCGATCAGCGGCTCGATCAAGCGCCCGGCGCGACCCGCGAAGCTGTTGCGGAGTTGAGCACCCGCCGCGTCCAATTCGCCCGCTTCGTTCGATGAAGCAGGATTCGTTCCCGGCGCCGGCTCGCCCCTCGCTTCGACCCCCGTTTCGCGCACGACCTGCGCGACCGCGCCCGCCGTCCCCGGTGAAACCTGCGGCCCCGGCTGGCGCGGGAAAGTGACGAGTGCCCACAGCAGAATCGAGATTGCCATGATGACCGTCCCGGCGCGCTTGATGAATATCCACGCGCGCGATTGCATCGTCTGCGCGATGTTCATAAAGTTCGGCACGCGATACGGCGGCAGTTCGAGGACAAGCGGCGGCGGCGGCCCTTTCAGAATCGTGTGCTTCAAAACCCACGCCGCGATGACCGCGACGGCGATTCCGAGTAGGTACATCGACATGATAATCAGCACGCCGATTGAGAGTACGCCGAGAATCTTTCGCTCGGTGAAGAACGCCGCGATCATCAGCGTGTAGACCGGTAGCCGCGCCGAACAACTCATGAACGGAGCGATCATCATTGTCGCCAGACGGTCCTTCGGATTCTCTATCGTGCGCGTCGCCATGATGCCCGGAATCGCGCACGCGAATGAACTAAGGAGCGGCATAAACGCCTTGCCATGCAGTCCGACACCGCGCATCAATCTATCCGTCAGAAACGCCGCCCGCGCCATGTACCCGCTATCTTCAAGCAGCGAGATGAAGAAAAAGAGCAGAAGTATCTGCGGCAGAAAGACGAGGACGCCGCCGACACCCGCGATGATCCCGTCCGCGACCAGGCTCGCCAGCAATCCGTCGGGCAGACGGCCCCGCGTCCACTCCTGTAGTGCGCCGAAGCTGCCGTCAATCAAATCCATCGGCACCGTCGCCCACGAAAAGATCGTTTGAAAAATCAACAGCATCACGACGAGGAGGAGCACCGGGCCGAACACACGATGCGTCACCACGCGGTCGATGCGGTCGGTGACGTCGGGTCGGTCGCGGTCTCCTTCGATCACCGCCCTTCGCGCGACCTGCTCGATCCATTGGTAGCGCGCCAGCACCGGCTCCTGCCACCAATTCGGCACTGCCCCAGCCAGACGCTCGCGCGCCGCCGCGACCGCCGCGCGCCGTTGCGGATTCGCCGGCAACTCTTCCGCGTACAAGTCGCCCAACGCCGACTCACGGGCCGTCAGTGTCTGATTGCTGCCGTTGACGGCCAGCGCACGCAACTCTCGTTCGGCATGGTCGGACAGTTGCCATGACGCCAACGGACTCTCGCCTCCCACCGCTTTGAGAACCTGCCGCGCGAGGTCTTCCAAACCGCGACGCTGCTTCGCCCCAACCGGCACGACGGGGACGCCTAACCCCCCCCTCAGTTTCTCGATGTCAATCTTGAGTCCGCTACGCGTGGCGAGGTCCATCATCGTGAGCGCGATCACGAGCGGTCGCTTCGTCTCCATCAGTTGCGTGACGAGATATAAGTTGCGCTCAAGGTTGGTCGCATCCACGACGGCCACGATCACGTCCGGCGCAGGGACGACCGTGTTCTTCCCGGTCAGGATGTCGCGCGCGATCTGTTCGTCGATGGCCGAAGCGTCGAGGCTATAAAGTCCGGGCAGGTCAATCAAGCGAGCAGGCGGCAGATCAGAAGCGAGCGACCACACACCCTCTTTACGCTCCACCGTCACGCCGGGGTAGTTGGCGACCTTCTGCCGCAACCCTGTGAGCGCGTTGAAGAGACTGGTCTTGCCGGCGTTAGGATTGCCCGCGAGCGCGATTGTCAACGGCAGCAGCACCGCCTCGCGCTCGGGAATTGCCGAAGGGGCGGGCGCGCGCATAGTGGTCTCGACGGTCGTGCTCATTTATTCGCGGGTGATGAGTAGTGTTAACGAATCGCAGGCGTGGTGTTCTTCAGTTCAATGCTCGATTTGAAAAATACAATCGAAAAATTATGACTTAGTGATGGACACGGTAATCGTTCGTGCCTCGGCGCGCCGAATCGCGAGGTGATAATTACGGACACATACTTCGAGAGGATCGCCGAGGGGAGCAGGCTTAATAATTTGCACCGGCGCTCCCGGCACGACACCCATCTCCATTAAGCGGCGGGCCACCGCGCCTGATCCACTGACCGAGACGACGCGCGCCGTAACTCGGAGAGGCAAACGATCAAGCGATGATATCGAATCAGGAAGATTATTTTTCATACGTCACGTGAACCACTGCAAAATCTTTGAGGCGAAAATATTTCAATCTTTTTCATTTGCACTGCCATGTCCCACTCGAATTCATGACGCTCCGCTATCAGGACGCGCTCACAGCACAAGACCAAAGGTAACGCTAAAACCTCGGTGTGCGGACAGTATAGTTTAGTTGAAAATGTATTTCAATTTCAGTAGAGATGTAATTGAGGAGAGGATGAAGACTGAAGACAAAATACGCAAGCCTTCAGCAGTCAGCGATCAGCTAAAACCAAAGTAAGCGTGCGGGCCTTTCGCTCTCGCTGAACGAGGCGCGCCATTGAATCAGCAGCGCGGCGCATGACCGGCTAACCGCTGAATGCTGATCGCTGAACGCTTACTATGATTTTGCTTTCAGTCGTGAAGAAGCAGGACGTGTGAGTGAACTATTGAAAGCCGACGGGCAGAATCGCGAGGTCGGCGCGGACAGGGCCAAGCGGTGTGGTCGCCGTCAGGCGTAGCGGCAGGCGACGTGAGTCGGCGCTGACCCAGAGGCGCAGTCCGAATCGGTCGCCCCGTGCTTCATCAATCGCCAGAGAGACTTGCACGGCGGGGATGCGCTGCCCGCCAAGCTCTATCGTCTGACGTTGGAGTGCCGTCACGATGAGCAGGCGCGGACGTTTGTTGAGGATGATCGAAACCACGTTGCGCTTCGGCGGCGTCAGGTCGAATGAGCGGAGCGCATAGAAGACTGAGAGGATGTCATGCGTGCCGACCGGAATCTGAATGTGCGTGCCGTCATCGAAGTTCGCGCTGCCGAGTTCCTGGCCGAGTTTGACCGTCCAGTTCGTGCGGCGTTTTCCTTCCTGGAGACGCAATTCGGTGCGAAAGGGGAGCAGTGACTTGATGTCGACGTAAGAACTGATTTGATCGCTGACGGGAAAGAGCGTCTGACCCGCGCCCGCGGTCTGGAGCGCAGCCGCCAGCAGCAGCCCTTCCTGGTTGAAGAAGCGCGCGCGCGAACGCACTTGAAAGGTCGCCTTGCCGATGGGTTGCGCGGCGTCGCCGAGCAGAAAGTTGAAGTTCAGTTCTTCGCCTACTTTGAATGGCAGATCAGCGAGCGAAGTGTCCCGATGATTTCCCTCCGGATTGAGGGGCGCGTCGGGCGGGGTCGGTCGCGGCGGCGACGGTTTGTTGTTTGGAGCGGCGGCGATAGACGGAGCAGCCGGAGATTCCGGTAGAACTTCGGCGCTGGCAATCTCGGCACGAATCTCGCCTGACGGAAGCCGCGCGCTCAGCAGTACCGGCACGTGTGATGCATCGTCGCTGAAGTAGATGCGGACGCGCATATCGTTGATCTCG
The DNA here is from genome assembly GCA_030859785.1 of Acidobacteriota bacterium. Taxonomy (GTDB): domain Bacteria; phylum Acidobacteriota; class Blastocatellia; order Pyrinomonadales; family Pyrinomonadaceae; genus JACDEG01. The sequence goes on from JALZJL010000208.1 coordinate 15,484, forward strand.
CGGTCGCCCTTAACTCTCAACTGCGTGACGATAGCGTTCGAAGAGCCGATGTTGGTCTTCAGCACTTCGCGTCCCGTGACTTTCAATTCGGCCTGGAACTCGCGTCCGTTGTACTGCATGGTGAGCGGGTAGGTCGCACCCTGAGCGAGCGGCAAGGCGCGCAGAGCGTACAACGCGGACAGCGGATCATACCTGCCTGGAGTTGCGGCGACCGTCGTCCCGTTGAGGGCCGAAGACCCAACCGCTTGATTGTAATCGCGCGCCATGTCCGGGGTGCGTCCGCTCTCACGAGTTGACTGTTGCGTGCGAAGCGGGAAGCCGGTCGCCGAATCGACGAAAGAGATGTAATCGTTATTGAGCGAATAGAGCGCGGCACTGACGACCCCGATGGTTTCGACATGACCGCGCAACTCAAAAGTATCTCGTCCGGCAATTGCGCCGCGCCCGGCGACGAATAACTCGATGTGTGCGGCGGTATCAAAGTTCGAGAACGAAACGTTGTAGCTGAGGCGCTCGTTCGGGCGATAAGTCGCCGGTGAGAAAGTCGTGCCCGTGACGCCCGCAGTCTGGCTCCGCGTCACAACATCGATGCCGAACAGCATCAGCATCACGACCGCCGGGATGATGAGCCGCCCGGCGCGCGTCGACCGCGGTCGCAAATTAATCTTCAAATGTCAGCCTTCTCTCTTCCTTGTGAACTTGAGTTACCGTGTGATTGCCATCGGTGCGTACCGGACATGCCGGAATCGCATTCGCACGGCAGCGATTACACGTCGACCACGCGGTGTACGTTCCGTTACTTTCGCGGGGGAGGCGCGAGCGTCGCTTCAAAAATCTTCAAACTCCGCGAGCCATTCGCGAACTCGCACCCGATCCGAAAGCAACGCCGTGTGACCCGCCCCTTTGAGAATCAAAAGCTTGGCGCGGGCCAGTCGGCGGGTGATTAATGTCGCGGCACTGAGGCTGTCGAACAGACGGTCGTCCGTGCCGGCGACGACGAGCGCGGGCACTTTGATCTCTTCCAGACGCGGGCGCAAATCCGTATCGCGGATGATCCGCATCCGCGACACGTAGCCGGCGCGCGCAACGGTTCGAGTGTGTTGACGGAAAAGCCGCCGGTCATCTTCCGTCACGTCGTCGCCGAAGATAGTGCGGCGCGTCGACCTGTTGCGATACGCTTTCATTAATCTCTCCGGCAGAATTGAAAACAGCGTGCAGCCCAGACTGATCTTCGCACGCTGCGTGAAGAAGGGAAAAGTGTTCAGCAGGATCATGCGCTCGAAGAGTTCAGGGTGTGCGAGCGCCGTTGCCATCGTCAGCAGGCCGCCGAACGACTCGCCGAGAACCGTCGCCCGCTCAAACCCCGCGCTACGCACGACGGTTCGTAAATCCTCGATCAGCACTGGCATCTCGTAGCGATGATGGCTGCGCAGCGGAACCGTAATCACCGTATGGTCACGCGCCAGGTCGTCAATCTGTTTGTAGAACAGCCGGCCCGTCCCTTCGATGCCGGGGACATACACGAACGCCGGGCCGCTTCCATATACGTTGTAATCTGGTTCCATCACGAGAGCTAAAGGCGAGGCTGTGCCTTTCCTCAATGGGCTGACACGCGATTGCTTTCCACTTGCTGTTCTTCGGCTTGCTCCATCTGTTCGACGATTTCGGCGGCGGCGCGTGCTGGGTCTGGGGCGTTGAGGATGGCACGACCGACGACGATGTAATCGGCTCCGGCGCGGATCGCCGCCGCGGGAGTCATCACCCGTTTCTGGTCGTCGTGCGCCACACTTTCCGGTCTGACGCCCGGCGTCACGACGAGAAAGTTTGCGCGCCCGACGGCCTCGCGGACAATCTTAATTTCATGCGGTGAAGCGACGACGCCGTCGAGTCCGCTTTGTTCGGCGAGTCGCACGAGCGCCGCCACTTGATCTTGAATGGTTGAAGTCACGCCGACTTCGCCGAGCGTCGTTTGGTCCGCGCTGGTCAGGACGGTGACGGCGATTACTCGAGGCCGTGCGAAGCCTTCCCTCTCTGCCGATTCAGTCACCGCGTCTGCCGCGCGGCGCATCATTTCGCCGCCGCCTGCCGCGTGGACGTTGATGATCGAGACGCCGAGGCGCGCCGCTTCCCGGCAGGCCGCCGCGACCGTGTTCGGGATGTCATGAAACTTCAGGTCGAGAAAGACGCGCCCGCCCGTGCCGATTATTTCGCGCACGACATCAGGCCCGGCGGCGGTGAAAAGTTGCGAGCCGATTTTGAACATCCCGACCCAACCACTGAGCGCCGCGCACAACTCGCGCGCCTCGCGCACCGTCTCGACGTCGAGCGCAACGATCAGTTTGTCTTTAATATTATCGGTCATCGCGGCATGTCTCATCTTTTCTCGACTGGTCAGGCTTCATGCGGCGGCGAGTTGATCGGCGCGGCAACCGACGGCTTCATCGAGTGAGTGGAAGCCTTCGCGGCGCGCGATTTCCGCCAGTCCGTCGTTGATGTCGCGCGCCACGCCGAACCCTTCGTAGACGAGTCCGGTGTAAAGCTGCACGAGTCCTGCCCCGGCGCAAATCTTCTCCCACGCATCCGCCGCGCTGAAGATGCCGCCGACGCCGATAATCACAAGCGAACTGTGCGCCAGACGGCGTAGCGATGCAATCATCTGCGTCGCGCGTGCGCGAAGCGGCGCACCGCTTAAGCCTCCCTCGCCGCAGGCGGCTACTGTTTCCGGCGACGACCGCAGCCCCGCACGACTCGTCGTTGTGTTGGTCGCGATGATCCCGGCGAAGCCCGTCTGTAACGCAACATCAACAATCAACTCCGCCTCGCCGGCGTGCAGGTCCGGCGATACCTTGACGAGTAGCGGGAGCGGCGGACGCATCTCTTTCGACGCCAGTTCGCCGTTGCGTTGTTGCAGCGCGCCGAGTAGCGCGGCGAGCCGGTCGGCGCGTTGCAGTTCGCGCAGGTGCGGCGTGTTCGGTGAACTGACATTGACCGCGACGTAATCGGCGAGATGGTGGACGAGCGTGAAACTCGCCAGGTAATCATCAACCGCGTCCTCGATCTCGACCGCGCGGCTCTTACCGATGTTGATGCCGAGCACACAGTCCGGGCGACGGTCGCGGAGTGTTTCAACCAGTGCGACCGCGCCGTCGTTGTTGAACCCGGCGCGGTTCACGAGCGCGCGGTCTGGCGGCAGACGGAACAGACGGGGGCGCGGGTTTCCGGGCTGCGCATGATGTGTAACAGTGCCGACCTCGATGAAGCCGAAGCCGAGCGACGCGACGCCTCGCGCGATGGTTCCGTTCTTGTCGAAGCCCGCCGCGAGTCCGACTGGGTTGCGGAACTTGAGTCCAAAGCGTTCAAGCACGCCGAACGGCTCGCGGCTGAACCGGCGCGTAGCGGCGCGGCGCAACGAATCGGCACTTAGCCCGAAAGAGAGCGCGCGCAGAGCAAACTCGTGAGCTGTCTCCGGCGGCAGACGGAACAGAAGGGGACGCAGCAGTGAGTCGTAGAGCATCAACGGAGGTCGAGTATGTTGTCGGTGGCGGGCGTGCGATTCGTCAATCAAACCATCTCGTCGGGGACGCGCACGCGCGATCAGCTTAAGACCGTGCCCGACTGCGCTGGGGAGCGTAACAGAGCATCCGAAAAAGTGTCAAAGAGAATGTGTTGAAGGTGGGAAGGGTTTGGCTAACATCAACCCGCGATCTTTTCGATCAAGACATAGTGATGCGCGAGCGTGTGCCGGTCATTCAAACTCACAGCATCGTCTGATGATGGTCCTCCCAATCATGCTATGATGACCGCGCTCTCCCTCATTCCGATTCAAATAAGGAGACGCGATGCAATCACCACGTAAAACTGTTCTGTGGTCTTTCCTCTTCGGCAGTGTTCTGCTCTTGACGGCTTGCCCCAGCCAAACAAACATCTACAAAATCAATTCCGACCCGGCGCGCTACCGCGATAAAGAAGTAGGAATCGCCGGGACGGTGACGGAGAGCTATGGGGTGCTCGGCACAGGCGCTTATGAATTGGACGACGGGACGGGGAAGATGTGGGTCATCGCGCGGCGCGGCGGGGTGCCTTCGCGCGGCGCAAGGGTCGGCACGAAGGGGCGCGTCCTCACCGGATTCACGTACGGCGGGCGCAGCTTCGGAACGGTGCTCGACGAGTCGGACCGCCGCACCAGATAGTCAACTTTCCCGGAGATGCGCGTGGTGAGCGATGCCGAAATGGTGCGTGGCCTGAATGAGCAGTTCGCGCGATTGCACGATTGTTCGGTCACATTTGTGCGCTCGGTTCCAATTGACAAACTCTACTGGCAGCCGCGTCAGGCATCGGATCAGTTGCCCGTCTATTCATGCGGGGAACACTTGCTGCGCAGCGCGGCGGCCGTCGAGCAGACTTTCGGCGGCATCACCGCGAACCTGTGGGACGACCCGTTCGAGTGGACGTTGCCGGAATCGCTCTCGACTCCGGCGCGCGTCGAAGAGTATCTGGTCGAGGCTGAAGCGGCGCGGCGACGCGGCTTCGACCTTTTCAAAAGCGACGCTGATCTATTGAAGCAAATCGCCGCGCCGTCGGGCGAGATGCGCACGCTGTTCGAGATGATCGCCGACACACTGGTGCGCGCCGCGCATCATCAAGGGCGCGCCTTCGCCACCTTCCGC